>CAMAWO010000017.1 GCA_945861925.1 Bifidobacterium breve | reverse complement strand
CCCTGGGCGATCACCTGCTCGAGGTGCCCGATCTGGTCGTCAACACTGCCCTTGCCATCGAATACGGTGACGGTGCCACCGAGTTTTTCGGCCTCGATCTGCATCGCTGCTCCAAGAGTATCGAGGAACTCGTTGCCTCCGAATGGGTTGAGGTAGGCGAGCTTAAGTGAGCCGCTCCCCGGCTCCGGGTAGCCGATCGGGATGGCTGCCTCTGCCGAATCGAAGGTAATAGCCGCTGCCGCAGGTGCGGACGACGCAGGTGCGGCGGACGCGGCGGGTGCTTCGGATGGTGCGCTAGACGAGCTGGCAGTCGTTCCCCCGGATGAGCCCCCGCAAGCCGAGGTCAACAGTGCGAGGGAGGCGATACCAACCCCCAATGCGATCTTCTTCATGGATTTCCTCTCGATGGGCTGGCGCCAGCAAGGAATTTGCCGCGCCTGCAATGACTGGTGTATTCAATGCGAGATTGAGCCCTGCAACCGCCTCACCGTTTCGGTGAGCAAGATGGCATGGTCACCACCGCTCGGCCGCGTATCGATCCGGAACGAAGCTGAGCCGCCGCATCACCGATGCTTGCGAGAGCGAACGTCTCCAGATGGAGCGTGAGCCGGCCATCCTCGAGCATTCCCCGAACCTCCGGATCGCACTGATTGGCAGCGGCGGATCTGCTGATGGTGTTGA
The DNA here is from genome assembly GCA_945861925.1 of Bifidobacterium breve. Taxonomy (GTDB): domain Bacteria; phylum Actinomycetota; class Actinomycetes; order S36-B12; family S36-B12; genus WLND01. Next base: position 28,231 of record CAMAWO010000017.1, on the reverse strand, counting down.
CCGGCAGGATCGCAACGTCGGACATGAGCCAGGAGGGCAGGTCCATTGACGCGGTGGCGCCGTGCGTGTATCCCACGAGGGCGATTCGACCGCCGGAGGCCACCCACCACAGGTGCTCAGCCAACTGGTCACCTCCGATAGTGTCGATCATGAGGGCCGCCCGTCGCTGGGCCGCGAGTCGCACGGTGGTGTCCGGATCGTCGAGGCTCAGGCACTCGACTCCGGTGTGAACGGCGCCCTTGCTATCGGCGCGGGACACGATGCCGATCACCTCAGCCCCCGCGTAGATCGCGAGTTGACAGGCGATCGAACCGACAGCGCCAGCGGCGCCGAGCACGATCACGGTCTCGCCCTTGAGGATTCGACCGACTTCGTGCAACGCCACGTGCGCGGTCGTGGCAGGGACGAAGTACGAGGATGCAAGTTCGGGAGACATTCCCGACGGGGCCGCGGACAGGGCGGAGTCCGGCACGGATGCGAGTTCCGCCCAACAACCGTCTCGCTCAATCCCCATGCCCGCCCCCCTGATGAGGACCCGACTACCAACGGCAAATGAGCCAGATTCGACGACGATGCCGCAACCCTCAACCCCCCCGACGTAGGGGAGAGCCGGGCTCACCGGAAAGTGGCCACCGGCGATCGTGAGGTCGAGGTGGCCAACGGCGGCTGCCTCAAGTTGAATGATTGACTCTCCAGGAGCCGGACCCGGATCGGGAATTTCATCAATGACGGGGGTCGACCCCCATTCATGAATACGTGCTGCGAGCATTGCGGCCTCCAAGCAGTAGGCATCAAAGTGAGCACGGTGGAAACCCAACGGCATCGGAGGTCATCATGAATGACAAAGCGCGATCGCGGGGACTATTCGGTTATGCCCAAGCTTCACAGGGCCAACTTCACTACCGCGACGCGGGCTCTGGTGATCCGATCCTTCTCCTTCACCAGACCCCACGGTCACTCGACGAGTTCGCCGAACTTCAGCCGCTCCTCTCGCGCAACCATCGCGTCATCGCCATGGACATGGTCGGTTTTGGTGCCAGCCCTCCCGCGCCAAGGCCACACACGATCGAAGCAATGGCCTCGGGTGCGATCAGCCTCATCGAAGCCCTTGACCTTCACGATGTCGTGGTCGTGGGCCACCACACCGGGGCTGCCGTAGCGATCGAGGTGGGCGCCTCGCAACCTGATCTCGTCCGCGCCCTCGTCCTGTCAAGTGCTCCCTGGACGAATGAGGAGTTTCGCCTCAGGCACGCGGACGGCCCGGGTGTCGATGACGCGGTCGGCCAGTCTGACGGAGCACACCTCATGGAATTGTGGGCGAAGCGCGCACCCTTTTATCCCCCGAACCGCCACGACCTCCTTGATCGGTTCATCCGGGATGCGCTCGCACCCGGACTTGATCCTGTTGAGGGGCACCGCGCCTGCGCCCGCTACCGAATGGAGGACCGAATCGGCCTCATCACTGCTCCCGTGCTTATGGTCGGTGCGGCCGCCGACCCCTTTGCAATGCCCGACCTGCCACGAGTGAGGGAAGCTCTCACTGGCTCCGTGAAGGTTGAGACCGTGGTGATCGAGGGCGGGACGATCCCACTCATGGAGACGCATGCCGGCGCAGTAGCTGCGGCCATTGAAGCTTTCCTCAAAGGCGTTGCAGTCTCTGGGCATCGGCCTGAGTGAAGGGCTGTTCCAGTTGCAGAGGCGTTCAGGACTCCTGCTCGTAGAGAGCCGGCAGGAATGTCGCGAGGTGGTTCATCTCCTGGGCGCAGTGCACGAGCAGGGCGCGCGCATCGAGTTCGGTGAGGCTTACCAGTCGCCGGGCAAGCGGCATGAACGGGCGCAAGGCCGGCTTGCGGGCGGCGATGTAGGGAGGGCCGATCCAGAATCGGGAGCGCATCACTGAACCACCGGCGAAGGCGCTCACATGGTGCACGAGGTAGCCCATGTCAATCGGCGCGTCAACCAGGCCGACTCGAGCGCATACGGCGGTGGCTTCGATACCGGTTGCGAGATTGGGGTCAACGAGGCCGATTTCCTCGGGTCGGCGGAACTGGATTGCCCCGCGGATCATCGCGCTGCCGAGGAACTCGTCAACCTGCGAGGTGTTCCCGACATATCGCGCGCGCCCGGTAGATCCGGCCGGCGGCAACTGCTCCCACTGGGCATGGATGTGGGCAAGGGGATGCCAAAGTTTGTATCGAGGGGCGCTATCACCGTGCCACCCGAACCACCAGTCGATCATCGGTGGTGTCACGTCAGGCATCTCGGTAGTGAGGTTCACGTGGATCGCACCGTCGCGGTTAACGGTGTAGCCATTTTGGATTCGCGAGTCGACGATGTCGTTGACCGCCTCGGGCATTCGAGGCATGAGTGCCTCGGCCACCGGGCTGTCCGACAGTGCGCGGAGGGCATGGGCGGGAATCTCAGCCATCACCGGGTTCCAGAACCGGGCGTAGGGCAAGGATGCAAGTTCCTCCGGGGACCAACCAAGTGCACGTCCGGGAATCGACTTTGGTGTGGGGAGTTTCATGCCTCTCCGATCCATCGGTGGAATCGACCCTGCGGGTCTTGGGTGGCCCGCAGCGCATCGAGTCGGGTTTGGGCGGCCAGGGAGATGCCACGTGCTGGTCGGCCCGGGTCATCAGCGAATTGAATGCCGGTGGACAGGCTTTCCATTGCCGCGACGTTGTCTCGCGCCCATGTAGGTGTGGACGTCGCGTCCCACGGATCGCTCCATCCTCCTTACAGCGCAAGGTAAGTGCGGTCCTCGACGGAGTAGGCCATGTCGCCCAAGGTGTGGGTTGGTGCCCAGTTCAACCATAGGAAGTGTGCCGGTGGTGGAGGCAGGGTGTCAGCGATGCGCTGGACATGGCTGAGGAGTTCATCCGGGCCCGCGTGGGTCCACAGATTGTCCGTTGTCCAGTTGGTGGAATTGGGGATGCTGCATGACGGCCCCGAATGCAGCACTCAGGGGCACCGGCAATAGCGGCAGTCGGCGTCGTAAACCTCGCGGCCGACTCTCGAGAAAGGACAGAGCAGCCTTTGCCGCCGAGCGGGATGATGTCATCACCGGTGCCGCGATTTCGATCCTCACCGGCGAGGTGCGGTTGTACTTGCGCAGTCGCGGGGGGAACGACGGGTTGCGGGACACCACGAATTGCAATTCGACTTCGGATGGAACATTCGGACCAATCTCACCCATCCATCTGACAACGTCCTCGAGTCGATCCACCGGATACTGAACGGCTGCGGTTCCGATGAACCTCGGACGGGCATACAGTCGCAGGTGGAACTTCACGACGACACCGAAGAATCCCGGGCCTGATCCACGCGCGGCCCACAGCATGTCCGAGTTCTCAGTATCGCTTGCATGACGGAGTTCGCCATCGGCGTCGACGTAGTCAATAGCCATGACGCTGGCGCACGCGGGTCCATACGCTCGGCCGTTCCAGCCGAAACCCCCTTGGAGGAGATAGCCGCCGAGGCCGACACCACGACAGTGCCCGACAGGGAAGAACAGGCCCTCCCTCATGAGCGCAGCAAGGAGCACGCTTCCCCCGAGGCCGGGTTCGACCGTCGCCGACATTGTGGCCTTGTCGATTGAGAAGGACGTCAGGCGCGAAAGATCAATGAGGACGCCTCCGTCGCGAACATGATTGCCCGACCAACTGTGGCCCCCTGAGCGCACGGAAACTGATTCGTCTGATGCCTTCGCTTTGCGCACGGCGGCCATAACATCCGCGACACAGGTGGCTTGCACGATGCAGCCGGGATATCGATCGGGCACATTCGCATTCCACATCGTTGCGCGCCGCGCCTCGTCGTAGCCCACGTCGCCTCGATAAACGGTGCGAGCTGGCCCTGACGTCGTCGATCCCATCGTTAGACCTCCAGCAGTGGCGATAGTGGCAAGGGGTGAAGTCGATGAAACTGCTGCGGCGCTTTGGCGAGGCGAACTGCCTTGCGAGGCGCAACCCCGAGGGTTCGCAGGAGGTATTCAACAACTGGCGGGATCGAATCAATCAATAGCCGGCCTCGATGGATGTCGAGCCACGAACCGACGATTGCACCACCAAGGACGCTGGCGGTGGCCTGCGAATCGTTGGCGGTGAAGTCGCCCGAAGACAGGCCAAAAAGGACGTCGCGATGCATGTGGGCGCGTAGACCAGCCACGAGGCGGTCAACGGGCAACCCGGAATCGAAGAGGAGTCGACCGACCTCCGGCATGTGGTGGCCAACTAGGAGGGTCTGCTTGGTTGAGCGGGCGAATACCTCCGCGACATCACTCGAACCGGATCTCACGAAATCGAGACCACGCGCATGCTCCGCTAGGAGGAGGTCTGCGACCGCATCGAGCGCCGCGTCAAGACGATCGAAGTAGTTGTAGAAGGTTCCCTGCGAAACGCCAGCGCGTGCGATGACCTGGGGAACGGACAGGGTCTCAACTCCGCCATCAAGCAAAAGTTCCTGAATGGCAATGAGTAGATCGGCCCGGGTGCGCTCGCGTTTTTGAGGCGCGGTGGTGGGCACAGCCGGAGCCTTCCTCAACAATGACAATCTGTCAATAGTTTTGGCGGTTCATTGAGTAGCCGATCTGAGCGACAGGTGTTTGCGAGGTCAACGTAGGGAGAAGCGAGGCGCAAAGGCGTCCTCCATGAGGCGCAACTCGCGAGCCGGAAGGCCGTTAATGCCAGCGCACTCCCGCCACAACCGGGTGGCATTGAACACCTCATTGAGGATCTCCTCTGCAACTAACCGATCTACGCCGAAGGAAGGTGCGACCTCACGGAGAGCCAGGATCTCATCAGCTGGGTCGATTCCCACCCCAATCGCAAGCTCTCGTCTGACGCCGATGTCGGGATTCGGGTTGATGTCGAACACTGGTGATGGCGCCCAGCCACCATCAGCCCGAAGAAACCCGTGGTTGCGTAGGTGGTCGTCCGTGTTGTGGATAGCGACACTGAATATAGCTCGCCGCCACAATTCGACGAGGTCTGCTCGCACGGTTTCGGCCCCGTATTCAGCGACTGCCTCGGCGAGGTCAAGGTAGTTGACGGCCGCGGTGTTGCCGTCGCGGGCGGTGAGCAGCGACATCGCAGACAGGTACGGGATGCGTGCGCCGTCCGGTGTGCGGTCGAACCGGTCGAGCAACAACACTGACCGACCTGCAATGCGCTCAAGGCGCCGACCGGGCACCGTGATGCCTGCGCGCTCGGCGAGGTCCAAGGCCGTCTTCTCCCATGCAATAACGTCCCACTCGTCGCGCAGGCTGGAGAACTTCGCAATGAGCAAGCGTCCGCCGTCGCGCACAGATGCCTTGGGGCGTGCCCCACCAAGCGACCCGGTGCCAGCGTCCAGCAGCTCCTTGATCGCGGCGAGATCACCGTCACCCACGACCCTGTCGCAGGCGGCAAGTAGTCGCGGCAACTCGATGAGTTTTGGCACATCGGCGTGGCCTGCGAGGAATTTCTCGTCCGAGTTTTCGCTGGCAACCGTGAAACGTAAGGCCCCCTGACGCGTGGCATCACTAACCTCGAGGAGGTAGTCGATGTCCGTAACCTCACGCCGGGCGCCATCTGGCCCAACTGATTGGAGTCGCTTGCGGATGAGGTTGCGACCCCACCGGTCGGGAGCGGAGTCGGCAAATGCGAATGGCAGGCCGTCCTGGATTGCGTGGCTGCCCTCAAACAGCGGCAATGCCGGGTCGAGTGGAAAGGCACCCTTGCTGGCAAGGTAGCTGGAGTCATAGCGGAAGACCGTGGTGACGCGTCCGCGGTTGCTCGATAGGAAGGCACGCCCGGCGAGGATGTCCCTACCCCTCAATGCGAGGGTGACGTCAATGCTGACCGCGTTCCGGCTCACTGGCGCACCCGCTCGGGAAGGGTCCGCTTTTGCTCGAGCATCGACTGCGCTAGCGCCTGGCCCAGAGCCGTCTCGTAGGGGTTCATGCCCACGAGGACGAAGTCGAGGATCCCCAGCGCGCGACACACCTCCAAGAACACGTCGAGGCCGACGCTCGGGTCACCGTGCTCGAGGCGCCGCAAGGTCGTGCGCGTGATCCCGGCCCGATCTGCGACCTGCTCTGCCGTAAGGCCCTGGAGTTTGCGGAAGGTGACGAGGTACTCCCCTAGGGTGGCAGCCACCTTGCGGGAGCGACTGGACAGCGGTCGTCTCGGCACAACACACCTCCTCAGTTAATGAGCACTGAATGAATCATATAATGGCAGGAATGAGCTTTTTAGTGATCATTAATTGCCACGAGACAAACCCCAGGACCTTGCCCACATTAGGGTTCACGTGTGATTTCTAGATCGATCGATGCAACGTCGCCTTCCCGGTCGCGCAGCGAGGTCGTTGTTGGTCATCGTGAAGTGGAGGCTCTTGACGAGATCCAAAGACACCCTGATGGACGGCTTCTGGGCAAGTCGTAGGAGTAGGTCATCGCATTTCGATAACCCTCAAGTGCGAATCTGGTCTCAGTCGTCACGTCCATCGGCTCTTCGCCGGGGTAAGCAGGGCCTCGAAGAGCGTGCGTGACGCCCCATCCAGCGCTAAACGGGGTCGCTTCAAGGAAGCTCAACGCCAGGACTCGGCCCCGAAGTCATGGAGCGGGCCGAGGGAATCGAAGTCCTTATCCCGGTGAATGAGGATGACATCGCGGTGGGAACCAGCAATCAACGCAATGAGGCAATCCATGATGCCCCGAACTGGAGTCCGGGCCGCCCGGGCCTGCGCGAAGAGTTCGCCCGCGTGGATGAAGGAATCCGCCGACGGCAGCGCGAGCGAGGGAAGTCCGCGGACGATCGCGTCGATCGCGCGGGAGTTTCGCTCGTTTCTTCCTGCGGCCAACTCGGCTTGGACCGGACCGCAGGTCACAAAGGAGGCCGGTGAATTCGCGAGCATCGAAAGTCGCTGCTTCACGTCAGCATCACCGCGGAGGATAGGAATCCACAACGACGAATCGACGAGGTAGCGGATCACTCGACGATTCGATCATCAGTGCGGATGGCATCAAGATCGGCATCCCAGCCGACGCCGACCATGGCATCGAGGTCTGACAGTGACATTCGCGACTCGAGAAGGCGTCGTAGCGCGAATTCGACGGCGCTGCGCTTTGTCGGCAACTCGAAGATCTCCATTGCCTGCAGGACCAGTTCATCGGGGAGGTCGATGTTCGTCCGAGTCATGAAATCAAAATACACATTCGATGTGTAGAGGTCAACATGCTTGTCTCTTGGCACGTGCCGTTCACGGTGTCTCCGGCGCGGTGCGCGACGCGGACGACGGTGCGGGTTGGCAGGCGGGGCACCAGTAGGTGAGTCGGGGCGCTCCGGCGCCACCGGGCCCGAGCAGGCTCACCTGCCCGTCACCGAGATCATCGGCCTGCCGGTCGACCCGGATCACCGCCCCACACCTGCGGCAGGGCTTTCGCCCACGCTCAAACACATAGTGCGTGCGGCCGAATCCCTCCTCCCCGGTGGTCGATTGCGAGGGGCGCGCCTTATTGCGCTCCATGAGTCGGCGGGCATGCTCCACCACCTCGTCGAGGTTCAGCACCTCGCCAGCCGGAGTCGCGGGGTGGACTCCTGCGAGGAACAGCGACTCGCACCGGTAGATGTTGCCGATTCCAGCGAGGTTACGTTGGTCGAGGAGCGCCATGCCGATCACCCGCCCTGGGCGCCGATTCAGATTCCCGAGGGCGAGGCCGGTATCCCAGTCCGGGCCGAGGATGTCCGGCCCGAGGTGGCCGACGACGATCGCCTCGTCAACTGTCGGGAGCAGGTCGACCACGGGCAGGCGGAAACCGACCGCGACGGAGTCCGCTGTTCGCACCACCACCCGGACCTGAGAGGACGGACCGCCCTTCCAGCGCTCGCCCTCGCGATAGAGGTGCCAACTACCGTCCATCCGAAAGTGGGTGTGGAGGGTCCGGCCATCGTCGAACCGAAAGAGCAGGTGCTTGCCCCGCGGCACCACCTCGATCACCGTCTGCCCGGTGACCGACGCCGTGGCGAGTGACGGCCAACGGAAGTCGCTCGCCGTGATCACCTCCCCGGCCAAGCGGTCGTGCAGTCGCCGCGCAGCGAGCCATACCGTGTCGCCCTCCGGCATCAGTGGCCCTCGGACCGTAGTCGCCAGCCCGACGGGGTGTGGAGGAAGCCCGCCCCCTGCATGGCCTGACCCCTTGCGTCGAGTGGGCCCGGGAGTGAGCCATTGACGCTCGTGAGTCGTATCCGGGTTCCGCGCGGACGAGCGGCGGCCAAGCCCTCCAGTGCTTCGCGCTCATCACCCCAGAGCAGCAGCGTTGCCCCGCCCTTCTCGAGGTATCCGCGCAGCTCGCCACCGACGAGAACGACCCACGCACCAGGCTTTCGTCCGGCCCGATGGGTGACGCCATCCGGCGGGTCAGGCCACGGCAGTGCCGCGCCATAGGCATTGGCCGGGTCGACCGCAGCGAGCACAGTGGTCCGCTGCTGTCTTCCTCCGGGCCGCACCGCTCGCAGGCGATCGATCGCGGCCCCCGTTCCGAACTGCGCAGCACCGAGCCCCTCGATCGCATAGACCCGCTGGCACCGCCCGGCCTGCTCGAAGGCGGCGAGGATCCGGTACGCCGCAGCGAAGCCGCCCGGGAGCTTCTCGGCCACAACGCTGCCCCGCGTGACGACCCCGTAGCGCGCGAGCAGGGAGTCGGCGGCCTGGGTGGCACGCCGTTCGGCGCTCATGTCGATCGCGGGCAGGGCGGACCATCGACCGGCGGAGGTTGGCGGGCCCACCCGGCGCGGGAGGGCGATCCGACCACGGCGCTGCGGGACCCGCACCTTCGCCTGCGTGCCACTGGAGCGTGTCCGGAGCCCCGCCCAACTGTCATTCGTGAGGAACCCGCGCCATGTGAGTGACCAAAGGGCTGTGTCGAGGCGAGTGTCGTCGACGACCCGCTCGCCGAGCATCCCGACCTTGTCAGAGATGTCACGGAAGAAGTAGCCGCCCGATCCGTCAAGCACATTAAGCACGAGGGCGTCGATCTCGTCCGCGTTTTCGTCGACCGGCCCCGCAGTTTGGCGGATCGCATCGGCGAGGTCTGCTGGCGCGATCGCGACGAGGCCGTCGCCCCGAGCCATCTGGCCAGTGCCCCACCAGATCACCTCCCCGGCGGTCGTCAGTTCGTCCAGCATTCCGGGGTGATATCCGCGCACTCGTGTCGGCAGGATCGCCGTCTCCCAGGCGGAGGCAGGGAGCGCCACGCCAGCCAACTGTTCGATGACCGCGAGCACGGCATCCGCGCCACTTCGATTGGGTGACTGCCCCGCCTCGGCCACCTGCTGCCAGGCGAGCAGGAACTCCGCATACGCCACGCCGGGCACGGGTTCGGCCTCATGGCGCAACCGGGCCACGCTGCGGCGCCTTATGCGCCTGAGCACCTCCGGCTCACACCACTCAAGGCCCTTGCCACCGGGGCGAAACTCCCCACTGATGACCCGTCCGCTGGCTGCGAGTCGCTGCATGGCAAGGTCGGCCACCGCCGGCGCTAGGCCGAGGTTCTGGGCGAGGGTCGCGGTGTCGAACGGGCCGTGGGTACGGGCGAATCGATGGACGAGGTCGCCCACCGGGTCAGCAACCGGCTCGCAGAACTCGATCGGCACACCCGGGGGCAGCACGACTCCGAGAGCATCACGCAGCCGTGCTGCATCCTCAATCGCCGCCGTCACCATGCCACCCGAGCCACCCGGCCACCGAACACCGATCGCCCGACGCGCCGAACGGAGGTCCACAAGCCATGCGGGGTCAATGCCACGCGCCTTCGCATCCTCATCACTGAGCGGGCCGAGGATTCGCAGCAGGTCTGCGGCGTCCTCGATGTCGCGGGCCCGACGATCGGCCGTGAGGTACTGCAGTTCTGCCTCGACCTCCTCGAGGGCGAGTGGGTCAAGCAGGTCGCGGAGCTCCGGCGTGCCCAGGAGTTCGGCGAGCAGGGTAGCGTCGAGGGTGAGCGCCTGCGCCCGGCGCTCGGCGAGGGGCGCGTCACCCTCATAGAGAAACGAGGCGACGTAACCGAACAGCAGGGAGCGTGCGAAGGGTGACGGCGTTGCGGTCTCGACCTCGACGATTGTGACCTCACCGCTGCGGATCCGCTCAGTCAGACGAATGAGCGCAGGGACGTCATAGACATCCTGGAGGCACTCGCGAACCGTCTCGAGAACGATGGGAAATGACGGGTAGCCGGCCACCGCCTCGAGTAGGTGTGCGGAGCGCTGCCGTTGTTGCCACAGCGGTGACCGCTTGCCCGGGTGACGACGGGGTAGCAGCAGTGCACGAGCCGCTGCCTCGCGAAAGCGACTTGCGAACAATGCTGATCCGGCTATGTTGTCGGTCACCATCCGCTCGACGTCCTCGGGCTCGAGGACGATCGTCGCGATGACGGCGCGGACCTGCTCATCGCCCTCGGCATCAGGGAGCCGAAGGACGATTCCATCGTCGGCGTGCATCACCTGCGGGTCAAGCCCGGTCGTCTCGCGCACCCGAGCCGCGATAGCGAGAGCCCACGGCGCATGAACAGCGGCGCCATAGGGCGAGTGGATGACCACCCGCCAGTCACCGAGCTCGTCTCGAAAGCGCTCGACGAGGAGGGTGTGGTCGTCGGGGAGTTGCCCGGTGGCCTCACGCTGCTCGTCTATGTAGGCGGAGAGGTTTGATGCGGCCCGGTCATCAAGCCCCGCGGCGGCGAGCCGCTCGGTGACGTCCGCCTTCTTCCCATGGGCGACGGTCCGGACGAACGCGCCGACCGCCTCCCCAAGCTCGGCTGGGCGGGCGAGTGCATCACCATGCCAAAACGGCAGCCGGCCGGGCTGTCCAGGCGCCGGGCTGACGAGCACCCGATCATGGGTGATCTGCTCGATCCGCCAACTGCTCGCCCCGAGAGCAATCACTTCGCCGACCCTGGACTCGTAGACCATCTCCTCATCGAGTTCGCCGACCCGCGAGCCCTTTTCGCCAACCATGAACACCCCGAAGAGTCCGCGGTCGGGAATCGTGCCGCCGCTCGTGACCGCGAGCCGCTGCGCCCCCGGCCTGCCGCTGAGGATTCCGGTCGTCCGATCCCAGACGAGGCGGGGTTTGAGGGAGGCGAAGTCATCGGATGGGTAACGGCCGCTGAGGAGATCAAGGACGGATTCCAAAATGCCTCTCGTGAGGCCGGTGAACGGTGCTGCCCGCCGAGCGAGCGCGAAGCATTCGTCTACCGTCCACTCCTCCCCGGTCGAATCGGTCATCGCGACCATGGCGACGATCTGCTGGGCGAGGACATCCAATGGATTGCGGGGGATGCGTAGCGCCTCAATCTGGCCGGCAAGCATGCGCTCGGCCACCACGGCGCACGTGACGAGGTCGCCCCTGAACTTCGGGAAGATGATCCCCCGACTGGTGGCGCCGACCTGATGCCCCGCGCGTCCAACCCGTTGCAGTCCAGAGGCGACGCTCGGCGGGGTCTGGACCTGGACGACAACGTCGACAGCCCCCATGTCGATGCCGAGTTCGAGGCTGCTCGTTGCAACGACAGCGGGGAGCCGGCCAGCCTTGAGATCCTCCTCGATAACCGATCGTCGCTCCCTGCTGACCGACCCGTGATGCGCGGCAGCGATCGGCGCGAGCGTCCCCCGGTCGGCCGCGATGTCATTAATGCGGGACGTGATTCGCTCAGCCAATCGTCGGGAGTTGGCGAAGATGATGGTCGCGCGGTGAGACTCGATGATGTCGACGAGGCGCTCGTCGATATGCGGCCAGATGGAGGACTGGGCCTCGGCGCCCGCTGCGGATCCCGAGACTTCACCATCCCCGGGCCGGCCCCCCGTTCCATCGGCCAGTGCCGCCATGTCGTCTACCGGCACCTCGATGCGTAGGTCCCATTGTTTGTGCGATGGCGGACAGACGATGGTGGCCGGCTGACTCGGGCAGATCCACTCGGCGACGTCTTCGATGGGCCGGACGGTGGCCGAGAGCCCGATGCGCTGGGCGGGTGTAGCGAGCAGGGCGTCGAGGCGTTCGAGTGAAAGGGCGAGATGAGCCCCGCGCTTCGTGCCGGCGATCGCGTGCACCTCGTCGAGGATGACCGTGTCGATTCCCCGGAGCGCCTCACGCCCAGCCGAGGTGAGGAGCAGGAACAGCGATTCGGGTGTCGTGATGAGGATGTCTGCCGGTGCCCTCGCGAATCGGGTGCGCTCGGCCGCTGGGGTGTCTCCCGTTCTCGTTGCGACGGTGACCTCGGGGACCTCGATCCCGAGTCGACCCGCCTGCTGGGCAATCCCGGCCAGCGGGCTTCGCAGGTTTCGATCGACGTCGACCGCAAGGGCCTTGAGGGGAGAGACATACAGGACGCGGCAGCGCCGGGCCGGGTCCGGCTTGATCGCAGTGGAGTGCAGTTGATCAAGGGCCCAGAGGAATGCCGCGAGGGTCTTGCCGCTGCCGGTGGGGGCAACGACGAGGACGTGCTCCCCGGTGGCGATCGCCGACCATGCCTGCTCCTGGGCCAACGTGGGCGCGGCGAACGCGGCGTCGAGCCAGGCCTGCGTGGCCGGAGTGAAGCCTGCGGGCATGCTCGCCATGGTAGGTCCACCGGCAGTGGCCCGCGAGCGTCCCATTCGCTAGGGCCTTGCATATTCATGGCATATTTATGTTAATCTGCGATCATGCGAACCACGCTGAACATCAACGACGACCTCTACCGTGAGGTGAAGGTCGAGGCTGCTCGACGCGGGGTATCGACAACCAGCGTGATCGAGGAAGCGCTCCGCATGGCGCTTCGACCACAACAACGTGAGGATCCGCCGGACTTCCCGGTTTCGACGAGATCGAGGGGCGTGCGGCCCGGGGTCAATCTCGACAACCCTGATGACCTGTATCAACTGCTCTACGGCGAGGACGATCGTCGAGCGGCACTGCTGGCGGGGGCTTACGCACGTGACGACCTATCTGCCTGACGTCAACGTGCTTGTGGCTTCGCTGCGACCGGATCACCCCCACCACGAACTGGCACGCTCGTTCCTCATTCGATCGCGCGCTGCGGGCCATGCCTTCGCTGTTCCCGTCGAGGTTCTGGCCGCTGCGCTGCGGATCTTGACCCTCGATGTGTGGATTGAACGTGAGACAAGTGCATCGGCACGCGACCTCATCAACGGCTGGGTCGCTGCCGCGGATGCCGAGACCGTCAGTCATCCTTCGGGCAGTTGGCGCGTGCTTGGTGAATTCGCCCGAACCCTCTCCTTGAGCACACGCGCAGTTCCTGACGCCCTGCTGGCGGCATCGGCGATCGTGTCACGAACGACGATCGTCACATTCGATCGTGGCTTCGCTCGGTACCCGGGCCTCAACGCTGAGATCCTGTCGCTCGCCCCTTGAGCCCATTGCAGGGCGGAGGTCACGACACCTCGAAGGTCATGGGGCACTCGGCCGAGGATGCCTACAGGGGCAAGTTTGGGCACCCCAGGCGTGAAAGGTCGAGCGGAGAGTCGAGCGCTAATTGTCGCAACGGCATACAGTCCGGCCCTCCTAGTCGGTCATATCGCGCGTGACATAAGCGTTGAGTTCATGTGACACCGTTATTTTTTATGTAACCAAAGGTTGACAATTATGCTTAATCGCCCATAATCAGAGACATGCAGCCCGTTACGGAAGAAGTCGCTGAGCAAGCGGATGAGCGGTGGCTGCGGTCGCTCGGCGCGCGACTACGAGACACGCGTGTGTCATTGCGAGTGTCGATGACCGCGGCGGCGCAGTCAGCCGGGGTTTCCCGGATGACGTGGCATCGCATGGAGTCCGGCTCGCCCAGCGTGTCCGCGGGCTCGTATGCACGAGCACTTGACGTGCTCGGCATCGCCGAGACCGATGAGTTGGCACCGGCATCGGTGCGACCGATTGGGATGATCCCGACACGGATCCGGGTAGGGGACTGGCCCGAGTTGGCCGCCCTGGCGTGGAGTTTGCAGCCAGACACATTGCTCACGCCGCGCGAGGTTCTTGACTTGTATGAGCGAAACTCCCGCCATCTGCGCCCCTTGAACCTCACTGAGTCAGAGCAGGCCTTGATCGAAGATCTGCGTGACGGGCTCGGTGGCGATGTTCGCACGTAGTCGCCACCAACTGATCGCAGTGGCGCTCGGCTGCATGGACGCTGAGAGTCTGCGGTCCGCTGACTGCCTGTTCGCGGGAGGGACGGCGTTGGCGATGCGGTTCGGCGAATACCGGGAGTCGGTCGACATCGACTTTGTCGTCGCCGCAGACTCGTCGTATCGACGACTTCGTGAAACATGCAAGCAGGGCGGATTCGATGCGCTGACGGTCCCTGGTCAGCGGGTCGTGGTCGCTGGTCCCATGCGCATCGATCAGTACGGAATCCGCACACGTCTCCTCGTCGCGGGTACGCCGCTCAAGTTCGAAATTATCCGGGAGGGACGCATCCCCCTTGAGAAGCCAGGCATAACGGACGTAGTCATGGGGCTGGCGACGGCGACTGTGACGGATCTCGTCGCGATGAAACTGCTGGCGAACTCGGATAGATGGGCCGACCCAACCGTCTTCAGTCGCGACATCATCGACTTGGCAATGATTCAGCCGAACCGGCAGGTGTTGACGCAGGCGATCGCGAAGGCCTCGGTTGCCTACGGTGAGGGCGTGGTGCGCGACGCCCGTTCGGCCATCGCTTGGCTGCTTGAGCGTGGCGCAGTCCTCCAACGGTGCCAGCAGGCGATGGGGATGGAGCAGCCTCGGGCGATGCTCGTGCATCGCCTCCGCCGTCTCGCGATGTCGCTAGAGACAGTGAGCCCCTGCCAGTGACTTGGGTTCTCGACTCTGCGCAGCACAGATCGAGGGACACGGCCCGTCATGAACGCCACTCGGGCGGCGATCCTTGCCGGACGCTCCCCTGAGAATCGGGGCCATTGGCCTGCTGGGCCTCTTCACGGTGGTCGATCTTCGACATCCAAAGGGACTGCAGCAGGCTCACGGCTTGCTCCTTGTCCATCGAGGCTACCTCGACCTCAGGAACACGAAACTTCACGACAAGTTGGTGCACAAGCTCAGCAGGGAGGCTGTGGGAGGGCACCTGTGGAACACCTCGAGGTGGGCGGACTCCGTTGTTGACGCAATCCCAGAACTCATCCTCGGTGATCTTGAGTTGGTCACGAAGGACATGGCTCCAAAATGCTGGGCCGTAGTCAGACCGATCGATGGGGTGCGAGACGCGGGTTCGTAGGACGTTGCCATCAGGCAGTGCCAGTTCGTAGGTCACGTGATGATTCGTCTCGCTCCCACGCGCATTTCTTACGGACGTCCAGCCTTCAATCCTGCAGAACTTCTCATGGTCGGCGCGAGTTGGCGTCGGGTGGTTCACTCCCCGACCAACCAGGCCTTCAATTGACCGTCATCCGACAATGCGATGAGTTGCACCAGGCCCCAGTTGTTCGCGTGGTTCGGGGCGTGCAGGAGGTGATCGTCCCAGTCCTGCGCGTACTCGCGGAGCACGAGAACCATCTCGTCCAACGCCCCATCGAAGGTCGTAGCGTCAGCAGCAAGCGGTAACCCTGGCAGGAAGATACTCCAGCCGTCCGCCTCCGCAACAAGCTGCGCGTCTGCGGGGCGAGTTTCGGTAAGCATGCTCCGCAGCCGACCAGCGTCGACGACAGCTGCAACCCTGTTCTCGCGGCGCACCGTCGCGGACCGCCCCTCCTCAGCAGCGTCGAGGAGGTCCTTGAACCCGGCTCGGGCTGCGGAGAGCGTCGGGAAGTGGGTTGCTGTAGCCATTCCTAACCTCCATTTATGTACTAGCTGTACAGAGAGTACAGATATCGCCGCAGAAGTTCAATCGTCGTGCGAGCAGGAAATCGGCAGCCTTGGTGCAGCGCAGATCTCACAGGGGCCGCGGCTGAGCGGGTGGCCAAGCGGGTGGCCTCTAGTTCCGATAATTTAGGAAGCAGAAGTATCTCCCCCGAATCGTGGACAACGTGCTGGGTCAGCGCTTGCGCTCCCACGGAGCGGTCCTCATCGAAGGTCCGAAAGCCTGCGGCAAGACTTCCACCGCGCGCCAGCTTGCTGCCAGCGAGGTGCGCCTCGACGCTGACGTCGCGGTGCGACGCGCCGGACTCGCTGAGCCCGCCATCCTCCTCGAGGGACCCACCCCAAGGCTGATCAACGAGTGGCAACGGGTTCCCGATGTGTGGGATGCCGTGCGAAATGCCGTCGATGATCGTCAACAGGACGGGCAGTTCATCCTCACTGGCTCGGCAACACCCTCAGAAGCCCTGATCCGACACTCGTGCGCGATGCGCGTGTCACGGCTGCAGATGCGCCCAATGAGCCTGTTCGAGTCGGGTGACTCCACTGGCGCGATCTCCCTGGCTGCACTGCTCACCGGGGAGAAACTCACCGCGGTGCCGCCAGCACACGACCTAGCTGCGATCGCCGAGCTCACCTGTCGGGGCGGATGGCCCGCCACCTTGCATCGCAGCATTGACGACGCCCAACAGTCGGCCCGGAACGACCTCGACACGATCGCGGGGACCGATCTGTCCGAGGTGGACGGGATTCGGCGTGACCCTCGCAAGGTCAAGGCGTTGCTGTTTTCCCTCGCGCGCCACAACGCCACGTACACCGACCTCAAGGTCTTGGCCGCCGATGCCACTGGACAGGGCGAGCCAGTGACGTCCAAGACCGTCAGTACCTACCTCGACCCGCTGTTGCGCCTATGGGTGGTTGACGAGCAATCTGCGTGGGGCGGGCACCTGCGCTCGGCAGCACAGGTGCGCTCCAAGCCAAAGCGCCACCTCATTGACCCCTCTTCGCCGTGGCTGCGCTCGGCGCAGACCCAAGTGCTCTGATGGCTGATCGCGAGATGTTTGGCTTCCAGTTTGAAAGCCTGGTGTATCGAGACTTGTGCGTTTACGCCCATGCCCTCGGCGGTCAGGTTCGGGCGTACCGCGACAGCCGTGACGTCGAAGTCGACGCCATCGTTGTGGGACCGAAGAACCAGTGGGTGGCACTGGAGGTGAAACTCTCGGGCAGTGACGCGGTGCTCGAACTTGCAGCGAAGTCGCTCCGGCGCTTCGCCGACAGCATGACAACGGCTCCAGCGTCCTTGGGGATAGTCGTGGCAACCGGCCCGTCATACAGGCGCACCGACGGCGTACACGTCATCTCAATCGGAACGCTCGGACCCTGATTCAGCGAATCTAGAGGATTGCGCGCAAGTCTGGCTTGTAGTTCGTGGGAGTTTGGCGTTCATCCACGTGATGGGTAAATGGGTACTCTCCATATGTCACTCGGGGTTATGCTGAGGCCTTACTTGACGGAGGGCCGTGATGGAGCTTGCTGGGATGTCTCTCCTTGGAGAGGTTGTCGCCGACGATCGCGCCAGGATCGCATTTGGGAAGGTGGGCGTTCGTAAGGATGACCGCTTCGCAGTCGCGGTCGGTGAGGACGGAACCATTGTCTTGACCCCGCTGGTCTCGATTCCCAAGCGGGAGTTGCTCGTGTGGGATAACCAGCAGTTACGCGAGAGTTTGGCTCGTGGCCTAGCGCAGAGCGCACATGGGGAAACAGTGGGGCTCGGTGACTTCACCCAGTTTGTGGATGGACGGGACGAGGCTGAGTGAGCAAGTTTCGTCTCGTTTTCACAAGTGAGGCGAACGATGTCTTGAGGGATCTCGAGTCACCGCAGTATGCAACGAAACTCAAGAAGGTCCGCAAAACTCTGGGGTTGATCCAACAGGA
Organism: Bifidobacterium breve; assembly: GCA_945861925.1. GTDB lineage: Bacteria > Actinomycetota > Actinomycetes > S36-B12 > S36-B12 > WLND01. The sequence goes on along the minus strand of CAMAWO010000017.1, from coordinate 10,480 downwards.
CCCCTCGCACCCTGGATTGAGGTCGCACAATTATCGATCGTTTCATGGGCGCAATGGCGAGGACGTCTGGGACTCATACGTTGAGAACAACACGCCAGGGGCATGGCGCGTCTTCTGGCACTACGGCCCTGCCGAAGACCACATCACGATCGTGACCATCGGGCCGCACCCGTAGCTGGCTTTGCCCCTAAAGGGTGTCAATCACGGCACGTATGAAATAGAGATCGATACCTGCCTGCCGGTGGATGGTCGGCCGCCTACAACCCAGACCCCTCGGATGGTGTGGGCGCCACTCACTCCGCGTGAGCGAGGGTATGACGAGACGTTCCTGGCTCGCGCGTCCGACAAAGACAGCCACGGCCTTCCCTGTTCACGTGACCAAGGACAGCAGTTTCACCCTGCCTGCCTTGGTCAGTCTGGGCGAGTTCGCAGGAAAAGGTCCGAACGGCACGGGCACCTCGCGAGAAAAGCTGCCGCTGGCGTTCACCGTGAGCTCACCCATCAACGTCAGCGGCAGAATGTAGAAGTGCACCGTGCAGCAGAGTAGATGACCAACGCACCAATGTCCGTCACCTTCGGGCGGACATTTCCCGTGATCGGCGCCCCAGCAACAAGGGTGACGTACCCACCAACTCGGACCCGGCGACCGGAGTATTCAAATTTCATATCAAGAGAAACTGCGTGGCTTGCGCCCTAACGGGCCCAGGCCACGCACCAACCCATCGGTTCAATGCCGCCCGATACACGGCCTTGCGGTCGAAAAGCCAAGACGAAGATGAAGGGAGAAGTGATGAGTGGCTAAAAAGCCCGTATCGGACGGATCTGCAGCGCGACGTTCTTGTCTTGGTTGTACCCGACGCCATCACTAAAACCGGGGTTCCACGCAGCGCTCGGATTGGCCTGACTCGAAGTCCAGAACGTGCCGTTAGGAAACCCGTACGTACCGGCAGCGAAGGTGCTGTTCTGGACCGTTCCCGCGCAACTCACACTCGGTGCAGCAGGTGTAGCGGGGTTACGCGAGTAATTGCACATCGCATTCATCTCAACCCTAGATGGCAAAAACCACTGCCCCGCAATAGAACCGGGAGGCGCATATGCCAGCACCGCTGCAGCAGCATTGGAACTGCACGCGCTTGATGCCGCCATCGCTGCCGTATTCGCCGCACCCGTGCCCACATCCATACCAGTCGCAGCAGGAACGTCCGTAAGACCATCACACCACGTCGCGGTAGCGTCAGGTGTTCCTGCACCACTCCACGCTTTCGGCGCCATCTCGTAAGTCGTCCCACCTGAGATCAGGAAGATCAGCCCACCCCCCGGCCCGGTACCGCCCAATGCGTAGACCTGGGGTGTGACCGACCCTGAGGCTCCGGATGCAGCGGAGGTTCCGGCGGCGTTGGTGGCGGTGACGGTAAACGTGTATGTGGTACCGGTGGTCAGGCCGGTGACGGTGAACGTGCCGCTGCCCGACTGGTTCAGGGTCGCGGTGACCGAGCCAGGTGTCGACGTGGCGGTGTACGAGGTGATCGTCGCGCCACCATTGGATATGGGCGCAGTGAACGCGACCGTCGCCGACGTGACGCTCGCCATCGCTGCGGCGCCGATCGTCGGCGCGCCGGGTGCAACGGAGGCCACAGTGAACGACACGGAGACCTGCGAGGCAGCCAGGGTGGTCGAATTGCCCGCCTGGTTCGCGTTGATACTGCAGGTGCCGGTAGACACGAACGCCAGCACCCCGCCACCGCTGATCGTGCACACCCCACTCGTCGATGACGTGAGCGTGACCGCCAGCGCCGAATCGGACGTCGCCGTGAGCGTCGGGGTTGTCCCGAAGTTCCTCGTCCCCGGGTTCGCGAACGTGATCGCCTGCACCGCCATCGGCGTCACCGACGCTGACGCGACCGACGCAGCGGACGTCCCGCCGCTGTTCGAAGCGGTCGCCGTGAACGAGTAGGCGGTCCCGTTCGTCAGGCCCGTCACCACGCACGACCCTGACGACCCCGTCACCGTGCACGTCCGCGCCGTGCCAACCGCCGTCACGAGGTAGGACGCCGGCGCACCACCTGAACCAGTACCGGCAGCGACTGTCACCGTCGCCGACGCATCACCAGCGACCGCCACTGGAGTCGCGGGAGAACCCGGAGCCGCGATCGGCGTGGCACCGCCCCCACCCGAACCCCCGCCAGAACCCCCGCCAGAACCCGAGGACACCGACGGCGACGGAGCAGAAGTGGGGACCGGAGTCGGGTCCGGCGGCGGTACCGGCGCAGGATCAGTAGACGGCGCCCGCGACGGGACTCTCGGCCCCGCGCCCGCCGCATTCACCGCAACGACGAGGAACGTGTACCTCGTACCAGGAGACAACCCGGTGAACAGCGCCGTTCCACCCGCCCCGGATCGTCACCGACTGACCACCCGGCACCGCAATCACCGTCATCGACGTGATCGGTGAGGAACCCGCATCATCCGGCGCCGTAAACGTCACCGCACGCGTTTGAGCATCCACCACCCGAATATTCATGACCTGCGGGACACCCGGCGCGCCTTCAGCCACCACCGGTTTTTGCAGCGGCTCCAACGACATCCACAGTCGCCGAGTCTCAGTCTGGTCATCGCATCCACCCGATCCGACCACCCGTGAGGTGCCCGTCGCATCATTCACGCACGTCGTCACCACCGCCCGCACCGAACCACCAGCGACCTTGCCACCGGAGGCCGCGCCAAATTCCACGCCCTGGCCGACTGCGCCCAAGTTGGCCTCGGACTCATTCACGGCCTGCAACCTCGCGATATTCGCCCAGTCCTTGCGCGTGAACTTCCGGGTATCCCCACCAGTGTTCAAGACAACCGCCTGCGCCAACGTCTTCGCCGAAAACGCCCGCCTCACCGACTCCTGCTCCACTGTCGCAGCCCACACATGCAGCATCTCAGTCACCGGATCGCACGCCCCACGCATCAACACCCGGGTTATCCCCGTCGCCAGATTCAAGCAGGTCGACAGCTGGTCCTTCTGCCGCGCCATCACCGGCCCAGACGGCGCAGCCGCGCCGATTTCCGGCACCAAGACCACGACCACCACCAATGCTGACAGCGTCGCAAGGATCGTCTGGTATCGAGCCGACCTCAGAACCGACATCACGATTTCCAACCACTAGTGGACTCAACCCAGCAAGGAAGAAGTTCTCGCCCAGCGCGGAAACTGTGCACGTCCCAGCGCCGCTCAAACACGAACACCACCCGCTTCCGTGCCGTTTCGACCCGACGTCATTCGTTAAGTCCGACGCTAGCTACCGAACGAGCCCCGCGAAACCGTGCTAGCACGGGCCGAATCACCGCTCGCCTCTAAGAGCCTCGAACGGCATGCGCCCAAAATGGCCCAACACCAACGCCTTAGCCTCAGAGCGCAGCTCTATGTAGGGAGGGCAGGGATGAATGCCGTGTCACCCCAACGATTACCCGGTGCAATAAGCGTTGTCGTCGTCGAAGACGAGCCCCTCTTTCGTGATCTGCTCGTCAAGGCGCTGCTCGGTCAGGTGCCCGGTGCCACCGTTACCGGCAGTTTCGCAACCGGCGAGATAGCACTCGAACACCTGGACAGCATCCCGATCGACATTTTGCTGAGCGATATCGACCTCGGTCGCGGGATGACCGGCGTTGAACTGGGGATCGAAGTCAGGCGCCATTTCTCGGCACGCGGAGTCGTCCTCCTCTCGAACCTTTCCCAGCCTGAATTGCTCACCAGAATCCCAACCGACGTACAGGGCGGTTGGTCATACCTCCTCAAGCGGAACGTCTCAAATATCGACCAGTTGGGCGCTGCACTTCGCAGTGCTGCCGCCGGTGAGATCACGATCGATAGCGAGATCATCGCCGGGGCTGAAATCACCCGCGACGGTCCCATGGGGTCCCTTACGAGTCGGCAGATCGAAGTGCTCGCCATGGTCGCAACCGGATTGTCGAACCAACGCGTCGCCGAGGAGCTCCACATCGGCCTGCGAACCGTCGAGTCGTCAATGTCACTGATCCTCAACCAACTTGGCCTGACCCCTGATGACGGCATCAGTCCACGGGTCGCCGCCGTACTCGCCTACCTCGGTGCCTACACCGATGGCCGCGCGTGAGGGGCCGGCTCACCCGGTTGAGGAGCGGTGCGTGGCTTCGGCGTCAGCGAGCACTGTTCGTCCCGTGTGCTTCGATGATCGCAATGGCGTGCATCGCCGGGTTCCTGACGGGCGCCGTGCCATCCGGGCGACCGTTGGGTGTCGAGGTGGTGCGCTTCGCCATCGCTGCGCTTCTCGCATCAGTAGTCGCCTTCGCGGTCCTCGTCGTCACAGGATGGGCGGTCGGTTCACGGTCGTTCGGCCCCAGTGTTCAACTCTTCTCAGCGATGCTGCTCGTGAGTGCGACGCTATGGCTCACACTCACTTCTCCGCAGGGTGAATCGGTCTCGGGTGTCTCCTTCTTCACACTCACCTGGATCCTGATTGTTGGAAGCTTGATCGTTTGGCGGTTCAGTGAGGAGGTCATCCGCGACTGGGGGTCAGCGAGACGCACTCGCATCGAACTCGAGGAGAGCTATCGACTGACCTCGCGAGTGAACGAGTTGCTGGCCGCGGCTAGGAGTGAGTGGTTCGGCATTTACGGTGCAGTGGTCGAGCAGCACGTTTCGCACCCAATTCGCGACCTACGACGGCGATCCAGCGCGCTCGATAATGCAGGATTGGCCGATGCCATCGATCGCCTCGTCGTTGACATCATGCGGCCACTGGCCGAGATCCTCCATCCAGTCTCAGCGCGCGCCGGGATTATCGCATCCATCCAACGGATGGACCGAGGCCTCACACCCATTGCCAGCGGGGCTATCCGCGGTCTCGACGCCGCTGGATTGCTGCTCGACGATGACGTGCGACTGCAGGTCTACCGGTGGATTCGTCGTCTGCGGCCGGTCTTTGTCAGGGCGACCGTCACCGTCACCCAGGGCACCGACTCCATCATGTTCGACGCGCGCCCCGTCTTGACGGCCCCAGCACTTGATCCAGTGCAACAGCTCGCGGGATTGCGGGTCGACTCCGAGGGAATCTTGCACGCACCGCGACGCGGGCGGGTGGATTTTCCATCGCCTGCCCCGGCTCGGGCGAGGACGTCGATCTCGCTCTGGCGAAATCTCGCCACGCCCCCTGTGGTCAGTGTTCGACTGGCGGTGCTCATCGCCGTCGTGTCCGTACCCGGGCAGTGGTACGGGCCGAGCCCGACCCTCCTCAACGCGACTTTTACCTGGGCCGGCTTTATCGGAGCTGGGATCGGTGCACTTGTCACCATCGCCGCCGCGTACATCATCGCCGTCGTTCCCTGGTCACGACGGGGCACAGGCGGGCCGTTATGGACCATCACGGCGTGGGTCCTGATTGGCCTCGTGTCCGGTCTTTGTGGTCTTGCTGTGGCCAGAACCCTTGACCCGTTGGATTTCACGGCGGCGGCTGCACTGTCCATCGTCGCCCGCGGGGTGATCCGATTCGCCCTCATCGGTCTCCTGCACCAACTTGCACGCGGATACGCGGCCCGGGCTCTCTCAGACGCCGACCAGAGCAGGTCGCAACTTGATGACGCCCGACGAATGCGCTCGGCACTTCTCGCCCACGCCGAGGCGACCGAACGCTTCGTCGCCGAGAGCCTGCACCGGTCAGTCCAAGGACGCCTCGCCGCGATAGCGCTCCTCCTGCGACTGGACAGGCGGCAGGAGGCACTCGCTGAACTTGATGACACCTGCGATGTCACGATCCCGCTGATGGAGGGCGAATTGATCGCCCTCTCCGCTGAGCACAGGGAGACAGTTCCGTCCGTCGTGCCCGCATGGCTCGGCATGATCCTGATCGACCGAGTGGATTGGGATCAAGTCGAGGAGTTGAGTCCCTCCTTGGCATACGACCTTCACCGGGTGGTGGACGAATGCCTCGTGAATGCCGCACGACACGGATCTGCAACATCGATGGAGATTCACATCACGCAGGATGTTCGCCGACTCACGCTGCACAGCCAGGACAACGGCAGTGGCGGCGCCATCTCGCACCGAGTTGGGCTCGGGTCGCAACTCTTCACCGAGACGTGTGACGTTTACGGCGGCACGTGGCAGTTGCTGCCCTCCGTCAGTGGGACCGAGTTCACCCTGACTGCGGTTCTCACGCGCGTCGCGTCCCGGTAGGCGGGCCGGAGGAGTTATCTGTGAACGTTGCACTGCGAGCCATTCGTGGACATGCATTTGCATGCGTTAAACTAAGCATATGAGCAGTCCTTCGAGGGCTATTGATGAGTCCACACCAACCCGAACCTTGCCCCCTGACCTCAATGACCCCACGACTGTCGCTCGTCTGTCTGTTGAAGCGGTGCGCCTCGTCGGCCAGATCGCCGACGCATGGCGCCTCACCCTCGATCAGCGCTGCTCCCTGCTCGGAGGCATCAACCCCAGCACCTACACCCGCCGCGCGAAGAACCCAGACGTCGTCCGACTCAGCGTCGACGAGCTCACCCGCGCGTCCTATCTCACCGGTATCTACCGTGCCCTTCATACGATCTACCCCGACCCTGTCGCCGACGACTGGATGCTCATCGCCAACCGAAACCCGCTGTTCGCCGGGCTCACGCCCTACGCCCACGCTGCTCGCGGCGGCATCATCGCTCTCGCTGATATTCGCACCCTGCTCGACGGCTACCGCGGTGGCCGCTAGCCGATGCCACCAACAACGCCATTCGTCCTTACCAACAGAACCATCACCAATGCCATCCGCATCCTTTCGTCCCGCTACGACCAACCACCGGTCCTCGAAGCCCTCACCGGCCCTGACCCTGACCGGCTGGGCACCGCCTACGAACTCGACGCCCTGACCAACCCCCGCCACACGAACAGCCGTCCCTGCGCTCGTCTATCAGGATTCCTGCTCCCGGACAACGAGTTGCTGCACTCCCATATCGTCAACGGAGCCTTCGCCCACGGCGGCGCCCACGGCCGGTTCTCGAGCACAGACTGCGGCACCTGGTATTCCGCGGAGACCCTCCCCGCAGCGCAGATCGAGGTCGGTCACCACAAGGCCCTCGAATACGCCGACCTCGACCCCGTCTACTTAGCGACCGTGCTGCCTCTGAGCCCGACCCGCCATACCGCCTGGGCCGCGACCTACACCGCGCCTCTCCATGTAGTCGACACCGGCCACGTCAATGCCGCCGCGCTCCTCGACCCGGGCGACTACCGCTCCAGCCAACGCGCCGCCCACCAGTTGCGGAATGCCGGATCCCTCGGGATCACCTATCCGTCCGTCCGAAATCCTGGGGCTGCCTGCCACGCGATCTTCCACCCGACAGTCGTGCAGGCGGTGCACTTGGCGTCTCACTGGGACCTCGTCATCGACGACCTCGACCACGCCCCCATCTGGACCGCTGCATAGCGGCAGTATTCACAGGCGCCGCAGATGGGCGGCGCGCTCCGGGCACGTAAGGATTGGTGACCTCGTCCACCGGACTCCTCGGTGTGGTCCCGTGGTGCTTGCGCGCTCAAGGTCCTCAGTGGCTCGGGGGAGGAAAGACGGATCCCCGGCTCGGAGGATTCACCGTGCCGGGGATGTCCCCCAGGGTTACCCTAGGTGTGGTGCGCGAGGGGGGAGTTGAACCCCCACACCCTTTCGGATACAGCGACCTGAACGCTGCGCGTCTGCCTATTCCGCCACTCGCGCGTGACTCAACCAATATTGCTGCGAACAGTCTATGAGATTCGTCAGGAGTGCGACCCCGGGGGAGCCTCACACCTCTATGCCAGCCTTAAGGGCGGCGAGCGTGACCTTCATCCCCGCCTCGTTATGGGCGCGCCGGTCCGCAACCCCTGTACTGAGCGGGCCCACGATCCTTAGGAGTACTCCTCGACGCTCCCGCCATTGCTCCTCGACGACAGGACCGTCAGGGCTCTCGGAGATCTCATAGGGCCAACGTGCGACGGGCATGCCCATGAATGTCACGTCGAACGCGAATGCTTGCCCCGGATCAGACTCAATAACCCGACATTTCGTCGACCACTGCCGCAGTCCATTGCGGTTACTCCCCGAGACGGTCGCTCCGACTGGTAGAGGACCTTGGACGTCACATCGGACCGATGTGCTCTCTGGTAACCACTCCGTGATCCGGCGGGGGTCGGCCACAGCACTCCAGATGTCCATGGCCTCGGCAGCAATCTGCGCACGCACGCCCACATCGGGGGTGTCCACCTCTCAAATCTACTTGCTGACCAACGAGACGTGATCGGCGAAATGCGCGCAATTGAGTAACGAAGTTGACGCTCCCCCGTGAGGCTAACCTCCGTCGACGCCTCAGCGGGTTAGGCTTGTCGTTGGGCGGCAACTGCTCGCGCGGCGGCACACGACTCAAGGGCTTGGAGGCAGTGATGGGTCTACTCGAGCGGTTCGAGGACTCACTTGATCGCCTCGTCAACGGCGCCTTCGCCCGCGCCTTCAAGGCGGAGGTTCAGCCCGTCGAAATCGCGGCGGCACTGCAGCGCGAGGTTGACGACCGGGCGGCGGTCATCGATCGTGAGCGCACCGTCATCCCGAACGTGTTTTTCATCGAACTATCAGAGCATGATTTCAACCGTCTTGCCCCCTTCCAGACCGCACTCCAGGCCGAACTCGCAGCTCTCATTCGCGACTATGGCGCCCAACAGCGCTACACGATCCTCGGCAATATCGACGTCTCATTCGGAGAGGATGAGGAGCTCGACACCGGCATCTTCCGCGTTCGGAGTGAGGCGCGTGCTGAGATCCGCTCCGGTCAAGAATCGAGGGCTGACGACGTCGTCCGTGGGCAACCACGACTGGTTGTGGGCGACGTCGCGTATCCGCTTGTTCGTGGCATCACTCGCCTCGGCCGCGGCACTGACGCCGATATCAGGGTCGTCGATCCTGGCGCCTCACGTAATCACTGCGAGATCGTCATCGGAACTCCGGTGCTGCTCCGAGACACCGGTTCAACGAACGGCACCTTCGTCGACGGCAAGCGGGTCACCGAGATCACCATCGACGATGGCACTGAAATCCTCATCGGCTCAACCTCGCTCACGTTCAAGAACAGCTGACGGTGTCTGAACTAGGGCTGACACTGGCCCGACTCGCATTCCTCGCGATGCTCTGGGGGTTCGTCATCGCCACCGTCCTCATCCTGCGCCGAGACCTACGCCAGCCGGCCGACGCTCGGCCCGCCGGGCAGGCATCGCGCAAGCCACCAAAGCAACCCAGGCCGACGAGGGCTGGCAGAAGGTCCAAGGTTGTTGGCAGTCAACTCGTCGTCGTTGAGGGCCCACTCACCGGAACCGTCATCCCGCTTTCCTCAGCGCAGGTCACGATCGGCCGCGCACCGGATTCAACCCTCGTGATCGAGGACGACTACGCATCGAGCCGTCATGCGCGCATTTATTCGTCTGAGGGGTCTTGGCTTGTCGAGGACCTCGGGTCAACCAACGGCACCTGGATCGACCGTACGCGCATCACCTCGCCCACCCTGCTCACCGTCGGGGCCCCGCTCCGAGTCGGGCGCACTACCCTCCAGTTGCAGAAGTAGCGGCCATGACCCTTCGCCTACGCTACGCCGCGCGCTCGGATGTCGGACTCGTGCGCCGGGGCAATGAGGACTCGGGGTACGCAAGCCCCCGGCTGCTCATTGTTGCTGATGGCATGGGTGGTCACGCCGCTGGCGAACTCGCCTCTGCGACCGCTGTCGCCACCCTCGCGCACCTTGAGTTGGCGCCCCCACAGGCGAGTGACGTCCTCGCCGCCCTCGCCGACGCCATTGACAACACCGGGGCCTCGATCAGGGCAGTGATCGAGGCCGATGCCGAACTCGCCGGCATGGGCACGACCGTCACAAGCCTGTATTGGATGGGCGAACGCATCGCCCTCGTCCATGTCGGCGATTCGCGGGCCTACCTCATGCGCGGCGGCGAGCTCACCCAACTCACCCACGACCACACCTTCGTGCAGACTCTTATCGATGCGGGTCGGATAACCGAGGAGGAGGCAGCAATCCATCCGCGGCGCTCACTCATCATGCGAGCGCTCGATGGATTGAACCCAGTCGAGCCGGATTTGTCCGTGCGGGAGGCGCGGGTCGGGGACCGGTATCTCCTGTGCTCCGACGGTTTGTCAGGAGTGATGTCGGCCGATGAGATGGCCGGGCTCATGCGCGACGGCGACCCGACCGGGTCTGTCACCAGACTTGTCGAATTCGCACTCGAGCGTGGGGCGCCAGACAACGTCACCGTCGTAATCGCCGATGTCATCGACAGTGAAAGTTCCGGTGAGGAAAATGTCATCCCCGTCGTCGTCGGCGCCGCTGGTGAGCCACGTGTCCGCGTGCGCCTTCCAAACGTGGCCTTCCCCGCTGACGCGCAGCCTGATCCGGACCGAGCCGATGGTGGTCGCCACGCTCATGATCGGCTAACGCTGACCCC
>CAMAWO010000016.1 GCA_945861925.1 Bifidobacterium breve | reverse complement strand
TGAATGCACCATACGAATTCGGGGAGCTCGGCCAGACATTGTCGAAGCCGAAGGTCGACGAAAGGGCGACGATAGAGCCTCCGCCGACCGCCTCCATGATCGGGGTGACCTCGTCGATGGCGTGAACGAGGGGCATGAGATCCAGGCTCAGGCTGTTCGCCCACTGTTCTGGTCCCTTAACCGACCCCGCGGTCACGTTCGAGACGAGGATGTCGAGACCGCCGAACTCCGCGGCAGCGTCTCTAATGAACCCCTTGAGCGCGTGCTCATCACTCACGTCGAATGCGCGGGCGAAGACCGTTGCTCCGCGGCTACGGAGATCGGCCGCCACCTCTTCGACAGACTCGGCATTGCGTGCACAGAAGGCGACTGACGCACCCTCCGCAGCGAGGAGTTCGACGGTTGCCCGGCCGATACCTCGAGTGCCACCGGTGACGAGGGCTCGCTTACCGCTCAGGCCTAGATCCATGTCAAACCTCTTCGCTCAGTGCGGCGCAGGGCGTCGCTCGGGGGTGCCACGCTGGATGCGGGTACGGCAATGCAGTGACGGGGGCATGTTACTAGCATCAGACTACGGTAAGTACTCATTCCGCTGGTTGCGTCCCCTGGGATGCAACCATGGACCAGGCAGTTGACACTGGAGATCACATGAGCCTCGTACACGTGGACCCGATCGGCATCGACCTCGAGGTCGCTCCAGGCGAGAGCGTGATGGCCGCCGCGCGCGGCGCCGGATTCATCTGGCCCACCGTCTGCGATGCCTCAGCATCATGCGGCACCTGCGTGAGTGTCGTCCAAGACGGTCTTGACAACTGCGGCGAAATGCCCGACGACGAGCGGGAGACGCTCACCCGCACCCTAGTTCCGCTCGACGGACAGCGTCGCCTGGCCTGTCGACTCACGGTCACCGGTCCGGTCAGCCTGAAGAAGCGGGGCGTACATGTGGTCGAGGGCGGCAACGAGTGAGCGATACCGGCGACTTGGAACTGCAGGTGATCCTCGAGCGACTCGAGCGACTCGAAACGACGGAGGCGGCACGCGCCACCGCCCACCGGTACGCGCAGGCGATCGACACCCCCGACTTCGAGATGCTCGCCGATGTCTTCGCCCCGGAGGCGTCACTCACCACGAGGCGCGGCACCCGTTACTCCCGCGACTCGATCGTGGAGTACTACCGGGAGGCGCTCGCTGCACCCCTTGCCCGCCGGCACTTCATCGTCAACCAGCAGGTCACCTGGCTGGCGCCCGGCGAGGCACTCATGCGCTCATCATTCCTCTACACCTTCGCCGGTGATGCCACCTCGATCCTGGGCTGGGGTGGCTACGTCGATCGGGTGAGCGTGCAGAACGGAATCGGCATGCTCGTCGAGAAGACGATCACTGTCGATGCCCACGCGGATAGCCGCATCGGCTGGGCAGACTGAGGACTAGCGAAGCGCGGCGTCGAGGAGCGGCGCCAGCCGATCGGGAACCGCCAGCCAATCGGCTTCCGAGAGGATCGACGGATCGAAGTTCGCGTCGACCGAGACCGCATCAACCCCCGCCGCAGCCGCAGCAGCGACCTCGGTGCAGAGTTCGTCGACATTGAGCGGCCTCAGGTTGGCGACCTCGACCGGTGGATGGGTGAAGAGGTTCCAGCACATGGCCAGGGGTCCGAGGTGTGCGGGTCGCATGGTGCCGAGTTGGGCGAAGATCTCCAGATGCTGCTCAAGCGTGCCCGAGGCCGGATTCCAGACATCGAACCTCTCGGCCGTACGCCGAAGGCCCGCGGCCGAACGCATGCCAGACATCAATGGTGGATGCGGGGCTTGAATCGGCTTAGGCCGGACATCAGATTCCGGGATCGAGAAGAACTCCCCCTCGTACGAGACCGGGTCACTCCCCCAGCACGCGAGCAGCGCATCGACGAGCTCATCTGCCCTCCTGCCGCGTGTGCGTGGATCGACGTCGTACTGCGCGTGCTCCTCGTCGGACCAGCCGACGGAGAACCCGAACACAGTGCGTCCGCCGGCGAGGATGTCGAGGGTCGAGATCCGCTGCGCCAGATCGACGGGGCGGTGGTAGCCCGCGACGAGGATGCTCGTGCCGATCGTGATGGTCGACGTCCATGCGGCGACGGCGGCCAGCAGCTCCATCGGCTGCAGGATCGATCGGTACGCCTCGGGCACGGCAAGCCCGGGCCGGGCTGAGTAGCCCGACGCCGGGTGCCGCGGATAGAACAGGTGCTGCTGCACGAAGAGCGATCCGAACCCAAGCTCCTCAGCCCGCTCGGCAAACCCGCGGACGACGTCCCTCGAGACATGACCACCGAGCTGGGGAAGGCTGAGCCCGACCCTCGTCACGGGTAAAGACCACCACCAACGGTGACGACCTCACCGTGCATGTAGGGCACCTCGTCGCTCAGCAGCCAGGCAACCGTCGCGGCGATCTCATCGGCCTCGGCGTAGCGGCCCAGCGGGATGCCAGCGAGGAGCGCGGCCTTGAGGGTGGCGCCATCGATGCCGGCGAGTGCCCCGAGGCCATCCTCGAGCGGCTTCATCATGCGCGTATCAACGACGCCCGGCGCCACGACATTCACACGGATCCCGAGCGCGCCGGTCTCCTTCATGAGTGAGCGCGCCAGTCCGATAACCGCGTGCTTGCTCGCGTTGTACACCGAGACTCCGGCGTCACTCTTAAGCCCTGCGATGGATGCAGTGAAAACGATCTTGCCCGCGCTCGGTTGGGTCATCATTTGGCGCACGGCTGCGGACGAGCCGAGGAATGCGCTGCGGACGTTGACGGCCATGACCTTTTCGAAGTCGGCGAGATCGAAGGTCGCAATCGGGTTCACCTTCGACTCGACACCAGCATTGGCGTGGAACATGTCGACTGAGCCGAACCTGTCGACCGCGGTGGCGAAGAATGTCTCCGTCGCCGCAGGATCGCTGACATCTGCTCGTGCCGCAACGATTCGGTCGCCGAGTTCTGCTGTGAGGGCGTCAAGTCCGGCGCCATCGATATCAACGGCGACAACATTGGCGCCCTCGGCATGCAGCCGTCGGCAGGTTGCTGATCCGATTCCGCCAGCCGCGCCGGTCACGATTGCCGTTCGTCCTGCAATTCCCTTGAGCATCGTCATCTCCCTCGTCGCTGAATTTCCCGAATGGTTCGGCGGCTATCCACCGATCGTGCGCCCCTCGCCCCAATAGGGCCTGCGGAGGGCCAACTTGTCGACCTTCTGCATCTCATTTCGCGGTAGCACCTCAATGAACTCGACGAGGCGCGGGATCTTGTATCCGCCAAGACGCTCCCGGCACCAGGCATCGAGTTCTGCAAGTGTGGGAGGTGCGCTCTGCTCGACCGGAACGACGAGCGCGAGCAACTGCTCGCCGAGATCCGGGTGCGGGACTCCGATGACGGCGACATCGAGAACATTGGGATGCTCGAGGAGCGCCTGCTCACTCTCGGACGGATACAGGTTGACGCCGCCCGAGACGACCATGTCGGAGACCCGGTCGGTCACGAAGATGAAGCCATCCTCATCGACATGGCCGACATCGCCGAGCGTGAAGACGCCGGGCCGCACATAGGCCTTCTGCGTCTTCTCGTCGTCACGGTGATACCGAATCCCATGGCCTTCGGGGGCCTCGAAGGCGAGGAGACCCTGTTCCCCCGCCGATAGTTCAGCCCCCTGCTCGTCGAGTACGAGAATGCGGTAGGGCTCGACGACCCGGCCAACCGAGCCGGGGTGTGCGAGCCACTCCGTCGAGTGGATCCGGCACAGGGTCCCAGACTCGCTGCCTCCATATGACTCCGTGAACACCGGGCCGAGCCAGTCGATCATCGCCCGCTTCACATCTGGAGGGCATGCAGAGCCGGTATGGGCAATCATCGCGATTGATCCCAGATGGTGCTGTGCCCGAATTTCGGGGTCGAGTGCGAGCATCCGCTGAAAGTGCGTTGGCACCATAACCGAGGAGCACACGTCGTATTCATCGATGAGGGCGAGGGCGCGCGCCGCATCGAACCGGCCCATGATGATGACGGTCTCACCGAGCAGAAGATGCCGAACCGCGGCCAGCGGTCCGTTGTGCTGGAGCGGCCCAACCACAATGTGGGCACCAGAGGGGAATTGCGCGCGCTCACGCAGGACTCGCAAATAGTCGTCACTCGTCTCGACGGGCGCAAGCACCCACCGGGTCTCGGTGCCCCGGGCGCGGCCCGTCGTGCCGGACGTGTAGACCATGACCGGTCTCGGTGGGCGAACCTGAAATTCATGGGTTTTCGACGACGCTGCAATCCACGCATCCCACGTCACAACCCCCTCCGGAGCACCGGTCGATACCTCGCATGAGTGCACGACAACTGTGGCGACGAGCCCGGCTGCGAGCGCCTCGATCGCGACCGCTGCACCCCCAGCCCCTGCGACGAGCCCCACGATGCCAGCGTCCTGAATCTGATCCGCGAGCTCCCGAAGGGTCAACTGGCGCGAGATCGCCACAGTGCCGACTCCGGCGAGCAGGCCCGCAGCGTGGGCGAGGAGCGTGGGGGCAGCATTGTCACCGAGGACGCCCCAGCGGGAGTCTGGGTCCGGTGCAACAGCAAGCATGGCCGCCGCCGAGCTCTGAAGCTCATCTGCCACCTGTGACCAGGTTCGGACGGCCTCGTCGTCAACGAGCGCAATGACAAAGGGCTGGCTCGCTGCTCGATCTGCTATCGGTCCAAGCAGCAGGGACGACATGTTGGTCCTCGACGACACCTTGGTCCTCACAGTCAGGGGCGCGAGCCCGATCAATCGCCCTTAGGATACTGCTCGTTAGTGGAGAAGGAGTCAAGAAACCCGAACTGCTCACTAGCATCGATTACCAAAGAAGCGTCACCCACGACAGCGAATCGGAGCAATGATGGACTTCCAGCTGAGCGCACGGGCCCAAGAGCTCTCAGAGAACATGTGGGACTTCCTCAACACCCGGGTGCTGCCGTCGGAGAAGGAATACGACCGCTACCGAGCAAGTGTCGGCCCTGAGGACTCCACCCTCCCGCCCATCGTCGAGGAGCTCAAGGCCGAAGCACGCGCACGCGGCCTATGGAACCTGTTCCTGCCGGCTGAGAGCGGACTCACCAACACCGAATACGCATCCTTGGCAGAGATTTCCGGCTGGAGCATGGACATCCTGCCCGAGGCCATCAACTGCCAAGCCCCCGACACCGGGAACATGGAGACCCTGCATCTGTTCGGAACAGCTGAGCAAAAGGCAACCTGGCTCGCACCGCTTCTCGATGGCACCATGCGCTCCGCGTTCGTCATGACCGAGCCCGCGGTCGCGAGTAGCGACGCCACGAACATCACCTGCTCGATCGAGCGCGACGGGGATGAGTGGGTCATCAACGGGCTCAAGTGGTGGGCAAGCGGCGCGATGGATCCCCGCTGTCAGATCTTCATCGTCATGGGCAAGACCGATCCCGATGGCCCGGCCCACCGCCGTCAGTCGATGGTCCTCGTCCCAAGGGACACCCCAGGCGTCACGATCGAGCGATCCCTTCCCGTCCTCGGCCACTACGACCAGCACGGTCACGCACAGATTCTCTTCAAGGACGTTCGAGTACCAGTCTCGAATCTTCTCGGCGAGCCCGGCGACGGATTCATGATCGCGCAGGCTCGACTTGGTCCCGGCCGTATCCATCACTGCATGCGCGCCATCGGTGCCGCTGAGCGTGCCCTCGCGATGATGGTCGACCGAGCGAAGAGTCGAGTGGCGTTCGGCGGACCTCTATCGGAGCAAGGGACCATTCAGCGCGATATCGCCGAGTCCCGCATTGAGATCGAGCAGGCACGCCTTCTCACCCTCAAGGCTGCCTGGATGATCGATCAGAGCGACGCCAAGACTGCCCGAATGGAGATTGCCGCGATCAAGGTCATCGCCCCGCGGATGGCGTGCGCGGTCATCGACCGCGCAATTCAGATCTACGGCGGGATGGGCGTGAGCGACGACGTACCGCTCGCACGAATGTACGGCTGGCACCGAGGCCTTCGGATCTTCGACGGCCCCGACGAGGTGCACCTGCGGTCCATCGCACGCTGGGAACTCAAGAAGGAGCGGGCTGTTCAGTTCCCATCATGACCGGCACGAGGATGTCGGCGAGCGCGACCTCGAGGCGCGCCACCGGCAGCCGGCTCAGCGGACCGTCGATCCAGGTGGTCTGGGCCGTCGTGAGGAGCTGGTTGAGGAAATTGAAGGCCATGAGCTTCGATGCGTACTGCTCGCGCGCCTTGCGCGAACTGCGAGGTGGGCGGTCACTCTCGGCGAGGTAGTCGAATGCCCGTTGGGCGTGACGCTCCTGCCAGCCCTCGTAGGTTCGCCGCGACTGCGGCGTGGCGCCCCCGAGGTGCAGGGTGAGGAACCTCGCCTCCACCGGATGGGTTCGCCACCAGGCCCAGCCCGCATAGATCACCTCACGCAGCACCTGCTCGTTCAGCACCTCCGCATTCCCGCGGATATGGTCAATTGACGCGCTGAAGCCCTCGAGGCAGGCGGCGAAGGCCTGATCGAAGAGTTCCTCCTTGCCGCCGAAGTGGTAGTAGACGGCCGTTGGCGCCACACCGCACTCGGCGGCAACCTCTTCGACGGTCGCCTCCGCGTACGTGAGCCGCGAGAACGCGGTCGTGGCTCCCCGAACGATCTCAGCGCGGCGTGACGGACGGTGCGCCGGGCGACCCGGCGCGTCGGGCTCCTCATCAACGAGCGGCTCGGCCGCGGTTCTCGTCACGTTGTCATTATGAACCCGAAGACGCACCCTGCGTATGGCAGACTCACAACACCATGCCCCATATTCAGAAAACACGGCCTTCTTCCCGGTCCACGCGGCCCGCAAATCGCCCGTCGCGGCGCCACGAGATCCTCACCGCCGCCATCGAACTACTTGCGGTGCAGCCGCCTGACCAGATCGCTGTGTCCGATATTGCCGCCCAGGCGGGCATGACCCCCGCCGCGTTCTACTACCACTTCACATCCAAGGACGAGATCCTCGACGAGATCATCGCCGAGTTCGCCGGTGATTGGTCCAAACTCGTGGGCGGGCTCCTCCCGGAATTGACCCACCCCGAAGACCTCATCGACTTCATCGACGACATCCTCACCTGGGTCGACGAGCACCAGCGAGTGTCTACCGTCTACTTCGTGACCTCAATCGGGGCGACGAGCACCGGTGAGGCACTTCGTAAAAAGACGCGGGACGAATTGAGCAAGCGGGCCGCCAAATCCTTCCTCGTCATGAATCCTGCCAAGGATCGGATCGACAGCGCAGTGGCCGGCCTTGGCCTCATCACCCTCCTTGAGGTCATTTCCAGGGCACGCCTCGAGCTTGACCCCAGTTACCGGACGCTGGGCCCGATGCGGTTCCGGGCATCTGCCGCGACCCTCGCCGAGCATCTCGTGAAATAGCCTCCGGCGGACATGCACCTGCGTGTACGCCCTAGTATTTGAAGTCCACAGGGCTTGGCGCGGCGATCCGCCTAACGACGTGCGCGACGAGGGGATGTAATGACCATCGGCAAGATGCTCGATACCGATCCGATTGGTGAAGCCCACCGACTGTGGGTCAAGCACGGATGGGCCGACGCCGCAGATGGCATGGCCGCCGTGACTTCACTCGTCCGCGCCCAGCAGATTCTGCTGCAGCGGATCGATGTCGTCCTTCGCCCCCTCAATCTCACCTTCGCACGATACGAGATTCTCATGCTCCTCGGCTTCTCGCGCACCGGGGCGTTGCCGATGACCCGGATGGGCAGCCTGCTGCAAGTCCATCCGACGAGCGTGACGAGCGCCGTCGATCGTCTCGAGGCGCAGGGGTTCGTTGCACGGCTCCCGCACCCGACCGACCGCCGGGCTGTGCTCGCATCCATCACGGACACCGGTCGAAGCCAGTCGGCCACCGCCACGACGGCGCTCAATGCCCAGGTCTTCGAAAACCTCGGCATCACCGACAATCAGGTCGACCAGCTCCGAGGTGTCCTGCGCAGCCTCCGGGCAAACGCTGGCGATTTCTAGGAACTGCCGAATCCCCCAGCGGGTACACCCGCCGGCCGGTCTCTACAACACAGGGAGCGAACGAACAATGAATCGACTTGGAGTCGTCGGCTGCGGCGTCATGGGCGCGGGTATCGCCGAGGTTGGGGCGAAGGGTGGCTGCGATGTCGTCGTCGTCGACTTCAGCGACGAGATCCTCGACCGAGCGAGGAGTCGGATGGCCGCATCACTCGCAAAGGCTGAGACGGCCGGGCGCCTCAACGAACCCGCGGACGCCATCATGGGACGCATTGGCTTCACTACCGACCGCACGGCACTTGCTGATCGTGAGATCGTCATCGAGGCGATCCGGGAGACCCTCGAGGACAAGGTCGCTCTCATCGGCGACCTCGACCGCATCCTCTCCGCCGAGGCGATTATCGCGACAAACACTTCGTCCATCCCCGTCGCACAGATCGCAGCAGCCAGCGCCCACCCAAATCGGGTCCTCGGCCTGCACTTCTTCAACCCGGTCCCGGTCATGCCACTCGTCGAGGTGATCGCCTGCCTCGTCACTGATCCATCTGTTGCCGACGCCGCCCATGAGTTCTGCGCCGATGTCCTAGGCAAGAAGGTCATCCGGGCTGCGGATCGCTCCGGCTTCGTGGTGAACGCGATTCTCGTGCCGTATCTGCTCTCCGCCATCAGGTCGCTGGAGAACAATGTGGCGACCAAGGAGGACATCGACACCGGCATGATGGCCGGCTGCGGCATGCCCATGGGGCCGCTCACCCTCTGCGACATGATCGGGCTCGACACCATGCTCCTCGTCTCGCAGAGCCTGTATGCCGAGCACCTCGAGGCGGCATTTGCGCCGCCTGCCCTGCTCAAGCGCCATGTCGAGGCGGGCCTCCTTGGACGCAAGTCCGGGCGTGGCTTCTACGACTACACCAAGTAGCTGCACGAGGTTCTGCTAGCGCGCAAGATATCCGCCGTCCACCGCGAGCGCGTGACCAATTGTGAATGAGGATGCCTCGGAGCACAGCCACAGGGCAGCCGCGGAAATCTCGTCGGGCTGGCCGAAGCGCCCAATGAGGCTCAGGCGACCCGCGACCTCCTGCTTGTCGCGGCCGCGCGCCTCGATTGCGCCGAGCAGCATCGGGGTCTCGATCGCTCCCGGGCAGATCGCATTGATGCGTACGCCGAGAGGCGCGTAGTCCATTGCCGCAGATTTCGTGAGCCCAAGGACCCCAAACTTGCTGGCGGTGTAGGCCGACTGGTGGGGCTGCGGCCGGTAGGAGTTGGTCGAAGCGATGTTCACGATGGCGCCACCCTCGGGCAGCATCGCCTTGATCTCATGCTTCATGCACAGGAAGATCGAGCGCAGGTTCACCGCGATCATCCGATCGAAGTCCTCATCCGCAAGATCAGCAAGGTTCACGGTCTCGAACTCGATCGCGGCCGCATTCACCGCGAAATTGAGACCACCGAATTGCGAAATCGCGGCTTGGACCATCGCCGCAACGTCATCCGACTTTGAGACGTCAGTTCGGACGAAGACCGACTCACCGCCCTGCTCGCGGACGAGCGAGGCGGTGATCTCACCACCCTCAGCATTGAAGTCAGCGACCACCACGCTCGCGCCAGCGGCGCTGAAGGCTAAGGCGAGTGAACGCCCCATACCTCCAGCGCCACCGGTGACGATCGCGGTCTTATCGGTGAACCACTGATCAAGATTTCCTAGTCGAGACATGGCTACCTAGTACGGAGATGCGCCACCGTCGACATTGATTGAGGTGCCGGTGATGCCCGCACCGAGATCCGATGCCAGGAGTACCGCGGCAGCTGCGACCTCAGCTTCGGTGTTCGGACGCTGAATTGCCGTGACGCTGAACATCATCTGCGCGAGTGCATCGAGGTTCGGGAGTCCCATCGCCTCGACTGTCGCGGGACCTGTCTCGTAGAACATGTCGGTGGCGACGAAGCCCGGGCACAGTGCATTCGCGGTGATGCCCTGGGTGCCGACCTCCTTGGCGACTGCCTTCATGAGCCCGATGATCGCGTGCTTGTTGGCAATGTAGCCGGGAACCGCCATCGTGGTGATCTTCCCGTACATCGACGACATACCAATGATGCGGCCGGATTGCTGAGGCAGCATGTACTTCAAGGCCCGACGGGTCATCCAGAAGGTCTGGTTGAGGTTGAAGTCGAGTTCGTACTGCCACTCTTCATCACTCATCATCGCGACCGGAGCGGTGTTCGCGACACCGCCGGCGTTCGGGACGATGATGTCGATGCGGCCGCACTTGGCAACGGTGCCGTCAACGAGGGCTTCAACCTGCGCCTGCTTCGAGGCATCGCACGCGATGAAGTGCAGGCGATCGCCGCCGCCCATCTCCTCGATGGCCTTGCGGCCCTTCTCCTCGCTGCGACCGCTGAGGACGACCGTTGCGCCCTCGTCATGGAAGGCCTGCGCGATGCCGCGACCGATACTGCGGGTACTAGCGGTGATTGTCGCGACCTTGCCGTCAAGAAGACCCATGGAAACTCCTCATACTCGAAATTGGCGGGATGCGTTCCCAAAGTCAGCCTAACTCTAGACCGACTCAAGAAACAGTGCCCCACCATATGACGGGGAGCGGGGCTTTGTCCGGCATTCCAAGTACTTGCCCCGAAGTCCCGCTCCCAGCGTGCGTGCTAGCCGAAGAGCCCACGCCGAAGAGCATCGACCCGCATCGCCCAGATCCGCTGAGACAGGGCCGCTGTCGGCGCAAAAACCTCGGCAGCGTGGTAGGCACCCGGGTTCACGTGGAACTCGGTGGGAACACCCGCCCGCATGAGGCGCGCCGCGAAGTCGATGTCCTCATCGCGGAACAGATCGAGGTCGCCAACATCGATGAAGGTCGGCGGAAGCCCTGATAGATCAGTCGCCCTGGACGGGGCGGCGTAGTGGGAAACGTGCTCGGTGCCATAGGCGTCGCCGAGGTACATGCCCCACGCCTCCAGGTTGCCGGCGCGGTCCCAGATGCCGATATCCGTCACCTCGTGGCTGGATGGCGTCTCGTTACGGTCGTCGATCATCGGGTAGATCGGCATCTGCATCCGGATTGACGGGAAGCCACGATCACGAGACATGAGCGCCACTGCGAGCACCAACCCGCCACCAGCGCTCTGGCCGAACAGTGCGATGCGCTCGGGATCAACACCGATCTCCGCGGCATTCTGGGCCATCCACACCAGGCCGGTGTAGCAGTCCTCCGGGGCGGCAGGAAACGGGTTCTCCGGCGCGAGGCGGTACTCCACTGACACGACGACGCAACCGGTCATATCGCAGAGCATCGTTGCGGAGGCGTCATCCATCTCGATGCTGCCGAGCACCATGCCGCCGCCGTGGATGTAGAAGATGCCCGGGAGGGTGCCCGAGGAGCCAACGGGGCGGTACACGCGCACGCCTGCCTCCGGGTGGCCGTCACGACCCGGAGCCACGTGATCTTGCGAGGACACCCTGTCATTCGGCGGGATGCCCTCCGCCCCGGCGGCCAGGATCGCGATGACGAGTTCGCGCCGAGCGACGATGTCTGGGATGGCATTGAAGCCTCCGGGGAAGGCGCCGAGCAGTCCATCAAGTGGGACACGAACCTCGGGGTCGATCCTGTCCTGCAGTGTCATCTGAGTTCTCCGATCATCTGGGCCAAAGGGGGTGGGGGGAGGCTACCCGTAGTTCAATGATCGCGCAGCAGGTTTGCCGTCATCCGCGCTTGGTGAACGCTTCGATGAGCGTGATCGCCTCGTCCCTCGTCACCGCATTGGCGATGGAGTCAACCTCAGCCGCAGCACTTTGGAGCCGAGGCATCTCGAAGGATGACCGGATGAGTCGCTTGGCGTCGCCAAGCGCAGCAACCGCCCCCGATGCGACGCGAACCACCAGCTCGTCAGCGGCGCTCGTCAGATCATCGGCATCGACCACCTGGGCGACGAGGCCCCACTCGAGCGCCTCATCGGCGGAGAGCACCCGGCCGGTGAGTGCAAGTTCAAGTGCCCGTTGCTGCCCGACCGCCCTGGGGAGGAGGTACGACACTCCGCAGTCGGGCGTGAGACCGATGCCGGCGTAGGCGGTCAGGAACTTCGTCGAGCGAGCGGCGACGACGACATCGGCATTGAGCACCACGGCAAGCCCAGCCCCGGCAACTGCCCCCTGGACGGCCGCGATGACCGGGATCGGCAGTTCCGACATTGCGCGAAGCCCCGCCTCTAGGGTCCTTGCCAACTCGCGCAGGTAGGCACCCCTGTCGTCGGCGACAACCATCGACGCAACATCCCCACCGGCGCAGAACCGCGGCCCGTTGCCGGTAAGGAGTACTGCTCGCGCCTCGCTGGACGCAATGCGCTCGACCACCGAGGAGAACTCGCGAGCCGCATCAAGGTCGAATGCATTGGACTGGCCCGGCCTGTTGAGCGTGATGCGCGCGATCGAATCGCGGACGTCACATAGCACTGCCTCGTCGTTCATGATGCCCCTTCGCGTAGGTCGTGCTCACCTGTGTGGCGGCTCGGACTGACTGTGACATTCTCTCGGCATGATGATCCACCGAGACGATACTGGAGCCGATGTCCGAATTGACACGGCACCACGGCGGATCGTGAGCCTTGTACCGTCACTTACGGAGGCCCTCGCCGCCAGCGCACCCGAAACCCTCGCCGGCGTGACGGACTGGTGCAGCCATCCGTCCGATCTTGATGCCGTCCGCATCGGGGGTACCAAAAACCCTGATGTAGCAGCAATTATTCGCCTGGCCCCAGACCTCGTCATCGCTAATGCCGAGGAGAACCGGGCCGACGATGTCGATGCGCTGCGCTCGGCAGGGCAGCAGGTGTGGGTCACCGATATCCGCACCGTCGAGCAGGCCCTCCACTCTATGGCGCGACTGCTCAAGGCAATCGAAGCTCCATCCTGCTCCTGGCTTGACGACGCTCGCTCCCGGTGGGACGGCCTGCCTGAACCCCCTGCAGCCGAGCGCCGCCGCGCCGTCATCACGATCTGGCGACGGCCCTGGATGCACGTTGGCAGCGCTACCTACGCGGGCGATGTCCTGCGCCGACTCGGTATCGACAATGTTCTCGCCCACTCGCCAGATCGGTACCCACGGATGAGGCTCGAGGACTTGCCCCCCTACGACCTCGTCGTGCTGCCCGACGAGCCCTACGCCTTCAGCCCCCACGACGGCCCCGAGTCATTCGACCCGATCCCCTGCGCGCTCGTCGATGGGCGTTCGCTCACGTGGTACGGCCCAGCGATGGTTCAGGCACCGGCGATCCTTATCAGGCAGCTGGCATTGGCAATGCACAACGGCAACCGGGAGCCCTCGAACTAAGGAAGCGCTATTTCGGCCAGATCCACCCCGAATCCCGACGAGTCCCTCGTGAGAGCACAACTCATCGGGATTCGGGGTGGATCTGACTCCCGTGAGACCCGAGGGGATGAGGAGGGATAGGAAATAAGCGGTTCCCTAACGGCCCGTGAACTCCGCCTTGCCCGGACCGTGCTCGATAAACGAAGCCATCCCGATCTTTTGATCCTCGGTCGCGAACATGCTGGCGAACGCTTGACGCTCGATCTCAAGGCCGGTCGCGAGGTCGGTCTCGAGGCCGAAATCGATGGCCCCCTTAGCTGCAGCAAGCGCGAGGCCGGGGCCTCGGGCCAACTCGGCTGCCCATGCATGCGCATTGGAGTACACATCCTCGGGGACAACGACCCGGTCGACGAGGCCGATCGCCAAAGCTTCCTGCGCATCGATGAAACGACCGCTGAAGATGAGGTCCTTGGCCCGCGAGGGCCCGACGAGGCGCGAGAGTCGTTGGGTGCCGCCAGCACCGGGGATGATGCCCAGAAGTATCTCCGGCTGACCGAGACGAGCGTTGTCAGCGGCGACTCGCAGGTCGCAGCACAGGGCCAACTCGCATCCCCCGCCGAGCGCGTAACCGGTAATCGCCGCGATCGTGGGCTTAGGGATCGCGGCGACAGCGGTGAATGACGCCTGCAGGCCTCGGGAGTGCTGTGCCATGTCCCGGAAGGACATGTCGGCCATCTCCTTTACGTCGGCGCCGGCGGCGAACACCTTGGGACCCCCGTAGAGCACAACCGCGCCGACATCGGCCATGGACGAGGCCTCAAGGGCAGCATCGCGGATCTCACGCTGCATTTGCAGGGACAGGGCGTTCATCTTCGGGCGGTTCAGGGTGATCGTTGCCACCCGATCCACGACGTCCATCGAAACGAAATCAGCCATGCCAACCCCTTCTGTCATCGGATGCGCGAGCCTAGCGCCCACCCGACGGACCCGATCGTCGCGTGCGCCACCCCTCGGCTCGGGCAGTCCCCTGTACCGTCTGCAAAATGTGGATGAGACACCGAAACCCGCATTCCAGTTGGGATCCCCTAGGCGTCACGCCGGACAGCAGGGGTGGGGCGAATATCGCACTCTGGGCGGAGGGCGCCGACGCGGTCGAACTCTGCATCTTCGATGACGAAGGAGTCGAGCGACGCATCCCGATCACCGAGCGAGTCTTCAACGTTTTCCACGGACATGTCGAGCACCTTCCACCCGGCACCCGGTACGGATTTCGGGTTCATGGACCCTGGCGGCCAGAGACTGGTCAGCGTTGGAACCCCTCGAAACTCCTCATCGACCCGTATGCGCGAGCAATCGAGGGCCGCTTTCGGCTTGATCCGGCAATTTTTGACCACGTCGGCGGCGACGACGTCACCATGAACGGCGACGACTCCGCGCCCTTCGTGCCGCGCAGCATCGTCGTCGACTACGAGTTCGACTGGAAAGGCGACGCACACCCCCGCACCCCCTGGGGCGACACCGTCATCTACGAGGCCCATGTGAAGGGCCTCACGCAGCTGCACCCAGACGTCCCGGCCCATCAGCGCGGGACCTATGCAGGCGTCGCGCATCCGGCCATCGTCCAACACCTGCGCTCCCTCGGAGTGACCGCGATCGAGCTCATGCCGACCCATCACTTCGTCGACGAGATCCACCTGATGGAGCGGGGGCTGTCGAACTACTGGGGCTACAACTCCATCGGATTCTTTGCACCACACGCGGAGTACTCCTCGTCCGGTACCCGCGGTGAGCAGGTGCAGGAGTTCAAGAACATGGTCAAAGATCTGCATTCTGCGGGCCTCGAGGTCATCCTCGACGTCGTCTACAACCACACCGCCGAGGGCAACCAGTTTGGCCCGACCCTGTCGTTTCGCGGTATCGACAATGACGACTACTACCGGCTCCAACCCGATAGTCGCTACTACACCGACTACACCGGATGCGGCAACACACTCGATGTATCGAAACCCCACGTGCTGCAACTTGTTATGGACTCCCTTCGATACTGGGTCACCGAGATGCACGTCGACGGCTTCCGGTTTGACCTCGCGTCGGCCCTTGCTCGCTCCCTCCACGACGTCGACATGCTCGGCAGTTTCATGACGACCATCCAGCAGGATCCGGTCCTGCGTCGAGTGAAACTCATTGCTGAGCCATGGGATATTGGCCCGGGCGGCTATCAGGTCGGCGAATTCCCTCCGCTGTGGACGGAATGGAACGGCAAGTACCGCGACTGCATGCGCGATTTCTGGCGGGGATCAACCGGCATCGAGGAGCTCGGGTGGCGCCTCACCGGTTCGGCCGACCTCTACGCATCAGAAGGTCGCCGGCCCTCTGCGTCGATCAACTTCATCACCGCACACGACGGATTCACCATGCACGACCTCGTCTCCTATGAGTACAAGCACAATGACGCGAACCTCGAGGGCAATAGAGACGGCACCGACGACAATCGCTCACGCAACTACGGGGTCGAGGGCGACACCGAAGACCCGTCCATCAACGCTGTCAGGGTTCGACAGATCCGCAATCTGCTTGCGACCCTCGCACTATCATTGGGGGTCCCGATGATCGCCGCTGGTGACGAGATCGGGCGCACCCAGATGGGCAACAACAACGCCTATTGCCAGGACAACGTGATCTCCTGGATCGATTGGAACCTCGCGCCTGGGCAGGTGGATCTGATGAATTTTGCGTCCGGGGTACTTCGGCTGCGCCGTGAACACCGGGCCTTTCGTCAGCGCAACTTCTTCGACGGCCGCCCGATGCGTGACGGTGGCCCGAAGGATCTCGCCTGGATTGCCCCGAATGGTCTGGAATTGAGCCCCGACGCATGGAATGACAATGGGATCCGGACCCTGGGCATGTACGTCTCTGGCGAACTGCATGCGGTCCACCCAGATGGCACGCACGTGCGAGACGACTCGTTTCTCGTCATCCTCCACGCGGGCGAGCAGGAGCAGCTCTACACCCTGCCGCAGGACCCTTACGCCCGGTCGTATCGGCGGGTTATCGACACGATGACCGGCAGCACGTCGGAAGCGTCACACGACGAGGCGGCCGGCAGCGAGATCACCATGGCCCCGCACAGCCTTATCGTCCTGCGAGTTTCGGGCTAACCCGCAAGGCTTACGGATGGCAGCACCTGCAGGCCCAACTCCTGCGGACATGCGAGTCCGGCATGTCGCGGGAGGATCCTCACCGTGTAACCGAAGGGCCCATTCTGCTCAAGGGGCAGCGTGACCCGGTACTGCCAGCCGCCCGGCTCGAAGGACTCCCCCGGCTCCATCGCCGCGTGCTGCGGGGAGACCAAGTGGTCGTCAGCGTCGACGCGGCCATACACCGCTTGGACGAGCACGTCATCAGGCGAAAGCTCGGCAAGCGAGACAAAGGCGCGCACGGTAATCGGCGTGCCGAGGCTCACCGAATCGCCGACACCGTCGGCCTCAACGTGATCAACCCTCAGAAGCGGCCACTGGGACCGCTCGCGCTGCTTCCAGTCGCACATTTCCTTGGCGAGCGCGAATCCCGCGGCCTGTACATGCCGTGATGATGACCCGGCCGGCAGGTAGAGCCGCAGCACGTATTCACGCACCATTCGCGTTGAGAGGACCTTCGGGCCGAGCGTCCGCAAGGTGTGACGGACCATGGCGATCCATCGACGCGGCAGGCGTGAATCGTCGAGATCGTAGAAGGTCGCCGCCACCGAGTTCTCAATGAGTTCGTACAGGGCCTCTGCCTCGATGTCATCGCGACGATCGGCGTCCTCAACTCCATCGGCGGTTGGAATCGCCCAGCCGTTCTCGCCGTCGAACCACTCGTCCCACCACCCGTCGAGGATGGAGAGGTTGAGCGCACCATTGAGCGCCGCCTTCATTCCCGAAGTACCGCTCGCCTCGAGGGGCCGGATCGGGTTATTGAGCCAGACGTCGCAACCGGGGTAGAGGAGCGTGGCCATGGTCATGTCGTAGTTCGGCAGGAAGACGATGCGATGCCGAACATCAGCCCCGTCGGCAAATTCAACGAGTTCCTGGATGAGCCGCTTGCCACCATCGTCGGCCGGATGCGACTTCCCCGCGACGACGAGCTGGATGGGCCGATCGGCGTCGAGGAGGAGCGCGCGGAGTCGATCCTTGTCGCGGAGCATGAGGGTCAGGCGCTTATAGGACGGCACCCGACGGGCGAAGCCAATGGTGAGGATGTCTGGGTCGAGAACCGAGTTGATCCACCCGAGTTCCGGCTCGCTCGCACCTCGGGCGAGCCATGACTCGCGTAGGCGCTCGTGTGTCATCGTGATGAGCTGCTCGCGCAGTTGACGCTTCACGGACCAGAGTTGCTCATCCGGCGTGTTCGCAATCGCTTCCCACCCCTCCGCTCCATTGATGGGCTCGACGCCGACCCCAGATTTCGCCAGATCGCGAATCTCCCTTGCGACCCAGGTCGGCGCGTGCACTCCATTCGTAATGGACGTAATTGGAACATCCACTGAGTCAAACCCTGGCCACAAACCGGCGAACATGCCACGCGATACCTCGCCGTGCAGAAGGCTCACGCCGTTCGCGCGCTGCGCGAGTCGCAGGCCCTGCAGTGCCATGTTGAAGACGTTTGGGTCGCCCCCTGCGAAGGATTCGGCGCCGAGCTCGAGGATCCGCTGGACAGGGATGCCGGCCTCGGCGTTCTCGCCGCCAAAGTACTGCTCGATCAGTTCGCGGGGAAATCGATCGATGCCCGCAGGAACCGGCGTGTGCGTCGTGAACACCGTGCCGGCTCGGCACACCTCGAGAGCCTGGTCAAAGTCGAGCGGCGCCTCCCCCTGAACGAGCTCCCGGATCCGCTCGATGCCCAGGAACCCAGCGTGGCCCTCGTTCATGTGGAAGACCTCTGGTGCGGCTGCGCCCGTGATGCGACAGAAGGTGCGGATGGCCCGAACGCCGCCGATGCCGAGCAGCATCTCCTGCTGAAGGCGATGCTCGCCACCACCGCCGTACAGACGGTCGGTGACCTCGCGCTCCGCCTGTGCGTTCTCCTCGACGTCGGAGTCAAGGAGGAGCAGCGGAACCCGGCCAACCTGGGCAACCCAGATCCGTGCAGTGATCCGACGGCCGCCGGGGATGCCAAGGGAGAC
The DNA here is from genome assembly GCA_945861925.1 of Bifidobacterium breve. Classification (GTDB taxonomy): domain Bacteria; phylum Actinomycetota; class Actinomycetes; order S36-B12; family S36-B12; genus WLND01. The sequence continues at coordinate 10,445 of CAMAWO010000016.1, read as the reverse complement.
CTTGGCCGGAGCGCCGTCGGCCTCGCGGAGCAGCGAGACCGGGCTGCCATCGGGATCGCAAACCGGGTAGTGCTCGAGCTGCCAGCCCTCGCGGGAAAGGGACTGCCGAAAGTAGCCTGACCGGTAGAACAGGCCAATGCCGATGATTTGGACACCGAGGTCGCTCGCGGTCTTGAGGTGGTCGCCAGCCAAAATGCCAAGGCCACCTGAGTACTGGGGCAGGGCGCCGGTGATGCCGAACTCCGGTGAGAAGTACGCGATGCCAGCGGGTGCCTCTGGCCCGAGGGTCTGATACCAGCGATCGGACGACAGGTAGGCGTGGAGGTCGTCACGGCAGCGATTAACCCATCCGACGAACCCCTCGTCGCCAGCGAGTTCGACGAGCCGCTCGGCGCTGACCTCTCCGAGGATACGAACCGGATCCTCACCGGATGCGGCCCACAGGCCGGCATCGATCGCCGCGAAAAGGTCGCGGGTCTGGGGATGCCACGACCAACGCAGGTTCGTCGCGAGCTCCTCAAGGGGAGTCAGCGGCGCGGGAAGGCAGGTACGGACGGTGAACCGTCGGATCGCTCTCACGCCCAAACCCTACCCGGCCTGAGAACGCTTGCATGCTCTGCAGCACCTTGCGGAATGGACCTGTTGACCTGCTCTCACCCGCCCCTCGGCCGTACTCTTACCCCACCATGACTGACGGAATGCCCACTGTGCTCACCGGCCGGTTCCCCATCACCGATGTCGAGCCGTCGGTCCTCGGTGGGCGCCGCCCGGCGGCCGCCGCTGTCGGTGAGGCAATTCCCATCCGAGCCACCTGCTTTCGTGAGGGTCACGATGCCCTCGGCGTCCAAGTGGTGCTGCGCCGACCCGACGGAACAGGGCACGTCCGGCTGCGAATGGTGCCCACAGGCGACGGACTGGACGGCTGGACTGCGACTGTCCGGCCCGACGCCGTGGGCGACTGGACCTTCGACATCGAGGCCTGGTCGGACCCATGGGGAACCTGGCAGCATCGCGCGGGCATCAAGATCCCTGCCGGTATCGATGTCGAACTTGAGTTCGAGGAGGGAGCCCGCCTCCTCGAACGTGCCGCCGCAGCGGGAGGCATGCCAACGCCGCCGGCATCGCGCGAACTGCTCCTCGCCGCAGCGCGAACCCTTCGCACGCGCACCCTGCCAGTGCCGGTGCGGCTCTCTGCGAGTACCGATCCGCGCATCGCCTCGGTACTCGGGACGTATCCGATCCGCGAGGACGTCACCGTGAGTGGACCATGGCCCCTGCGCGTCGAGCGCCGCCGAGCCCTCGTCGGATCCTGGTACGAGTTCTTCCCCCGAAGCGAGGGATCGACCGTCGATCCGCCACGCTCCGGCACGTTCGCCAGCGCCACCCCTCGGCTCGCCGCCATCGCCGCGATGGGGTTCGACGTCGTCTACGTCCCACCGGTCCACCCAATCGGGACCATCAACCGAAAGGGACCGAACGGGACGCTGTCGCCCCGGCCCAGTGATCCGGGGTCGCCGTGGGCGATCGGCTCCAAGGACGGCGGTCACGATGCCGTCCATCCAGCACTCGGCACCATCGCCGACTTCGATCGTTTCGTCGCCGCCATAACCGGCCACGGCATGGAAATCGCCCTCGATCTCGCCCTCCAAGCCGCTCCCGATCACCCCTGGGTGACCGAGCACCCCGAGTGGTTCACCACCCGGGCCGACGGCACGATCGCCCACGCCGAGAATCCCCCCAAGAAGTATCAGGACATCTACCCCCTCAACTTCGACAATGACCCCGAGGGCCTCTACGCCGAGGTCGAGCGGGTCGTGCGGTTCTGGGTCTCGCACGGAGTCCGGATATTCCGGGTCGACAATCCGCACACGAAGCCGGTGTGGGTGTGGGACCGGCTCTTCACCTCAATAAAGGCCACCGACCCCGATGTGCTGTTCCTAGCCGAGGCATTCACCCGGCCGCCCATGATGCGGGCGCTTGCCGAGGTCGGCTTCCAGCAGAGCTACACCTATTTCACCTGGCGCAACACCAAAGACGATCTTGAGGCCTACTGCCGCGAGCTCGCCGGACCTGCGGCGGCGTCAATGCGTCCCAACCTGTTCACGAACACACCCGATATCCTCCCGGACTACCTCCAATACGGGGGCCCGGCCGCGTTCGCAATTCGTGCCGTCCTCGCGGCAACCCTCTCGCCGACCTACGGGATCTACAGCGGCTTTGAGCTCTATGAGCATGTGGCGCTGCGACCCGGGAGTGAGGAGTACCTCGACACCGAGAAGTTCCAGTACCGTCCACGCAACTGGGCCGGGGCCCAATCGAGCGGCTACACGCTCGCCCCGCTCCTCACGAAGCTCAACGCGTGGCGGCGCAGCCATCCGGCGCTCCAAGACCTTCGCTCCTTGACGTTCCACCGCACCGACAATCCGAACATCATTGCGTTCTCAAAGCACGATGACGACGACCTCATGCTCCTCGTCTGCACCCTGGAGTCCTACCGCCCCCAACAGGGCCAAGTGTTCTGGAACATGTCTGCCTTGGGCCTCGCGTGGGACGACCGATTCATTGCCCACGACCTCGCCACTGACCAGTGCTGGACCTGGAGCCAGACCTGCTTCGTGCAGCTACGTCCCCTTGAGCAGGTTGCCCACATCGTCCATGTACCCCGTGGATAGCGTGAGCGGACCCCCGATGAGCACCCCCTTTCCTGTCCTAGAGGTTGACCTCGGTCACCTCGTCGACGGCTCCCACCACCAACCGCACGGGATCCTCGGCCCGCACATTCACGACGGCTCCGTGACCGTGCGGGTGCTGCGACCCCTCGCCGACAGTGTCACCGTCATTACGTCCGAAGGGTCGGTGGCCCTGCGGCACGAGTATCGCGGCATCTGGTGCGGGGTCATCCAGACTCCTGAGATCCCCGACTACACGGTTGAGGTCGAGTACGCCGGCACAATCGTCCAGTCCGACGACCCCTATCGATTCCTCCCAACCCTCGGGGAGATCGATCTTCACCTCATCGGCGAGGGCCGCCATGAGGAACTGTGGAAGGTACTCGGGGCCCATGCGCGCGAGTACCCGACCCCGTTCGGGTCAATCACGGGGGTCTCGTTCGCCGTGTGGGCACCGAACGCCCAGGGAGTCCGCATCGTCGGCGACTTCAATTTTTGGAACGGTGTGGCCCACCCGATGCGGTCGCTCGGTTCGACCGGCATATGGGAACTGTTCGTCCCCGGAGTCGCGGGCGGCACCACCTACAAGTTCCAGATCCTCGGACGCGACGGCGCGTGGCATGAGAAGGCCGACCCGTACGCGTTCGCCACCGAGATTCCGCCAGCGAACGGCTCGGTCGTCTTTACTTCGACCTACGAGTGGGGCGACGGCTCGTGGCTTGCCGACCGGACCGCGAATGATCCGCATCAGCAGCCAATGAGCATCTACGAGATCCACCTCGGCTCCTGGCGGCTTGGACTCTCGTACCGGCAGCTGGCCGAAGAGCTCACCGACTACGTGCGCACCGCCGGGTTCACGCACGTCGAGTTCCTGCCCGTGGCCGGGCATCCGTACGGCCCGTCATGGGGCTACCAGGTGACGTCCTATTTCGCCCCAACCTCCCGCTTCGGCTCCCCCGACGATTTGCGTTTCCTCATCGACCGCCTCCATCAGGCGGGTATCGGGGTCATCGTCGACTGGGTTCCCGCACACTTTCCCAAGGATGACTGGGCGCTCGGCCGCTTCGATGGCACGCCGCTTTACGAGCACCCAGACCCCATGCGGGGCGAGCACCCAGACTGGGGGACCTACGTGTTCGACTTCGGTCGCACGGAGGTGCGGAATTTCCTCGTCGCCAATGCGGTGTTCTGGCTCGAGGAGTTTCACGTTGACGGGTTGCGCGTCGATGCCGTCGCGTCGATGCTCTACCTGGACTACTCGCGAAAGACCGGCGAGTGGCAGCCCAATGAGTTCGGCGGCCGTGAGAACCTCGAGGCGGTCGCCTTCCTTCAGGAGATGAACGCCACCGTCTACCGGCGGGCACCGGGCATCATGACGATTGCCGAGGAGTCGACCTCCTGGCCTGGCGTCACTGCGCCAACCTCGTCCGGCGGCCTGGGGTTCGGCCTGAAGTGGAACATGGGCTGGATGCACGACTCCCTCGACTACATCGCGCATGAGCCGATACATCGTCAGTACCACCACAATGAGATGACCTTCTCGATGGTCTACGCCTATAGCGAACGATTCATCCTGCCGATCTCCCATGATGAGGTCGTGCATGGCAAGGGCTCGCTCATCACGCGCATGCCGGGGGACCGCTGGCAGCAACTCGCGAACCTGCGCGCCTACCTCGGCTTCATGTGGGGCCACCCCGGCCGCAAACTCCTCTTCATGGGCTCGGAGTTTGCGCAGTCGAGCGAATGGAACAGCGACACCAGCCTGGATTGGTGGCTCACCGAATACGCCGAGCATGCCGGCGTTCGAGCGGCCTTGACCGATCTCAACTCGGTCTACCGGGCGACCCCGGCCCTGTGGCAGCGCGACGACGATCCCGGCGGATTCGAGTGGATCAACTCAGGTGACGCGAGCGCCAATACGTTCACCTGGCTGCGTTGGGACGACGCCGGCAACTGCGTGGCCGTGGCCGCGAACCTGTCTCCGTCGCCCCGTGACTCGTATCGCATCGGCCTACCGTTCGCCGGGCGATGGACGGAAATCCTCAACACCGACGCCGCGTTGTACGGCGGCAGCGGCATGGGCAACCGCGGATCGGTCGAAGCGGTGCCGCAGGTATGGAACGACCGACCGGCCTCGGCAACGATCGTCCTGCCGCCGCTATCAACGGTCTACCTACAGTTCAAGAGAACCAAAACCGAACCCTAATCCTGACCCGCCACCCCCACCCGCCACCCCACCCGCCACACCATCCGCCACACCATCCGCCACACCATCTGGCCCAGAATCTGGGCGAGATGAACGAAATCGAGGCTCCAGCGGCATTTTTCGTTCATCTGCCCCGGAATCGGGGCCAGATGAATGTTTAGAAGAGGGCGTTGGCGAGGGCGACTCGGGCCGGGGCTACCGCTGGATCGTCGCCGGCCATGACGAAGAACTCGAGGAGTCGCGCTCGGGACACGCTTCGGTCGTCGCCGGTGGTCGCGCGAATGCACTCGACAAGCCGGTTGAACGCCGCCGCCCAGTCGCCCTCGAGAACATCGAGGTCTGCCACCACCAGCGCCGCCTGCACATTCAACGGCGCCGCGGCAGCAGCGGTGCGAGCCTGAATCGGATCGACATTCTCCACGCGTCGATACAGGCCCACCATGGCTAGGCCGGCCTGAGCATCGGCGTCAGCCGGATTCGAATCGAGCATGGCCCGATAGGCGGCCTCGGCTGCGTCCCAGTCGCCCGCTTCGACCGCTTCGAATGCGGCCTCGAATCGCGGATCAACCGGTGGCTCGACCGCGGTAGGCTCCTCGGCCTCTCCCTCAGTAAGCGATCCCGAGACCCCCTGCTCAGCAGCGACTGTGAGCAGTTGCTCGAGGATCTGGCGGATCTGCGCCTCGGGGTAGGCGCCCTGGAACAGGGGCACCGGCTGGCCCTTGATGACTGCGAACACCGCCGGGATCGACTGCACCTTGAAGGCCGCCGATATCTGCGGGTTCGCATCGACATCGACCTTGGCCAGGATCCAGCGACCGGCGTATTCAGCGGCCAGCGCCTCGAGAATCGGTGAGAGCTGCTTGCAGGGGCCACACCACTCCGCCCAGAGATCCAGCACGACGGGGACCGTCATCGACTGGTGGATGACATCGGCCTCGAAGGAGGCCTCGGTCACGTCGATGACGACGCCGGCAGGCGCACTGGACCGGGCAACCGCGGCCCGCTGCTGATTCTGACGGGCAGAGGCGAGGGCGCCGAGATCAACGGCACCATGGGCTGAGAACGGAGTTGACGTCACGTCGTCATTCTCTCCCATGAGCCCGTCATAGCGGGAGCGGGCCGACTTTTCATGACATGCGACCCGACGATGACGGACAACGTTCTCGCCACAGGCGTCGAATTCAGGGGACGGGTGATCTGCGCGGCAGGGCAGGCTGGAGAATCAAGGTGTGCACATTTCTGCCAAGGCCGACTACGGGATGCGAGCGCTCCTCGAACTCGTAGCCGCCTACCGCGTCGATCCCCTGCAACTCATGAAGGGCGAGGCAATCGCGACCGCCCAGCAGGTCCCGATGAAATTCCTCGAGGGGATTCTCCGTCAGCTCCGGCAATCTGGAATCGTGGCAAGCCAGCGCGGGGCCGAGGGCGGGTACCGACTCGACCGCGATCCCAGCGACGTCACGATCGCCGACGTCGTCCGGGCCCTCGACGGACCGCTCGCCGCCGTCCGCGGGAATCGCCCCGAGGATGTCGAGTATCCGGGGGCGAGTGAGCACCTGCGCGAGGTCTGGATCGCCGTACGCGCGGCGATGAGGCACGTGCTTGAGGGCATCAGCCTCGAGGACGTCGCACTCAACCGGCTCCCGAGCGACGTCACTCAGCTCCTCGCCGAGCCAGGGGCTTGGCAGCGCCGCAAGCCCTGACACTGGATGCTGCTCACCGCCCCTCCATACCGCGCTCGGCCTGGGAGATCCTGCACAATCTGGGCGATTTCGGCTTAGATTCTGCACGTTCTCCCAGCTCATGGGACAAACGGGGGTTAGGTGAGGGATTCGGCGGCTGCGTAGGCATCCAAGTCCCCCGCGAGCACGGCGTCAGCCAATGCCTCCAGCTCATCACGGCGTTCCGCAAGCCGCTCGCGTACTGCTCCAAGGATCAGGGCCGTGATCTCCTCGCGCACCCGGCGATGCCGGCGCACTCGATCCTCACCGCTCTCGGCGAGCCAGGCCCGGTGCGCGTTCATCTCATCGACGACCTCGTCGATGCCCGTGCCCTGAGCAGCGCTCGCCTTGAGGACCGGCGGCTTCCAGCCATGCCAGGTGCCAAGCTCGACCATGTGGCGGATCTCGCGGGCCGTCGAGTCAGCACCGTCACGATCCGCCTTGTTCACGACGAAGATGTCGCCAATCTCCAGAATCCCCGCCTTCGCCGCCTGAATGCCATCACCCATCCCGGGGGCAAGGAGCACGATCGAGGTATCTGCGGTGGCAGCGATCTCGACCTCCGACTGCCCCACCCCGACCGTCTCGATGATGACGATGTCGAAGCCGGTCGCGTCGAGCACCCGGATCACCTGAGGCGTGGTCGCCGAGAGGCCGCCTAGGTGACCCCGGGAGGCCATCGACCTGATGTAGACGCCCTCGTCGCCGGAGTGACGCTGCATACGAATCCGGTCACCAAGGAGTGCGCCGCCAGAAAATGGAGACGAGGGATCGACCGCAAGAACCGCAACGCGATGACCCGCGGAGCGCAGTGCCGTGACGAGGGCCGAGGTCGTCGTCGACTTGCCGACCCCCGGCGCACCGGTGAGCCCGATGACATGCGCTCGCCCCGAGTAGGTGGCGAGCGCCCGCAGGACCTCGCGAGCCTCGACGCCGCCGTCCTCGATCTTGGAGATGAGCCGGGCGATCTTGCGGACGTCCCCGTCCTGCGCACCGGCGATGAGCTCGAGCAGTGCACCCGCAGTATCGGGCATTTCGGGCTCCTCCCGCGCGACTTGAATCAGGTAGGTGACACGATATCCGGCATGCATTCCATCCTGACGCGCATAGACCACGTCGGCATCGCCGTTCCCGACCTTGACGCAGCGATTGAGTTCTATGGCCGGGCCTTCGGGCTCTCCGTGGTCCACGAGGAGGTGAACGAGGAGCAGGGGGTCCGTGAGGCGATGCTCGGGGTCGGAGATTCAGGGAACTGCATCCAACTGCTCGCCCCGCTCACCCCGGACTCGACCATCGCCAAGTTCCTCGACCGGTCAGGTCCGGGGATTCAGCAGATCGCCTATGGAGTCGATGACGTCGTTGCCGCCGCCGAGCAGCTCGCAGCCGCCGGCGTCCGCATGCTCTATGACGCGCCGCGGCGTGGAACCGCCGGATCCCTCGTGAACTTCGCCCACCCCAAGGATTGCGGAGGGGTCCTCGTCGAGCTCGTCCAAGCGGCCCCTTCCGGAACGGCGCACGGCGCAGCAGACGGTGAGCACTGACCTCACTGATGAGATACCCCAACTGATGGAGATACCCGACATCACGATCCTCGGCTGGACGCTGACTGACGATCAGATAACGGCCGGCGGCGCCGTGCTGTTCGGGGCAATTATCGCCCTTGCCCTCCTCACCGCGGCACGTCGGGCGAGCAGCATATTCATCGTGTTCCTTGTCACGTCCGCGGCGGGTGTCGCGTTGTGGTCGGCAGCAAGGTTCGGACTCTTCACCGGAATCCTCTCGCAATTCACGAGATAACTGTGACGTCGCCTAGCATGATTCCGTGACCGAATCGGCCGTGGGCGACAAGGTGCCATGGAAGCTCGATCGCGGCCCCCGTGCCAACGAGATGGGCTACCTTCCGGGCCTCGACGGCGTCCGTGCCCTCGCGGTCATCGGCGTCCTGCTCTATCACGCAGATCTTTCGTGGCTCCCGGGCGGTTTCCTCGGCGTCGATGTCTTCTTTGTCCTGAGCGGGTTCCTCATCACCTCCCTCATTCTCGAGGAATTCGACCGATCAGGGCAGGTCGACTTCCGCAAGTTCTATCTCGGACGCGCCCGACGCCTCCTCCCCGCCCTGCTCCTCGTCCTCGTCGTCGTGTCACTCGCTGCCGCACTCGTCTACCAGGATGCCGCACGCCAGACTGCCTCCGACGTACTGGCGTCGGTCTTCTACATCAACAACTGGTGGTACATCGCAGTCGACCAGTCGTACTTCGAGTTCATCGGCCGGCCCCCGTTCCTCAAACACCTGTGGTCCCTCGCCGTCGAGGAACAGTTCTACCTCATCTGGCCCGTAATCGCCTACCTCGCGATGCGCAAGTTCGCCCGCAAGGGTGTCTTCGCCATCGCGGCTATCCTCGCGATCCTGTCAACCGTCTGGATGCTCCAACTTTCCGTCGCCAACGGATATCCGGACTTTGCGGACCCGAGTCGAGCATATTTCGGCACCGACTCCCATGCGATGGGCTTGCTCGTCGGCGCAGCGATGGCGAGCTTCTGGCGGCCGGGCCGGATGCGCCGGGACCTGTCATCGGGGGCCGCCGCAATCATTACGGGTATCGGCGTCGCTGCCCTGATCGCCGTCATCTGGTTCTTCGCATTCGTCGGTGAATTCACACCGTGGTTGTACCGCGGGGGCTTCCTGGCCCTCGCTCTCATCGTCGCGGCCCTCATCGCCGCGGCGAGCCACCCGGGTGTGAAACTCGGCCCGGCGATGGGCACCCAGCCGTGGCGCTACATCGGCCAACGGTCCTACGGCCTGTACCTGTGGCACTGGCCGGTGTTCATGGTGACCCGGCCCGTGCTCGACACGCCAATTGACGGCGTCCCCCTCGTGATCTTGCGTCTCGCCCTCACCGTGGGTATCGCCGAACTCAGTTTCCGACTCCTTGAGATGCCTATTCGCCGCGGCGCCATCCAGCGGTTCGTCGCTCGGGTCCGGGCCTCGAAAGGCACTCGGCGCAAGCGCCTTCGGTTCGTCGGAGCTGCGATGATCGGGGCCACCCTCGCAAGCATCATCACCGTCGCGCTGCTTCTCGCTGCAACGACCCGCGCAACAGTCGACTTGGTCGTCGCACCCGACGTCGCGGCAGCGATGGGCATCACGTCCGGCGGACCCACCGAGGTCGCTCTCGATGACGACGCAGACGCAACGCAAGATGCAACGGCTGATCCGACCCCAGAAGCCAGCCCCAGTCGGGATACGGGCACGGTGAGCGCGATCGGAGACTCCGTCATGCTCGGGGCGAGGTCAATTCTCAAGGAAGTGATCCCGGGAACGAAGGTCGATGCAGCTGTTTCCCGATACCCGGGGGCTTTCATCGGCAAGCTCAAACGCTACGTCGCCGGAAATCGGCTCGCACCCATCGTCGTGCTCCACCCGGGCACCAACGGGGTCCTCCCGGAGAGCATGATGCGCGAGATGCTCGACATCCTCGTCGACAGCCCCCGGGTCGTCGTCGTCAATACCAACATGCCCCGCAGTTGGCGCGACCCGAACAACAAGGTCATCGAGAATGTCGTGCCGGATTACCCGAACGCAGTGCTCGCCGACTGGCACGCTGCATCAAGCGATCATCCCGAATACTTCGCCTCCGACGGAATCCACCTCACGCAGTCAGGCGCAAGGGCCTACGCCAGCCTCATCAAAGAGACCGCCGGCCTCTAGAACCTGAGCTGGGCGCCTTCGAGAAACTCGATCATCCTCCGGCTCACCACCTGGGGGCGCTCAACGGCAGAAAGGTGCCCCGCTCCTGGGATGCACGCGCTGCTGCCATTGGTGAGAGCCTCCAGCATGGCCCGCTGGTC
>CAMAWO010000015.1 GCA_945861925.1 Bifidobacterium breve | reverse complement strand
AAGAAGGCGGCTCCCGCGAAGAAGGCGGCTCCCGCGAAGAAGGCGGCTCCCGCGAAGAAGGCGGCTCCCGCGAAGAAGGCGGCTCCCGCGAAGAAGGCGGCTCCCGCGAAGAAGGCGGCTCCCGCGAAGAAGGCGGCTCCCGCGTCGGCCGTGTCCGAGGTCCTGGCGGAAGACGTACTCATCGAGGTCCTCGAAACCGAGGACGGCCTTGTCGTGCTCGACGTGGACGAGGTGCCGGAGGCAGAGCTAGAGTCCGTAGCGGTCTTAGAGAAGGATCTTGAGGCCGATATTGCCGTCGACATCGCTGAGGTAGAGGCAGAGACTGACGTCGAGGGGGAGAAGCCTGCGGCTGATGGCGAGGAGCAGGGCTTCACGATCTCCGACGTCGACGACACCGACGAGCCGGTTCAGACGGTCACCGTGGCCGGTGCCACCGCGGATCCTGTCAAGGACTATCTCAAGCAGATCGGCAAGGTCCCCCTTCTCAATGCAGAGCAGGAGGTCGACCTTGCCAAGCGCATTGAAGCAGGCTTGTTTGCCGAGGAGAAACTGAACGAGCCCAAGAAGAGACCCGAAAAGAAGATGCAGCGCGATCTTGAATATATTGCCGAAGACGGCCGCCGTGCCAAGAATCACCTGCTTGAGGCGAACCTACGACTTGTAGTGTCGTTGGCGAAGCGCTATACGGGTCGCGGGATGCTCTTCCTCGACCTCATTCAGGAGGGAAACCTCGGCCTGATTCGAGCGGTTGAAAAGTTCGATTACACCAAGGGCTATAAGTTCTCGACCTACGCGACCTGGTGGATCCGGCAGGCGATCACGCGAGCGATGGCCGACCAGGCACGAACGATTCGAATTCCCGTGCATATGGTCGAGGTCATCAACAAACTCGCTCGCGTGCAGCGCCAGATGCTTCAGGATCTCGGTCGCGAGCCGACCCCGGAAGAGCTCGCAAAGGAGCTCGACATGACCCCGGAGAAGGTGGTGGAGGTCCAGAAGTATGGCCGCGAGCCCATCTCGCTCCATACCCCTCTGGGTGAGGAAGGCGATAGTGAGTTCGGCGACCTCATTGAGGACTCCGAGGCGATCGTCCCATCGGATGCCGTGTCGTTCACGTTGCTGCAGGAGCAACTTGAGTCAGTGCTCGACACCCTTTCTGACCGCGAGGCAGGGGTCGTTCGCATGCGTTTCGGACTCACCGATGGCCAGCCGAAGACCCTTGACGAGATCGGGAAGGTCTACGGGGTCACGCGTGAGCGGATCAGGCAGATTGAGAGCAAGACGATGTCGAAGCTTCGACACCCGTCACGGTCACAGGTCCTTCGCGACTACCTCGATTAACCGAGGGGGAGCGTCGGGCCTCTATTTGCCGATGAAGGTGGGAGTCCGGCGCTCCTTGAAGGCCGCGATCCCCTCGAGGTAATCATCGCTGCGCCAGGCGGCATTGCGACGACTGGTGAGGTGCTCAAACGTGCTGCTCGTGAGCGGCGATGCGTCGGTGAGGGCGGTCATTTCTGCTTTGATCGCCCCGATCGAGAGCGGTGCGAGGGAGGCGATGCGATTGGCTAGGACGGTGGCCTCGCTCGTGAGCTCAGTCTCACTGGACACGAGCCTGTTGACGACACCAAAGGCTGCCATCTGCTCGGCGGTCAGTGGATTCGCGGTGAAGAACATTTCTTTGGCCACATTCAGGGGCAGCCCGCTCACGAAATGGGCAACGCCGGCGGTGTTGTAGGGCACACCGAGCTTGGCCGGAGTGATCGCGAAACTCGCTGTGCGCATCGCGACGACGAGATCACAGGTGAGGACGAGATCGCATGCGCCACCCCAGACCCCGCCCTCAACGGCGGCGATGACAGGGAAGGGCATTCTCCTGATGGTCCGAAACAGCTCCTCTAGTGGATTGGACCACGTGAGCGGGTCCGTTCCGTCCGAGGGAAGCTCGCTGATGTCGTGCCCGGCTGACCAGGTTGTCACGCCAGCCTCGGCGCGAATGATGAGTGCACGAGCCGCCCTCGCCTCAGCGGAGATGACAGCGTCGATGAATTCATGGAGCAGCGTGTTCGACAACGCATTGCGTTGCTGCGCGTTCGAGATCACGAGAGTGGTGACGTGCTCTGAGGCCTCGGTGCGCAGGAGCGACATGGGGGCGTCTAGCCTTCAGCGGTTGTCGGACGAGGGAACTGCGGCGAGCCGATGCGTTTCGTCCACCACCTCAACTGCTTGGGCGCGAAGGACCGGCTCATGGCGAGTCCAGTGGTGGCCACAGAAGAGCAGGTCGACTCCGCCGGGGAGCATGACGCGAACATACGCCTGGGCGGCGCACCGATCGCATCGGTCTGTCGGACTGAGTGCCGGCGCAGTCATCGTGGTTGTCATGGACGTGAGCACCTCCGCTGTCGATCGAGATCATCCTGTTGGAGATCCTCGTTCTGGTGAATAGTCTCCCACCTCCAGCCCGTCCCCGTGTCGGCGCACCGGAAAGGTTCACCTAAAGCGAACGCACCCATGTGAGGGGACTCACACCGCTTCCGACACGGATGCAAGGGGCGAGACAGTGTCAGGGCCGGTCGATAGGTTGACCACATGGCGACAACCCCCGCTCGATCCCCCCGCGTAGCCCCGTCCGCGAGTGTGAAGAAGGATCCGGTCGAGGGGTACTCGGCGAAGAATCTTGCCGTTCTGGAAGGCCTCGAGGCGGTGCGCAAGCGCCCCGGGATGTACATCGGCTCCAATGATGGCCGGGGCCTCATGCACTGCCTGTGGGAGATCGTCGACAACTCAGTCGACGAGGCACTCGGCGGCCACTGCACGAGAATCATCATCATCCTGCACCCCGACGGATCGGCGGAGGTGGCCGATAACGGTCGCGGTATCCCCGTTGACATTGAGAAGAAGACGAAACTGACCGGTGTCGAAGTGGTGCTCACCAAACTCCACGCAGGCGGCAAGTTCGGCGGGGGTTCCTACAACGCCTCCGGGGGTCTGCATGGCGTGGGAGCCTCTGTGGTGAACGCGCTGTCCAGCCGCCTTGATGTCGAGGTTGACCGTGGCGGAAAGATCCACGCAATGTCCTTCCGTCGTGGGGTCCCCGGAGTGTTCGATGGGCCCGATGAACACGCCGACTTCACCAAAAAGGGAGGTCTGACCATCGCCGGAACTTGTCCGCGCACACGTACCGGCACCAGAGTGCGCTGGTGGGCCGACAAGCAGGTCTTCACCAAGGATGCCGCCTACGATCTCGTAGCCCTGCGCGAGCGTGCAGTCCAGAGCACGTTTCTCGTCCCAGGGCTCGCCATCTCGATTCATGACAATCGCGATCCGGCCGACCTCGTCGAGGAGACCTTCCAGCACAAGGGCGGCATTGGGGAGTATGTCGAGACGATTTCGAGCGGGGAGGCCGTGTCCCCAGTCATCCGGCTTCAAGGCAGTGGTCACTTTCACGAGACAGTTCCGGTCCTCGACGACAAGGGGCATATGAGCCCCGAGGAGGTTGATCGTGAGCTTGGTGTCGATATTGCCATGCGCTGGGACACCGGCTACGACAGCAACGTCCGATCATTCGTCAACGTGATCGCGACCCCAAAGGGCGGAACCCATGTCGCAGGGTTTGAGCGATCCCTCGTCAAGGTGATTAACGATCAACTACGTTCGGCGAAGGTGCTGCGTGCGAGCGAGGACAACGTCGCAAAGGACGACTGCCTTGAGGGGATGACCGCAGTCGTAACGATCAGGTTGGCTGAGCCGCAGTTCGAAGGGCAGACCAAGGAGGTGCTCGGTACGCCTGCCGCATCGCGCATCGTCGGCAATGTGGTGGCCAAGGAGCTCGCCTGTTGGTTCACGACCCCACCGCGTGGCGACAAGGCCGCGACCAAAGCGGTTCTCGACAAGATCGCGAACGGGATGCGCGCCAGAGTGTCGGCGCGCGCTCACCGTGACACGCAGCGGCGCAAAACCGCCCTCGAGTCCTCCGCACTGCCCGCGAAGCTCGTCGACTGTCGCAGTGACGAGGTCGCGCGAAGTGAGTTGTTCATCGTCGAGGGCGATAGCGCCCTTGGCACAGCCAAGACAGCGCGAAGTTCGGATTACCAGGCGCTGCTGCCGATTCGTGGCAAGATCCTCAACGTTCAGAAGTCCTCGCTCTCAGACATGCTGAAGAACACTGAATGCGCCTCGATCATTCAGGTGATCGGCGCGGGTTCTGGTCGATCCTTCGATATCGATCAAGCCCGATACGGCAAGGTGATACTGATGTCGGACGCTGACGTCGACGGGGCTCACATTCGGTGCCTACTCCTCACCCTCATCCACTCCTACCTGCGCCCGATGCTCGATGCAGGTCGGGTCTTCGCCGCAGTGCCACCGCTCCACCGCGTCGAGATCGTCAACGCGGGGAGCAAGGCAAATGAAGTGATCTACACCTACTCCGATGCCGAGATGAAGGCGGTTCTCGCCAACGCCCACAAGACTGGTCGAAAGGTGAAGGATCCAGTGCAGCGCTACAAGGGCCTCGGCGAAATGGACGCATCGCAGTTGCGCGAGACAACGATGGACCCCGCGCATCGAACCCTACGGCGAATCACCATGACGGACGCCGAAGCCGCTCGCGAGGTGTTCGACTTGCTCATGGGTAACGATGTCGCTCCGCGAAAGGAGTTCATCGTCGAGGGGGCGTCGGGCCTAGACCGCGATCGCATCGACGCCTGAGGAATTCTCGCCGTTGCCGCGAACGGGCCTAATCACGACGTCAATGGCGTCCCGCTAGCCTTCGTCAATGCCGATCTTTAACGTGAACGATCTAGGGACGTTTCCCAGGGACGAGTTCGAGGATGTCCTTGCCTCGAATGCCGAGTATGTGAAGTCCTTCGCTGACGAGGGACTCACGGGAACCGCGGCTTCCGGTCTTGCCGTCATCACGTGTATGGACTCGCGGATCGACCCGCTCGGAGTCCTCGGCAAGAAACCGGGCGACGTGAAGATCCTGAGGAACGCAGGCGCCCGGGTTACCGACGACATGTTGCGAACGCTGATCCTCGCCACGTACCTCCTCGGTGTCACGCGGGTGCTCGTCATGCCGCACACGAACTGCCGCATGGCCAGCGTTTCCGAATCGCAGATCCACGCGGCAATCCTTGAGGAGCACGGCATTGATACCCGCAGCGTCGAGTTCCGCACCGTCAATGACCAGGAGTCGGCCCTTCGTACCGACCTCGTGCGGATCCGCTCGCATCCGCTCCTCCCGGCCGGGCTCATCGTCGGTGGCGTCATCTTCGACGTCCACAGTGGGGCCATCCGCCCCTTCGAAGCCTAACCCGCCACATCACCCATCTGGCCCAGAATCCGGGCGAGATGAACGGAAAGGGCGCTGCGCGAGGGTTTTCTGTTCAGGTGGCCCAGATTCAGGGTGAGATGGTGGTGGAGACTGGCTGGCCACCGATGCCCCAGGCATCGGGGCTCACCTCGTAGATGACAACCCTGATTCGCGACGGGTCCCCGCCGAGCGCCTCAGCCGTTGCATCGGTGAGCCGTTTGATGAGGTCGTGCTTCTGCTCGATGGTTCGACCCTCGAGCATCGTGATCTGGACGAACGGCATGGGCCCTCCTTGGTGGATGTGGGTGGAAAGTAGCGATCGAAGGTGCCTGCGTACCTCGCGGGCGCCGAAAATGACAGTGCCACTACATTTGCGCGGGGTCCCCTGATCAACCCTTTGCCGGCATCACATCACAAGGAGTGACGAATGACGCGTCCGCTGCGCATGGCAGTTATTGGCTCGGGACCATCTGGAATGTATGCGGCGGATGCGCTCGCGACCCAGGCCGACATCGAGGTTTTGGTCGATGTCATTGACCGGCTTCCAGTGCCGTTCGGACTCGTGCGCTACGGCGTAGCACCGGATCACGTGAGCATCCGTTCTGTCCGTGACACGCTCGACAAGGTGCTCGATAAGCCGGGCGTGCGTTTTATCGGCAATGTCGAAGTCGGTCGTGACATCTCGCTCACCGAACTCCATGACTACTTCGACGGCGTCATCCTCACGTACGGCGCATCACGCGATCGCCGACTGGAGATCGACGGCGAGGACCTCGATGGAAGCGTAGCGGCGACGGACTTCGTCGCTTGGTACTGCGGGCACCCGGATGCAGATCGGGCGACGTTCGAGCGGCTGGTCCCGTCGAGCACCTCGGTCGCTGTCGTGGGGGTCGGAAATGTCGCGATCGACGTCACGAGGGTGCTCGCCAAGACGGTTGCCGAACTCGATGCCACCGATATGCCACAGCACGTTCTCGACACCCTTGGCAATTCCCGCATCACGGACATCCACCTGCTCGGCCGGCGCGGTCCGGCTCAGGCAACATTCACGACGAAGGAACTTCGCGAGCTCGGCGAACTCCTTGACGCCGACGTGATCGTCGACCCGTCGGACCTTGCGTTCGACGAAGCCAGCGACGAAGTGATCAGGACTGACAAGGCCATCGCGAGGAACGTCGAGGTGATCAAGGAGTGGTCGACCAGGGTGCCGGCCGGACGCAACCGCCGCGTGCACGTGCACTTCCTCGCGCGCCCGGTCGAATTACGCGGCGACGATCGCGTGCGCGAGGTGGTCGTCGAGCGCACGGTGCTCGACGGATCCGGGGGAGTCACCGGCACGGGCCAGCTCACGATCATCCCCGCCGACTTCGTCGTTCGCAGTGTCGGATACCGGGGCACTGTTCTCGGTGACGTGCCCTTCGACGCGAAGCGCGGCGTCATTCCCAATGTCGAAGGCAGGGTCCAGCTGGATGGGAAGGCGGTTCCGGGCGAATACGTGGCGGGGTGGATCAAGCGTGGGCCGACCGGCATCATCGGAACGAATAAGAAGGATGCGAACGCGACTGTCGCGTCCCTTCTCGCCGATGCCAACTCAGGAGCCCTGCCGACCGCTCCGGCCGGGACGGCCCGCGAGTTTGACGACCTGCTGGCAAGCCGGGGCATTGCTGTCGTATCGACCGCGGGGTGGAGGTCGATCGATGCGGCGGAGCGAGCCCTCGGCGCGACGGCGGGCCGGTCTAGGACCACCATCCATGAGACCGACGCACTGATGGCGGCTTCAGCCGACCAAGAGCCGGCCGACTAGGTCCAGCGGGCCGCCTCGCTGACCCCCGATGAGCGCCAGACGAGGGCGTCGAGCTGATCGCCTCCGCAGGACTCTGCGCGTCCGGTGGGGAGGGCTTCTCGGCACACGGCCACCTGCCACGAGCGTCCGTCGACGTGGCGGACTTCAAGCTGCAGGGCCGCGGCGTCCGGCAGTGGTCCACCAGGCTTGACCGGGATTGCTCGGCCGTCACGGATGAGCAGCACATCGAGGACGTCGCGGTCGAGAATGCCGGCCGTGTCGCGGATGGCGATCTCTGCGACTTGTAGCGGCTGTGGGAAGGCCGTCCGCCCGCGATAGTTGAGGGTGGAGACGATGCGGCGGGCGTCGTCGTTGCGGATGCGCAGGACGTCATCGACGTCTAGCCGGCCGTAGACGGCTCCGGAGGGCAGGCTGAGGACGGTCGGCGCGAACCGATGGCCACCGATATGGCTCACCTCCCACACCGTCGCCCGCTCGCCTGAGGGGAGTCGGTCGAGCGTTGCAGCCAGCAGCGCGCGGCCGTGGACAGCGCAGCACTGGTCGCGGCCGCTGTGGGTGCAGATGAACAGGGTGGGGTCCTTGACCGACACGCCGAAGGGAGGCAGGCTCCCATGGGCGATCGCGGACAGGTCCCAGGAGCCAATCTGTGATACCTCCCCGGTCACCCCGTGGCGCATGCGGGTATCGCCGGGAGCAGTGTGGGCGACCCAGATGTTGCGGGCGGTGTCCTGCGGGTGCTCCAGTAGTGCACCGCCGTGCAGATCGCGTTCGAGTCGGTCCGGATGCCGGGCGAGGAGCACCGTGGTCCCGGAGTCCGCAGAGGCAGCCTTGAGCGCTGCGCCGAGGTCGGCGTCAAGTCGACTGTTGGTGAGTGCCTGCCTGCCCCATGGCCCGGGTTGCTCGATGATGATCCAGGACTGGGCGACGGGCGCCGTGCCGGCAAGCGGTTCGGCCGCGGCGAGCGAGCCGGCTGAGCAGCTCAGGGTCACAGTCGGCCGTTCACAGAGCTGACCGGACTGGTCAGGGCGATGCCTGCGGCATCACGCTTGCCGGGCGCGGATGGGAGTTCGGCGGGGACCCCTGAGGCGCTTGCGGCACGGACTGGGCCATTGCCGACCCAGGCGATGGTGATGAGGTCCTCGCCCGCCCGGAAACGATGGCAGCGCACTCCGCCGGTCGCGCGTCCCTTGGCCGGATACTCGGCGAGCGGCGTAATCTTCACGCTGCCGCCGCCAACGCCGGGGAGGGTCGAGGTGGAGCCAGCGATGGTGAGGACGACTGCCTCCACGGATGGGGTGACGGCTCCAAAGAACACGACGTGGGCCCCCGGGCTCAGCTTGATCCCCGCCATGCCCTGAGCTGCGCGGCCCTGCGGTCGCACTGACGCTGCGGGGAATCGAAGTAATTGCGCGTCGGACGTGACGAGGATGAGCTCGGCAGAGGTTGCTGCCGCGTCGTCGAGCCGGGTGGCGCCGACGACGCGGTCGCCGTCGTCGAGCCGGATGATCTCCCAGCCGTCCTTGTTGCCGAGGCTGTCGGGGACGACTCGCTTCACGGTGCCGCCCGCCGTTGCGAGGGCGATGCCACCCGTGTCGTCAAGGGTGGTGAGGCACAGTGCCTGCTCGTCGCCAGCTAGGTCGAGGAAGGCCCCAATCGGGGCCCCAGCGGAGAGCGCTGGGATTCCCATGACGGACGGCATCGATGGCAGGTCTAGGACGGAAAGGCGCACCACCCGCCCCGCTGACGTGACGAGGCCGATGTCACCCCTCGTCGTGGCGGGTGCCGAGCTCACGATCACGTCATGGGCCGCGCGGCCGACCTCCGCTAGCGGATCGAAGGTGGATTCGGAGCAGCGGGCGAGGAGCCCGGTACTCGACATGAGGACGACGCAGGGCTCGTCATGCACCTCAAGGGGAACGGCGGCGCTGACCGGCGAGATGTTGCCCTCAAGGAGCAGGGTGCGGCGAGGTGTCGCATGCTGCTGGGCAACGGCGGCGAGCTCGTCGGAGACGACATTTCGTAGGATGCCGTCGTCGTCGAGGATCGCGGTGAGCTCGTCGATCTCGCGCTTGAGGGTGTCGGACTCCTTCTCGAGTTCGAGTCTGGAGAACTTCGTCAGGCGCCGAAGGGGCATGTCGAGGATGTAGTTGGCCTGCACCTCGCTGAGGTCGAAGATGGTCATGAGGCGCTCCTTGGCCGCGGCGGCATCATCGGACTCTCGGACGACCTGAATCACCTCGTCGATGTTGAGGATGGCAATGAGCAGTCCCTCGACGAGGTGCAGCCGATCCTGGGCCTTCTGGCGCCGGTAGGTGCTGCGGCGCCGGACCACCTCGAAGCGGTGACCGAGGAAGACATGGAGCATCTGGAGGATCCCGAGCGTCTGCGGCTGGCCATCGACGAGGGCGACCGCGTTGATGTTCACCTGCTCCTCGAGTGGTGTCATCTTGAACAGCGACTCGAGGACCGCCTCCGGATGGAATCCATTCTTCACCTCGATAACGAGGTTGAGCCCTGAGTCGCCGTCGGTGAGATCAATGACGTCGGCGATGCCCTGGAGCTTCTTGCTCAGCACGAGGTCCTTGATGCGCTCGGTGACCTTCTCGGGACCGACGTTCATCGGCAGCTCAGTCACAACGATGCCCCTGCGGCGGGGGCTGACCTGCTCAACCCGGGTTCGGGCCCGAACCTTGAAGGTGCCGCGGCCGGTCTCATAGGCGTCGCGAACGCCGTCGAGGCCGATGATGACCCCACCACCGGGGAGGTCAGGACCCGGGATGAAGCGCATGATGTCAGTGAGCGAAGCGTCCGGGTGCCTCACGAGATGACGCGCTGCTCCGATGACCTCGCCGAGGTTGTGCGGGACGAGATTGGTGGCCATGCCGACGGCGATCCCGGCCGCGCCGTTGACAAGCAGATTGGGGATCGCTGCTGGGAGGACGGCGGGCTCGGTCTCGCGGCCGTCGTAATTCGGGGTGAAGTCGACGACATCCTCGTCAAGGCTCGCGGTCATGCTGAGTGCCGCTGCGGCGAGCCGAGCTTCGGTGTAGCGCATGGCGGCGGGGCCGTCGTCCGGCGAGCCGAAGTTGCCGTGGCCATCGACCATGGGCAGGCGGAGGGAGAAGGACTGCGCCATTCGCACGAGGGCGTCGTAGATCGCAGTGTCGCCATGCGGGTGGAGTCGGCCCATGACCTCGCCCACAACTCGGGCGCTCTTCACATGCCCGCGGTCGGGGCGCAGACCCATCTGTGCCATCTGGAACAGGATCCGGCGCTGCACCGGCTTGAGTCCATCGCGCGCATCGGGAAGCGCTCGCGCGTAGATCACCGAATAGGCGTACTCGAGGAACGAGGACCGCATCTCGTCGGAGACGTCGATATCGACAATTCTGCCGTCACCGGGCGACGCTGATGCGGTCCGCGAGGAGCGCCTGGCCATGATGGTCCTTCCGTGGTGGTGGTGTTCATTCTCCCGGGGAGGCGAAGCCCGGTCCGGCTCCGACACGGGCCACTGCGCGCGCGGCGGAAATCGATGCCTGTCCGAGGCACTCCGCTAGGTCTCGTCCGAGAATCCAAGGCGGCAGGAACCCCGCGGCGAATGCGTCGCCGGCGCCGGTGGTGTCGACGACCGACACGGTGACGGCATCGGTCTCATGCTGGACCTGGGCGCGCTGGGCGATCGAGCCGAGATGCCCGCGCTTCACCACCACGGTCGGCACCCGTCCGGCGAGCGAGGCAAGTGCGAGGCCAGGATCGATGATTCCCGTGAGGACCGATGCCTCCGCTTCGTTCGCGATGAGCAGGTCGATGATGAGCAGGGCGGCATCGAGCACGGCAGGGTCGTGCGCGAGTGGGGCCGCTGACGCCGGGTCGAGGCTGGTCGTCATACCGGCCTCACGGGCCTGGTGAAGGGCGCTCATCCCGACGGCACGAGTGGCAGCGTTCAGAAGGGTGTACCCGGATAGGTGCAGGTGATCCCCGGCACGAAATGACGAGGTGGGCAGGTCCTCGACGGCGAGTCCGGCGTTCGCGCCGGGGTCCGGCAACATCGTGCGCTCGCCGCGTTGATCGACGATGACGATGCAGGCTCCGGTGGTTGATCCGTCGATCGTCGCCAAGGCGCTGCTCACGTTGAATGCTGCGAGGTTCTCCGTGACCATGTCCCCGAATGGATCATCACCGATGGCTCCGATGAGTGTGGCATCCTCGCCGTCATGGGCGAGCCAGCAGGCGGTATTGGCCGCCGCACCCCCCGGCTGAATGGTGACCTTGGCGGGAGTGTCGCTCGCGTAGTTGAGCGGCTGGCCGACGATAGCTGTGACGTCGACCATCACGTCGCCGAGGAGGAAAAACCGAGCGGTCATGCGGAACGTTCGCTCCGAGCGACCGCAATCTGAGCGGCGAGGTCTGCGTTGTGGACGATGATGCGCTCGTTTGCGATGAGGCTGGCGCCGTGGGTGGCCCGATGAAAATGATCGAGGAGAAAGGGTGTGACGCCCTTGCCTACGATATTTCTGGCCGACGCCAGTTTCAGCCCCTCGTGCAGCACCCGGTCATGGAGGTCGGGGTCGAGTTGATCGGACTCTGCGAGCGGATACGCGACGACAAGTGCCGACTCGATTCCGAATGCTCGCCTCGCTTCCATGATTTCGGCGACCTCAGCGGGGGTCGAAACGGCCCAGTCGACCACGTGGCCGCTGTCGCTCAGGTAGAAGCCTGGAAAGACATTCGTGCCGTAGCCGAGCACTCCAACGTTCAAGGTCTCCAAACGCTCAAGGGTAGCGCCGACATCAAGGATGGACTTCACTCCGGCGCAGACGATGGTCATCGGGGTGGTGCCCATGGTTGTGAGGTCGGCGGACTCATCCCAGCTTTCGCGCGCCTCCCGATGCACGCCGCCGAGCCCACCGGTGGCGAATACCTCAATCCCTGCGCGCGCCGCGATTTGGCTTGTCGCCGCGACAGTGGTGGCGCCGTTGCCCCCTCGGGCCGCCACGGTCGCGATGTCGCGGACCGAAACCTTGACGACGTCGTCACGATTGGCAACCTGATCGAGGAGGTCCCCCGAGAGACCGACATGCACGACCCCGGCCAGCATCGCGATAGTCGCTGGTACTGCACCAGCCGCCCGGACGATGTCCTCGACCTCGATCGCGACTCGAAGGTTTTCCGGCCGTGGTAGGCCGTGACTGATGATTGTCGACTCGAGGGCGACGACCGGCCTGGACTCGGCGAGGGCGCTCGCCACCTCATCGGCAACTCGAATGAATTGGGACATGAGGTTTACCGTAATCGCTCGGATCGGCGAGTGGAACGAGGAGGGACCAGTGCACGGGTGAGGATGCGTGGTGGTATGGAGATGGCTCGCGAATGCAGGTGACAGGATGGGGTCATGGCAGAGCTTGACGAGCAATTGCGCGGCGACATCCAGCGCAGTGGGTACTACCCGGATCTGGTGGCCGATGCACTGAACACGTCCCTCGCTGGCGAGCCCCTCAAGTCCTATCTCGTCCACCATGAGGCGACCTTCGATCACGATGAGCTTCGCCGGCATGTCACCGTTCTTGCCCTCACTCCTACCCGACTCATCGTCGGCCACACCGACGAGCACGGGATAGACGAGACGACTCCAGTCCCCTTTGCGACCGCATCAACCGAGGCGGTGCGCCTCGAGCGCGTCGACTCGGTTGTGGTGACTCGCGTCGTGAGTGATCCTGCGAAGCATGAGCCGGGTGGCCGGACCGCCGAGGTAGTCATCACGATCGGCTGGGGTGCGGTGAGTCGAATTGATCTGGAGCCGGCCACGTGCGGTGACCCGCAGTGCGATGCCGACCACGGCTATACGGGGACCTCAAGCAACGATGACCTATCGGTGCGAGTCTCGGAGGTCGCCGACGGCGCCGAAGTCGTGGGCCAAGCCCTCGCATTCGCGTCGGCACTCTCGCAGGCAACCGCAGCACGACTGCGCTAGCGGCACGTCAGCCCCGGAGGATGGCCCATCAGGCAGGTCTCGTTGATGTCCTAGGTTCGGCGGCCGCGGGCCTAGGAGTACAAGGCTTTACCGACACCCTCGGCTTCGGTGACGTCCAGCATGCCGTCATCTGCCTTCTCGACGGACTTGGCTGGCGACTGCTGCAGGAGCATGGCGAGCATGCCCCGACGTTGACAGCGGCACCCGGGCGTTCGATCGACTCGGTCTTTCCGACCACGACCCCGTCTGCGCTCGGTTCGATTGGAACAGGGCTCCTCCCGGGTGCCCACGGTCTCGTTGGTGCCTCGTTCTACCTGCCGGAGACGGAGCAGGTGCTCTCGCCACTGCATTGGGACAAAACCACGTCGCCGATCGCCGTGCAGCCCGAACCGACGATCTTCGAGGTGGTCGCACGCCAGCGTGTCGTGGTCTCGAGCATCGGCCCGGCGGCTTACGGCGAGTCCGGTCTCACACGTGCTGTCCTGCGAGGGGCGCAGTACCGGCCGGCCGAGGACATCGCCCAACGTGTGCGGGCACTTCAATCGGCGACGAGTGGTGCAGGCCGGACGCTCACCTATGTCTACTGGGCCCAGATCGATCGCGTCGGCCACGCGAGCGGAGTGGGCAGCAAGGCGTGGCTCGAAGCGGTGCGGTGCGCAGATGATCTTGTTTCCAGCCTGCAGGTGATTCTGCCGCAGGACTCCGCGATGCTCGTCACCGCGGATCACGGGATGGTGAACTGCCCGCCCTCGAGCCGGATCGCCATTGAATCCCATCCCGACCTCGTCGCTGATGTCCTGACGATTGCGGGCGAGCCTCGGGTGCGGCATGTGTACGCGCGGCCCATGCACGTTGCCGACGTGGCGATACGGTGGGCGTCACGCCTCGGCGACCGGGTGCGCGTCTTCACGAGGGATGAGATCTTGGCGGAAGGGCTCTACGGACCCACGGACGACCTCCTGGCCGAGCGGATCGGCGACGTGGTCGCGGTAGCGCAGGGGAGCACATCGCTCACGAGCCGTCGGGACACCCTCGTGTCGTCACTCATCGGTCAGCATGGCGCCCTCACGGCCGCGGAGTGGGAGATCCCGGCGGTGATGTTCCGTGGCTGAACTTGTCTTCTATGCCGGGACCATGGACTGTGGAAAGTCGACGCTCGCGCTGCAAACCGACCACAATCACTCAACCCGGGGACGCCGGGGCATGGTCTTCACCCGGCTCGACCGGGCAGGGGAGTCGGTTCTCTCCAGCCGTCTGGGCCTTGAGGTACCCGCGATAGAGGTGACCGACGAACTCGACTTCCGGCAGTTCATCGTCGACACGTTGTCCGCAGGTGTAGCCCTGGACTACCTCATCTGCGATGAGGCGCAGTTTTACTCGGCCGACCAGGTCGAACAACTCGCAGCTGTCGTTGATGACCTTCGCATTGATGTGTACGCCTTCGGGATCATGACCGACTTCAGGACGAGACTGTTCCCGGGATCGAGCCGGCTCGTTGAGTTGTCTGACCGAGTGCAGGTGCTCCAAGTTGAGGCCCTGTGCTGGTGCGGGGCCCGGGCAACCCACAATGCCCGCACCGTCGGTGGAGTCATGGTTGTCGAGGGGGATCAGGTCGTGGTGGGCGACACCGGAGCAACGAGCCCGGCAAGTGCGGTTGCCTACGAGGTGTTGTGCCGTCGTCACTACGGCTCGCGAAGGACCGCCGAGACAGTAGGTCAGGAGCACATGTCATCGCAGACCCTGCCATTCACCGTGACGCTCGACTAGTTCTCGTCGCCCCTCGTCGCCCCGAACAGGATCTCGTCCCAACTCGGTACGCTCGACCGACGCGATTTCGCCTTGGGCTTCGACTTACCGCCTGAATTCGGGGGCTCCTCACGCGTCAGTGCGACCGTTGGCTGATGCGCGACACCACGGGACTCGCCGGACTCCGCAGCTGATAGCCGAGCCCTCTGCTCACGCGCCTGCTGCTCACGGGTCTGCTGCTCGCGTAACTCATGGTCGCGCTCGCGCAGTTCATGTTCACGTCGCTGATGCTCGCGCAGTTCATGTTCGCGCAGTTCATGTTCACGTCGTTGGTGCTCGAGCTCTCGAACCTCGTACTCGCGACGCTCCTGCTCGAGGAGGCGCTCCTCTTGGTCAAGCCTTGTCTCGACCTCGCCCCGGTCGAAGTCTGCGGCCTCTCGGTCGAAGAGGGGATCGGAGTCGAGCTCGGGGGACGTCGGCAGGCTCACGAGGTGCGGTCGTGCCTCGCTAGGCCCAGCGAGGGGCTTTGGGTCATCGACATCGTGGACCGAAGCCAGGGGGAGCGGTGTACGGACCACCCCGACCTGCTCGAAACCCACCCCCATGAGCCTGCGGGCGGCCTCATCGATTGGGTGCAGATTTCGGCCGGCATTGTCATAGGTCCACGATGCTTGGACCGGTCCACGCGAGGTTGTGAACGATGCAATGACAACCCACTTGCCGTCATCCCGTCGCCGGGCATCCCACGTGACGGACGCACGGATCATTCCCTCGTCCCACAGCACCCGGGCGACGGTGTCGGCGAGTGTGACGCCGACACCTGTCACGGCGCCGCCGGATCGCCTCACTTCGACCGCCTGGGCGAGCTGAGCCACGTAGGCGCGCTCGGCGAGTAGTGGGCCGGCGTAACGTTCAACCTTGGCGAGGGGCCACCCGGTCTCCGCAGCGACTTCCTCCGCGGAGGATCCGGCACGCACGCGCGCCTGAATCTCTTTGGGGCTCAGCGGTTCCAGGACATTCTCCAGCCGTTTCGACGCTCGGGGATCAGTCGAGCGCAGCACGCCCCATGCGCACCGTATATAACGTATCGCGTTTGGGCAGTGAACCGGGGGACATCAGCGGGCGTCGTCGCGAAAGGCGCCGGGGGCTGGGCCCGCGATGGGGTCAGCGTTGAGCGGCGTCCCTGGTGGGCCCTCGTGGTACGGCTGCACCGAGGCGATGAGGCGTCGCCGGGTTCCGGCGATGACCATGGCGGCGATAGATGCTCCCGCGACGGGGAGGGCGAATGCCACCGTCGTGCCAGAGGCGTCGATGGCGATGCCCGCCAGCGCCGTCCCCGCGGAGAATCCGAGGGCCAAGCCCGAGTTGCTCCAGGTGAGTCCCTCCGTGAGGAGGTTTGCAGGGACGAGGCGCTCGGCGAGCGAGAATCCCGAGATGAGGGCGGGGGCGACGGCCGCCCCTGAGATGAAGGTCGCGATGGCAAGGGCAGGGACCGACCTGATGAATGGCATCGGAATGAGCACCACTGCGAGGGCGAGGTAGCAGATCATCGCCTGGGTCGGCAGTCGGATTCTCCAGTGGCGGGAGCCGAACCAAAGACCGCCGACGAGGGATCCCAGTGCCCAGAGGGCGAGGACGTAGCCGCCTGCTGCGGGGGTGCCAGATCGCACGGCGAAGGCGATCGCAGAAACCTCGAAGGATCCGAAGACGAATCCGGTGCCGATGGCTGCGAGCACAACGGGGAGAAGGCCGGGGAGCCTGATGGCCGAGTCGTGGTGCTCAGATGCCCGGGGAAGACTTGATGAGGCGGGTGGCTCAGTGGTTCGCTGCGCCGAGAGGAGCAGGCCGCCGATAACTGTGAGGGCCGCGGCGAGCACGAGGGGCGAGGCGAGCGAGAGGCGCACGGCCAAGGTGGCGACGAGGAGTGGCCCGATCGTGAAGATGAGGTCATCGACAATGCTCTCGACGGCGAAGGCGCTGCGCAGCAGAGGTGAGGACGCCTGGCCGAGCCGGCCGATCGTGTAGGCCCAGCGTGCGCGCACGATCGCCCCGATGGCGGGTTGACTTGCTCCGGCGATCGCAACGGTCATGGCCTGCACTACGAGGGGAAGTCCGGACTCGACGGTGAGGACGAAGGCGATGAGCCCTAGGGCATGGATGGCGACGAGGATGGGAAGAACGCGGTGTTGGCCGTGGCGATCGACGAGCCTGCTGGTCCACAGGGCGCATGTCGCCGCTGGAAGCTGGAACGCGGCCGCGAGGAGGCCCGCCACGGCATATGAGCCGGTAACCCCCGAGATGTAGACGACGATCCCGAGGCCGATGATCGAGAGGGGCAGCCGCGCGATGAACCCGGCCGCCGAGAACCGGAGAGTACCTGGGATCCGGAGAACCTCGCGGTAGATGTTGAGCACGATCCTGCACGGTACTCCCCATCGGGTCGGGCGGTGGGAGTGTGCCGAGGCATCGGGCGAAATAATGCGGTTATGACGGCTGTCTCGCTCCCCGAACTGCTCGCCCGGCATCACCTTGTGGGCCTGGCATGGGAGGCGGCCGGTGTAGCTGCCGCTTTTCTGCATGAGGAGCGACCTGATGCCCTTGCCATCGACACGAAATCATCGCCGACCGACGCCGTCACCGAGATGGACCGCGGGGCCGAGGCTCGGCTCATCGACATTCTGCTCGGCGCCCGCCCCACTGACGGCCTTATCGGTGAGGAGGGTGGTGAGCGGCCCGGAACATCCGGTGTGCGCTGGGTCGTTGATCCACTCGACGGGACGGTGAACTACCTGTACCGGATCCCGTTCTGGGCCGTGTCGGTCGCGGCCGAGATCGAGGGTGACAGCGAGATCGGTGTCGTGGTGGCGCCAGCGCTGGGCGAGGCCTACATCGGCATTCGTGGAGGCGGTGCCTGGAGCATCGAGGGCGATGAGGCGTGGCCCATGGCCGTGCGAGAGTGCGGGAGCCTCGCGAACGCCCTCGTCTCCACCGGGTTCGGGTATACAGCTGAGCGACGGGCGGAGCAGGCTGCAGTCGTGCAGGGACTCGCACCGCTCGTGCGGGATTTCCGGCGGGCCGGAGCGGCGGTCGTCGACCTGTGCTGGCTGGCCCGCGGCCGGCTCGACGGGCACTACGAGAGAGGGCTCAATAGGTGGGACATTGCGGCGGGAGGCCTCATTGCCGCTGAGGCCGGCGCAATCGTTGCCGGGCTGCGATCGGCGGATCCGGATGACGGCACCTTCGTAGCGGCAGGTCCCGGTATTGACGACGAGTTTCGCACGGCGCTGAAGCGAGCGGACGCAGATAAATCGCTGGTGCCGAACTAGGAAATTCTGCGGAGATCCGCGTTGTACCAGTGGGCGTTGTGGACGTAGACGGCAACGGCCTCAGCGAAGGCGTTGTCGGCGATGGCGTGCTCGGTGATCTTCGCTGGAACTCCGAGGGCACGGGAGTATCGTGAGACGGTCATTCCGCCCGGAATAAGCGCGCAGGCCCCGACGAGCGCATGGGGTCCGATCGTGGCGGCATGGAGCACGACGGAGCCCGATCCAATGAGCGAGTCGTCCAGCACGGTGCAGCCTTCAAGGTGGACGTTGTGCCCGACGACGCAGCGGTCACCGACGACGGTGTCGTGCTCCGCGGTGCAGTGGATGATCGTGCCGTCCTGAATCGATGTCTGGGCGCCGATTCTGATCGCACCGTGATCGCCGCGAAGGACAGCCGTCGGCCAGATGCTCGACTCTGGCCCGATGGTCACGTCGCCAATGATCACCGCGTCGGGGTGAATGAATGCCGAAGGGTCGATGACGGGAATTCGAGTGCCAAGTGCGTATACGGGCATGGCTGAAGATTAGTGTGTTGGGTCATGCTTATGGAATGAATGTGCGGATCACTACTTGGGGAGGAGTTCAGGATGGCAACCGACGACGACACGCCGCGCAAGACTGACGAGGAGTTAGCGGAGGCCAGCATCGAGGACCTCAAGGTGCGCCGCGCTGAAAAGTCCTCCGCCATGCTCGACGTTGACGAGGCCGAATTGGCCGAGACCCTCGAGTTGCCCGGGGCAGACCTTTCGGATGAGCGGCCGAGCATCGAGGCGCTGCCTCGGCAGGCCGACGAGTTCACCTGCTCGACGTGCTTCCTCGTCCATCACCGCAGCCAACTCGACCACGAGGACGCTGGCGGTGCAGTGTGCACGGAGTGCTCGTAGGAGCAATACGACTGTGCTTCCCGCGATCAGCCCGTGTGTGAGGGCCGATTCGTGATGCGGTAGACGGCGACTTCGACGACGGTGGCGGCGGCCGCGGTGACGATCGACCAGATGAGGATCCGGCCCATGCTCACGCCCGGATCGCGCGGTCCGGGAGCGTCAGCCCCGGTGGCCCGTCGGTAGCCGGCATTGAGGGCCTTGCGAACGATCATGGTGGCCCCGATCGCCACGATTGGCGCAACGATGTGCATGAGTGGGTTGGGCTCTGATTCTTCAGAGGAGACCTGCAGTTCTTCCGAGGTGTTCACGATCGCTCCTGTTACTCGTGCGCACGCTGTTCGGTGCGGCTGCGGCTCAGCATCACTGTAGCGCCCGCACTAGCCGGTCAGGGTGCTTGCTCGTGAGGATCCAAGTCGGATGCGGGTCAGCCGGATCGTCGAGGGTGACGAGGACCGCTGTCGATGCTCGCCAAGGGCGCAGGAGGACGAACGTGCGTGCATCTGCCAATGGCCCGCGGTGGGCGCTAGCCGCAGCTCCGTCGAGCACGACGGCTCCCGCGATGGACGATCGGGGGAGCTGGGCGCGCCCAGCGGTAAGCGCGGTCTCGGTGACCTCGACGACTGGCGAGGTGAGCCACAGCAGCCATGACACCGAGAAACCACCACCTGCGAAGGTGATCCCACCGAACCAAGGATCGAGGGCTGCACCGTAGGCGATCGCGACCATAGCGGCGAGCGCAAGGGCGATCCCGAACACCCACCAGGGGGGCAGGAGTCGCTCTCGAAACACTGGTGCTGTCTTCACGTGCATCACCGTAATCGGGATGCCCTGAGGTGGTGGATCTCGGTAGGGTCAGCCCCATGCCTGCGATAGCTCCTCCTGCTGGCGCCACCCTCCCGGATCGGCCGGCGCATGCACCGGCCCCCGGCGCATCCATCCCCTCGCACTACCGGTGGTGCTTCGGCTGTGGCGTGGATCATCCAACCGGCCTGCACATGCAAATCACGGCGCGCGATGGCCTGCGGGTGACCGGGGCCTTTACCGTCACCGAGCATCACCAAGGAGCGCCGGGCCTCGCTCACGGCGGTCTGCTCACGGCGGCGTTTGACGAGGTACTCGGCTCCTTGAACTGGCTTCTCGGCGATCCTGTCGTGACTGCGCAGATTCAGACGGACTTTCGGCGGCCGGTGCCGGTCGGATCAACCCTCATCATCGATGCCGATGTCGTTGGCGTGCACGGACGCAAGGTGTTCACCGCGGCGGCCGGTCGTCTGGGGAGTTCCGATGGGCTCGTGGCGGTCACCGCATCGGCTCTGTTCATTCGCGTCCCGATTGAGCACTTCATGAAGCATGGCAATCCTGAACACATCGAGCAGGCCATCATTGATCGGGCGAGCGGCGGGCCGGCCTGGCGCACCGGCGGCCACGACGTCGAGGTGAACCCGTGACGAGAGGCAATATGTTCGGAGCCCGCTCATGAATGCTGTTGAGGTGCTCGTCCAGCGGCTTGACCCAGGGCTGCCGCTTCCGACCTACGAGTATCCCGGCGATGCGGGCATGGATCTGCGAAGTCGGATCGATGTGAGCATTGAGCCCGGTGGTAGGTGCCTCGTGCCGACGGGCATCGCGATCGCCATGCGTCCGGGATACGCGGCGTTCGTGCACCCACGAAGCGGTATGGCGCTGCGGCACGGCGTCACGATCCTCAATGCCCCGGGGACAATCGATGCCGGGTATCGCGGGGAGATCAGTGTCATCCTGGTGAACCATGATCGTTTCGAGTCGTTCGCGATCTCGCGAGGCGACAGGATCGCCCAACTCGTGGTCACGTCGGTCGCGTCCGTGACGTTGGTGGAGGTGAGCGACCTGCCCGGATCCCATCGCGGTGACGGCGGCTTTGGCAGCACGGGTGGGTTTCTCGGTACGGTTGCTCCGTGACCGATGATGTGCAAGCACAGGGCCCCTGGGATGAATCCGATGTCGACTTCGCAGACGGCGTCGATCGCGTCGATCTCGGCGCACTGCTGGTCCCGTCGACAGAGGGCATGGACCTCCAGGTTCAGGTGGACGAGCAGTCGGGCAATATCGTTCAGGTGACACTCGCCATGCTTGGATCAGCCGTCCAGGTTCAGCCGTATGCGGCCCCTCGATCAGGTGGCATGTGGGAGGACATCCGGGGACAGATTAAGAAGTCGATCAGTGCTGCAGGGGGCCTTGTAGAGGAGGCGACTGGCCCCTTCGGGGTTGAACTGCGTGCTCAGGTCAAGCCTTCCGATGGGGGGAACAATCTGCAACCTGCCCGTTTCGTTGGCGTGGAGGGCAGTCGTTGGTTCCTGCGGGCAGTCTTTCTGGGAAAGTCGGCGCGACCCGGGCCCGAAGCGACAGCGCTGGAGGGCGTCGTGCGCGGTCTCGTCGTCGTTCGTGGTGGTGATGCCATGGCAGTTGGGGCCCCAATTGCGATGCGTCTTCCCGAGTCCATGGAACAGGCGGGACCGGCCGGGCGCGCGCCGGTCAACCCCTTCGAGCGCGGGCCCGAGATTACTGAGATCAGGTAGGGATAGCCTGAGCGCGTGGGAATCGCACTGTGGGACCGACTTATGGGAAGCCGCGCCGATCAGGAGGCAGGCGAACTCCAGCGCGAGAGCGCGGATCGATCCTGCGGACGGATCTGCGATTGCGCCCCGGGGGACACCGTGACCATCGCCGGAACCGTCCGGTCGATCACCCTCCGGCCGCGCAGTGAAGCGCCCTCGCTGGAAATCGACCTTTACGACGGCTCCGGTAGCATTCGGGTGGTCTGGCTCGGGCGGCGTCGGATTCAGGGCGTCAGCGCGGGCCGTCGTCTCGTAATCACCGGTCGGCTGAATCAGGTCGCTGGTCAGCCGGTCGTCTACAACCCCCGGTACGAGCTCAAGCCAATGGCGGCCTGACGTGTCTGCCGAGCCGCCGGTCGAAGCCCCGAAGCCTTCCGATCCCGATGAGTCCGGATCGCCGGAGCATTTGGCTCACGAGAGCAAGGCCGACATTCGAGCGGAGTCACTCCTCCTCGAACGTGCGATCGGTGGGTGGCGGGGGATCATCGACTCGGGCCTGCCAACAGCAGTGTTCGTCATCTCGTTCATCGTGACATCGCAGAACCTTCGCTCATCGATCATCGCAGCGATCATCGCGGGTCTGGCCATCGTCATCTGGCGGCTCATCCGACGGGAGAAGCTACGTCAGGTGGCGGCGGGCTTCATCGGTTTGGCGTTCTCCGCTTGGTGGGCGTCGCGTAACGACAACGCATCCGACATCTACCTTCCCGGGATGCTCACGAACCTTGGGTATGGATCGGCTTTCCTCATCTCCATCATTGCGAGGTGGCCGCTGCTCGGCATCGCGATGGGATTCCTCACGGGCGAGGGCACGAAATGGCGCCGCGACCCGGCACTGCGCCGGGTCTATGCGGCGGCATCGTGGATCTGGGTTGTCCTGTTCTTTAGCAGGCTTATCGTACAAACGCCCCTGTATCTCGCCGGCTGGGTCGAGGTTCAGGGCATTGTGAAAATCGTCATGGGCTACCCGCTCTTCCTCGGGGCGGCCTACTGGACGTATCGCGTACTCGCACCGGTGTTGTCGAATAAGCGTGCCGAACGCGAGGAAGCAGCACGCAGGGAAGCAGCACGCAGGGAAGCCGAAGGTCAGAGGTGACCGAGTAACCGCTGCAGTTCTGGCTCCTGGTCGGGAGCGGCGACGAAGAGCAACTCGTCCCCCGCCTCAAGTGGATCATCCGCTGACGGGGCAATCACCCTGGGCCCGCGCACGATCGCCACGAGGGCGGTATCCGGGGGCCACGTTTGATCGCCAACGCGCTGGTTGACCACGGGTGAGTCGGTCGAAAGAGTGATCTCGACAAGGTTGGCGTCGCCCTGTCGGAAGGTGAAGAGGCGGACGAGGTCGCCGACGCTTACCGCCTCCTCCACTAGGGCTGAGAGCATGCGCGGGGTCGACACCGCGACATCGACGCCCCACGACTCGTCGAACATCCACTCGTTCTTCGGATGGTTGACGCGGGCAACGACCCGCGGCACTCCGTACTCCGTCTTGGCGAGGAGGGACACGACGAGGTTGACCTTGTCATCACCAGTCGCGGCAACGACGACTTGACACTCGGAGAGTCGGGCTTCCTCGAGGGCCGAGATTTCACAGGCGTCGGCAAGGAGCACCTCGGCGCCCTCGACGATTCCCGGGCGCATGAGTTGGACGTCACGGTCGATGAGGAGGACCTGATGGCCGTTTCCGATCAACTCGCGGGCAATTGCCCGCCCCACCTTGCCGGCTCCTGCAATGGCGACGCGCATCAGATCTCCTTGGGACCGGTCTCGAACGCGGACTCCACGGCGAGCCGATTGTCGGAGGAGTAGACGGCGTGGACGAGGTCGCCCTCCTGGACGACACTCATCTCTGTGGGGAGGAGTCCCGATCCGTAGCGGATGATGAAGGCAACACGTGCGCCGGAGGCCCGCTCGAGGCTGGTGACGAGGTGGCCGATCCATGCCGATCCAACGTGCACCTCGGCGAGGGCGATGGTTCCGCTCGGGTCGCGGTATTCATCCTGGGCCCCCATCGGGAGCATTTGACGCATGATCTGGCCGGCGGTCCAGGCAACGGTGGCGACGGTCGGAATTCCGAGGCGTTCGTAGACCTCAGCTCGACGCTGATCGTAAATTCGGGCGACGACGCGTTCGACGCCGTAGGTCTCGCGGGCCACCCGGGCCGCGAGGATGTTCGTGTTATCGCCACTGCTCACCGCGGCGAACGCGTGGGCTCGCTCGATGCCGGCGTTCTCTAATGTCTCGCGATCGAAACCGACTCCGGTGACCGTGAGTCCGCTGAAATCCGCGGGCAGTCGTCGAAAGGACGTCGAGTCCATATCAACCACGGCGACTGAATGGCCGAGTGCGTCCAGATCGCGGGAGAGCAGTGAACCGACGCGACCGCACCCGAGGATCACTATGTGCACGTGTCCACCGTACACGGAACTGGTGGGCGTAGGCTCTGCTAACGTGCCACTATCGGACGGCGTCAAGCGCCTGCTCGTCGGCCGAGCGCTTCGCAGCGATCGTCTCCACGACACCCTATTGCCAAAGCGGATTGCGCTCCCGGTGTTTGCCAGTGACGCCCTGTCGTCGAATGCCTATGCGACGCAGGAGATTCTCCTTGTGCTGTCGCTCGGCGGGCTGTCGCTCTACTCGTTTGGGCCGTGGGTTGCTCTGGCCGTCATCGTCATTTTCTTCACCGTTGTTGCGTCCTATCGCCAAAACGTCCATGCCTATCCGAGCGGGGGCGGGGACTACGAGGTGGTCGCGACGAACCTCGGACCCAATTGGGGCGTGATGGTGGCGAGCGCGCTGCTCATTGACTACGTGCTCACCGTTGCCGTGTCGATCTCCTCTGCGGTCGCAAACCTGTCATCCGCACTCCCATTCATCGGACTGCACGGAACCTGGTGGGCGGTCGGGATCATCATCTTTATCACCGTGCTCAACCTCCGGGGGATCAAGGAGTCTGGTGCTCTCTTTGCCGTGCCGGTCTATTTCTTCATACTGTCGATCTTCGTGATGATCGGGGTCGCGGTCGTGAGGCTGGCGATGGGGAGCGACCTTCAGGCGGAGAGTGCGAACTGGGATGTGATTCCCGAGGAGACGTTCGCGGGACTTGCACTCGTCTTCGTTGTCGCACGGGCCTTTTCCTCCGGCACGACGGCGCTCACTGGAATCGAGGCGGTCTCGAACGGGGTTCCGGCATTCCGCCATCCAAAATCGAAGAATGCGGCGTCGACACTACTGCTGCTCGGGGTGATCTCGATGGCGATGTTCACCGGCATCACCTGGCTGGCGCTGCAGACGGGCGTCCGCGTCACCGAATTCAACAAGGACCTCATCGGCCTGCCCGCAGGGCAGGAGCAGAAGACCGTGATCGTGCAGATTGCGAATGCCGTCTTCGACAATGCCTATGTTCCGGTGATCATCATCACCTTCGCGACTGCTCTCATCCTCGCGCTCGCCGCGAACACGGCATTCAACGGTTTTCCGGTGCTCGGATCGATCCTCGCTCGGGATGGCTACCTACCGAAGCAGATGCATACGCGCGGTGACCGCCTCGCATTCAGCAACGGCATTCTCACCCTCTCTGGGCTCGCGATCATCCTCGTTGTCATCTACCAGGCTGACGTGACGGCGCTTATCCAGCTCTACATCATTGGCGTGTTCGTCTCATTCACCATGAGCCAGATCGGCATGGTTCGCCACTGGAACCGGCATTTGCGCTCCGAGACCGACCCGGCTGCGCGACGCACGATGCATCGATCGCGCATCATCAACTCCTTCGGCCTCGCCATGACTGGAACGGTGCTCGTCATTGTGCTCGTCACGAAGTTCACGAAGGGGGCATGGCTCGTCGTTCTTGCGATGCCGCTCATCTTCCTGCTCATGCGGGCCATCTCGCGCCACTATGCCAAGGTGCGTGAGGAACTCGCGACCACAGATCGCGACAAGATGATCCTGCCGGCGCGGGTACACGCCCTCGTCCTCGTCTCCCGGATCCACAAGCCGACGTTGCGGGCACTTGCGTACGCCCGCGCGACACGGCCCACCGTGCTCGAGGCGCTCATGGTGAACGTCGACGACGACGAGACGAGCGCACTGCAGGACGAGTGGGAGCGCAGGGCGATTCCGGTCCAGCTCAAGGTCCTTGACTCCCCGTACCGTGAGATCACTAGGCCCATCCTCAGTTATGTGAAGGAACTGCGTTCCGACAGTCCGAATGATCTTGTCGCCGTCTACATCCCCGAGTACGTGGTGGGCCACTGGTGGGAGGCACTCCTTCATAACCAGTCAGCGCTGCGACTCAAGGGCCGACTATTTTTCAGCCAGGGGGTCATGGTGACAAGCGTTCCGTGGCAACTCGAGTCGAGTGAATCCGTCAGTGATCGGGACAGCTAGGTGACGATTGGCGCCGGCGTTAGGCCGGTCAAGACCCCAGTTCATGTCGGCGACCAGGCGATCGTCGACATCGGGACTATCGCGCATGGAGGTCACTTCATTGCGCACCTGTCAGGACACACCGTCTTCGTTCGTCACGCACTTCCCGGCGAGCGTGCGCGAATAGTGATCACCGATGTATCGTCAAAGATCGTCCGCGCTGACGCGATCGAGATCCTCGAAGCATCCCCGGACCGAGTGGCACCACCGTGCGCTTGGGCCCGCCCAGACGGATGCGGAGGGTGCGACTTCCAGCACGTTGAACGCTCAGCGCAGTTGGTGCTCAAGGGGCAGGTCGTGCGCGATGCCCTTGCACGCCATGCCGGCCTTCCCGAAATCGACGTGCAGGTCGAGGCGCTCAACGATGATGGAAGTGGGCTGCACTGGCGCACCAGGGTGCGCTGGGCCGTTAACGGCGACGGACGACCGGGTTTGCTTGCTTACCGCACGCACGACGTGGTGCCGGTCGATACATGCCTGCTTGCGAGCCCTGGGATCGTCGAACTCGGCATCCCGCGAACGCGTCACACAGGCACTACCGAGGTGAGCACGATCGAGGGTGATGAGGGCCGGGTCAGCGTCGTGGTCGACGGACGCCTTGCATCGGGAAAGCAGCGAACCGACCAACGGGTGCGCGGCCGCGATTGGCGGGTTGACGTCGCGAGTTTTTGGCAGGTGCATCCTCGGGCAGCAGACACGTTGGTGTCAGCCGTACTTGAGGCAGGCCGACCGGCGCCGGGGGAGCACTGGTGGGACCTATATTCAGGCGTAGGTCTCTTTAGCGCCTTCCTCGCAGAGGAGGTCGGGGTAACCGGCGTCGTGCACGCGGTCGAGAGCGGATCTAGCGCTGTCCGCGATGCACGCAGGAGCCTTCACGATCTTGGTCAGGTGACCCTCCACCATGACAACGCGCTTCGCTGGCTTCGCGCGGCCGACGAGCGGCCGGACGGAGTCGTCCTCGACCCTCCTCGAGCCGGAGCGGGAAGGGATGTTGTCCAGGCAATCGCTGGCGCCGGGCCAAGGGTGGTTGTTTACGTCGCCTGCGATCCGGTAGCGCTAGCTAGGGATGTCGCGCTCTTCGCCTCCGCCGGGTACCGACTTGCGGAACTCCGCGCGTTCGATACGTTTCCCATGACCCACCACGTCGAGACGGTCGCTGCCCTCATTCCGGTCACGTTGGCGCATCCGATATCTTGACGTCGAGATACTTCGTTGCGAGAGGATGAGTCGTCGTGAGCGTCAATAGCTTCGGTGCCAAGGGCACCTTACAGGTCGGCACCGAGATTTATGAGGTGTTCCGGCTGTCGGCGGTCCCCGGCTCCCAGCGGCTGCCGTTCACCCACAAGGTCCTCCTCGAGAACCTCCTGCGGACGGAGGACGGCGCGAACGTCACCCGCGACACGATCAACGCAATCGCTACGTGGGATCCCGCGGCCGAACCGGCTGACGAAATCCAGTTCACCCCCGCCCGCGTGGTGATGCAGGACTTCACTGGAGTGCCGGTCGTCGTCGATCTTGCGACCATGCGCGAGGCGGTCGCCGAGCTCGGCGGAGATCCGTCGAGGATTGAGCCGCTCGCGCCATCTGAGCTTGTCATCGACCACTCAGTCATTGCTGACTTCTTCGGCACGGCGGACTCCGAGCAGCGCAACGTCGAACTCGAATACGAGCGCAACCGTGAGCGCTACCAGTTCCTCCGCTGGGGGCAAGGGGCTTTCGAGGAGTTCAAGGTCGTGCCGCCCGGCACTGGAATCGTCCACCAGGTGAACATCGAGCACCTCGCTCGCGTCATCATGGCCCGCGGCGGTCAGGCCTACCCGGATACTGTCGTCGGCACCGACTCGCATACGACGATGGTGAACGGCCTTGGCGTGCTCGGCTGGGGAGTCGGCGGCATTGAGGCGGAGGCCGCGATGCTCGGTCAGCCGGTATCGATGCTCATTCCCAGGGTCGTCGGCTTCAAGCTCGTCGGTGAGCTACCGCAAGGCGCAACCGCGACGGACCTCGTCCTGACAATCACCGAGATGCTTCGCTTCCACGGAGTCGTCGGCAAGTTCGTGGAGTTCTACGGAGCCGGCGTTGGCGCTGTGCCCCTCGCCAACCGCGCGACGATCGGCAACATGAGCCCCGAGTACGGGAGCACGGTCGCGATCTTCCCGATCGACGAGGCGACGATTGGGTATCTGCGCTTGACCGGACGAAGCGACGAACAAATCGCGCTCGTCGAGGCGTATGCCAGGGAGCAGGGACTGTGGCACGA
The DNA here is from genome assembly GCA_945861925.1 of Bifidobacterium breve. GTDB lineage: Bacteria > Actinomycetota > Actinomycetes > S36-B12 > S36-B12 > WLND01. The sequence continues at coordinate 1,194 of CAMAWO010000015.1, read as the reverse complement.
CCCGGCGAATGAGCCGGTCTACTCGGAGTACCTCGAACTCGATCTCTCGACCGTCGTTCCTTCCCTCGCTGGGCCCAAGCGGCCGCAGGATCGCGTGCTGCTGTCGGAGTCCAAGACGTCCTTTCGCACGGCCCTTGCCGACTACACGAAGGATTCACAGGCCGCCGCTGATGCGCTACTGGACGGCGAGTCGGTCCGCCTCGGCCACGGCATCGTTGCGATCGCATCGATCACCTCGTGTACGAATACCTCGAACCCATCGGTGATGATTGCGGCCGGCCTGCTCGCCCGAAATGCCGTCGAGCGCGGACTGCAGAGCAAGCCGTGGGTGAAGACCACACTGGCGCCCGGGTCGAAGGTCGTCACCGATTACTACGACAAGTCGGGCCTTTCACCGTACCTAGACAAACTCGGTTTCGATGTTGTGGGATACGGCTGCACGACGTGTATCGGCAACTCGGGGCCCCTGATTCCGGCGGTGAGCAATGCCGTGAACGCTGCGAACCTCGCGGTCGTGTCCGTTCTCAGCGGGAATCGCAACTTCGAGGGCCGGATCAGCCCCGACATCAAGATGAACTACTTGGCCTCGCCACCGCTGGTGGTTGCATACGCGCTCGCCGGAACCATGGACATTGATCTCGCCACCGAGCCACTCGGCACCGATTCCGATGGCAGCCCGGTATTCCTCTCCGATATCTGGCCGAGCGCCACCGAGGTCCAGGAGGTGATTGACGCGTCGATTGACTCCCAGATGTACTCCTCGCGATACGCCGATGTCTTCCTCGGCGATGAGCGCTGGCAGTGGCTCCAGACTCCGAGCGGCAATGTGTTCGACTGGGATCCCACGAGCACCTACGTGCGCAAGCCCCCCTACTTCGATGGCATGTCAGCGACTGCCTCACCGGTGAGCGACATCACCGGTGCCCGGGTGTTGCTGAAGCTCGGCGACTCGGTCACGACAGACCACATTTCTCCAGCGGGGTCCATCAAGGCAGACAGCCCGGCGGGGGCCTACCTGCTGGACCACGGTGTTGACCGGTTGGATTTCAACTCCTACGGCTCCCGTCGCGGCAACCACGAGGTCATGATTCGTGGCACCTTCGCAAACATCAGGCTTCGCAACCAGATGCTGAGCGACGTCGAAGGCGGTTTCACCGTCGACTTCACCAGCCCGGATCAGCCGGTGGTGCCCGT
>CAMAWO010000014.1 GCA_945861925.1 Bifidobacterium breve | reverse complement strand
GGGGGCGCGGCCCCGGATCGACGTTGTTGTGCCCCAGGTCCGACAGGTACTGACGAGCAGGCGGCGTCAGTGAACAGAGGGAGGAGAACCACATGCTCGGAACGCCCCGGCGCATGAGCCGTCCGGTTCTCGCATGCTTGGCCGCATCGATCCTCGTCGCATCCTTTCTCGTCCCCATCGCGGATCTCACTTCCTCGTCCAGCGACCGCCTTGCTGCGCGCAGCCCCGTAACCCCGGTCCTGCAGTCCATTCCCCTGACGGGCGTCGATGCCGGCGCTGTAGCCGAGAGCGCCGTGTCGATGGCGTCGTGGGATGACCTCCTCGGCGAGTCGCACGTGGAGTCGCTCGGACTCGCGCCACTACCCTCCCCTTCCGACGTGAGTCAGGTTGCGGCTCGTGCAATCGCACCCTTGCGTCCGGCCATTGCCACGAGTCAGACGGCCACCGATGAGTTCGGACTCGTGGGAGTGACGACCGCGTCGCCCCTCGATGAGACGTCGCGGATCCTCGTCCGCGTCCGGCAGGACGATGGATGGAGTAACTGGACCCCGCTTCCGGTCTCCGATCACGCACCGGACCCCGGATCCCTAGAGGCTCAGGGAGTTCGTTTCGGGACCGAACCGCTCATCACCGGAGATGCAGACGGCGTGCAGGTCCGCATCGACACGCCGGGAGGGGCGTCGCCCGTTGACCCGCAGGTCGTGCTCATGAACAACCCCGTCGTCGCCGAGGACGCCGACCTGCCGCTTGGTCCGCAGCAGGCCAGCCTGCCGATCTCCACGGTGGCTGCCGCGACGCTAGGTGCCCCGATGCCCACGATCATCACCCGGGCACAGTGGGGCGCCAATGAGGCCATTCGCCGGGCGGGCCCGACCTACTCGGGCACCATCAAAGCTGCGTTCCTCCATCACACGGTGACGAGCAACTCGTACACGCCGGAGGAGGCTGCACAGCAGGTGCGCAATCTCTACGGCTGGTTCGTGAAGGGCTTGCGATATTCCGACCTCGCCTACAACTTCCTCGTCGACCGATTCGGGCGACTGTACGAGGGGCGTGCAGGGGGCATGGACCAAGCGGTCATCGGGGGGCACACCGCGGGCTTCAATAGCGAGACCTCCGCTGTTTCGGCCCTCGGAAACTTCCAGTCAAAGGATCTGCCCCCGGAGGAGATGGCGGCGATTGACGAGTCGGTGGCGCAACTTATGGCGTGGAAACTCTCAATAAACCACCGGGATCCGAACGGCAGCACCGTCCTCGTCTCGGATTCGGGTTCCGGTACCTCCCGGTACCAGCCGGGCGAGCAGGCGAATGCATTTGTCATCGGTGGCCATCGCGACATTGGTCAGACCGCCTGCCCGGGTAGGTATTTGGAGCCCCAGATCCCGATCATCAGATCGATGGTCGCGTCGAAGATGGGCGTCACCGCCTTCAACCCCGTGATGTCGGCTCCGGCGGCATGGGGGGCCAGCGAGCCGCTGGTGATCAGCACCACCACTACCGCCCCGCTGACCTGGACGGTTGCGGTGACCTCGCGCTGCGGTAACCAGGTGCGCACCCTCAGCGGTCAGCAGGCCGCGGGCGGCGCCCTTTCGATTGGCTGGGACAAACTCGACGACTCGGGTGCTCAGGTGCCGCCCGGAACCTACACGCTGACACTCAATGGCTCGAGCAACGGCGACGCCATCTTCCCATGGGCGGGAGCGGGAATCATCCCGGCCACCGCGTCGTCGCCGATGGATCCATGCGGTCCCCCGGATGGATTCACCCTGAGCGGCAGTGGCTACGGCCACGGGATCGGCATGTCACAGTGGGGTGCCTACGGTATGGCCCTTGAGGGGAGCGATGCATCGGCCATCGTCAGCCACTACTACTCGGGCACGACCGTCGAGCCGACCAAGGACGACGTTGATATCCGAGTGAACCTTCTTTATCAGGTGCAGTCACTACAGGTCCGCTCCAAGGACCTCGAGCCGGGTGGTGGCGCCATCGAGGTGACGGTCGGCGAAACCGCGACCCTCGGCGACCCAAGCGATGTTTTTGCCCTTAATGTGAACGGATCTTCGGTGGGCGTGCGCCGTATTGCAGACGGTACGGCCACAGATCTCGGGGCAGCGCCCAGCGTGAAAATCCGGTGGGCCGGCACTAGGGATCCCGGGACTGCTGCAGGTCCGCCGACCCTGCTCAACGTCATCGGACCCAGTGGAACCTTCGACTCCAGCGGTCATCGATACCGGTACGGGTTCGTCGACGTCACCGCCGTGAAGACCTCCTCCGGCGTCCGACTGAACGCGGTCAACTCAGTGAGGGTTCACGATGAGTACCTCTTTGGCATCTCCGAGGTCTCGAACTCGTGGCCCGAGGCGGCCATGCAGGCGCAGGCGATCGCCGCGCGGTCCTATGGGCTATCGAAGATGGACGACGGCCTGCGAAAGTCGTGCTCCTGCGATGTCGATGACGGCGGAGGTCCCTATTCGGACCAGACCTTCATCGGCTGGCTCAAGCAGAGTAGCCCCAAGGGCGGACGCTGGACCTCAGCCGTGAAGGCGACGAACCCATCCGACACCACTGGACTTGCGGTCCTCTACAAGGGCAAGCCAATCAAGGCGTTCTACACATCGTCCACGGGTGGTGCGACGACCTCGGTCAAGGACGTCTGGGGTGGTGACCTGCCGTATGCGGTCAGCGTTGATGACCGCTGGAGCCTTCATCCAGACAATACGAACCGCGAATGGACCGTGAAGGTGTCGCAGGCCGAGGCGGCGAAGGCATTCGGCGTCACGGATGTCTGGAAGCTCACGGTGAGCGATCGACTCTCGTCAGGGGCGGCAAAGACCCTCACCGCCACCCTCCAGGACGGCAGCCAGCGAACGATGTCTGCGACGCAGGCGCGAACGAATTTCGGGCTGAAGTCGACCTACATCTCGGCGATCGACGGTGCAGGAGGCGCCTCGGGCGGTACTCCTTCGAACACTCCGCCAGCGCAGGCATCGCCGGGCGGTGAATCGACGGCGGACAATCCGGTCGCGTCCGTCGGCGGCATTCGCGTGACGATGAAGATCGGTCCGACACTGCGCCCCCGAGCCGGAACCTCGGTGACGTTTGTCGGACGGGTCCGCCCCAAGAAGGGAGCAAAGGGCCTCATCGTTGAGCGCCAGATGCTCGTTGACGGGGCGTGGGTCGTGAAGGACCGGACGAGGACGAACAAGGCTGGGCGCTACACCTTCCGGATCAAGAAGGCGACACCGGCTGGCGCGACCTACTCCTACCGGGTCGTCGTCATGCAAAACGGCGATGTCGTGGCGAGCAGCGAGGAGAAGCAGATCACCGTGCGGCCCAAGCGCAAGCGGTAGCGCTTGACGATGGGCAGGTCGCTCAGACGATGAGCCGAGCGGACTCCTGCTTCGATATCTCCTCGGCATCCAATCCCGGCGCTGCCATGACGATCGAGGCATCACAGGCGATCGGAACGAGCGACCCCAGGAGCCACCCGTCCAATTCGTCAACGGGCGCCCCCACAACCGCGAATCTCTCACCGGTCTGAACCATGTGCGCCCCGCCGATCGAGGAGGCGCGCTGGAGCAGTTCACGTTGCCCGATTGACGCCCCGCTGACGAAGGCGAGTGCCGAGACCGCATCGTCGTCGGGAACGAACGGGTCCGGGGCAAACGCGTCCGGTTGGATACGTGCGATCGTCGCAGCGTCGAGACAGCCCTCGGGAAGCGACGGATTCGGAAGTCCAAAGGGATGGACGGAGACAACCCACACCTCGCCTTGGCCGGTCGGCCCGAACTGCCCGCTCAGGACACCGGGCGCCTCAGTCGGGCCGGCAATGACCAGATCGCATTGATCGGGGGATCCGCCAGGCACGACGGTCGCGCCGACGAGCCAGGCCGCGAGCGTCCAGACGGAACGCTGCCAGTGCCAGGGGACGTGGAGCGCCAGCCGGGAGCCGGCCTCGACAAACGCCTCGTCCCGGAGGGCATTGGCCGCCTTCGCTGCATTGTTCGCGAGGGTCTTCGCGGAGAGTTCTGTGCGCTGGCCATCAGCGTCGATGTACGTCACGACGGGATCGGCGGGCCTGCGACGGACCCGGTCCTCGAGCGCCTGCCAGATCGGATTGCTCATCAGGCCACGGTAGTGCAGCCGCGCAGACCTACTGCGGCGTCCGAACATGTTGCGACCTCATATGGCACGCTGGACACGTGACTGAAGCCGTGCTCCTCGTAGGTGGTCAGGGAACTCGCCTGCGTCCGCTGACCATCAATACGCCCAAGCCGATGCTCCCGGTGGCGGGCGTTCCGTTCACGGTGCACCAGATAACCCGCGCGCGCGATGCCGGGGTCACCCGAATCATCCTCGGGACGAGCTACCGGGCAGAGGTGTTCCGGGAGTTCATCGATGGCAGTGATCTCGGGGTCGAGATCGTCATTGCGACGGAGGATGAGCCGCTCGGCACCGGCGGCGCCATCAGGCACGCACTCCCGTTCCTCACGAGCGGTCCCGACGAGCCGGTCCTTGTATTCAACGGCGATATTCTCTCCGGACTCGACATCGCCGGCCTCGTTCGACACCACACCGAGACCGACAGCGATGTTTCCCTCTACCTCACGGCGGTCGATGACCCACGCGCCTATGGCCTCGTCCCGACCGACGCCGAAGGGCGGGTGATCTCCTTTCGCGAGAAGCCGCAGACGCCCGAGGAGATCGTCACCGATCAGATCAATGCCGGCTGTTATGTATTCCGGCGCAGTGTCATCGACGCGATCCCGTCAGGCCGGCCCGTGTCTGTCGAACGTGAGACCTTCCCTGGCCTGCTCGATCAAGGGGCCCTGGTGAGCGGAGTCGTCGACAACGGCTACTGGCTCGACCTCGGTACACCACTTTCATTCGTCCGTGGTTCATGTGATCTCGTCCTCGGACTTGCGCCGAGCCCTGCCGTCGCCGCGATCGGTGAGTCGCTGGTCCTTGAGGGCGCAGTCATTGCGGACGATGCCTACTTGGGTTCCGGCACAACCGTGGGGGCTGGGGCCGTCATCGGATCGGAGTCTGTTGTCGAGGGCGCCGTCGTGTTCGACGGCGCGGTTGTCGGGAGCGCGGTCCGAATCACGAACAGCATCATCGGGGTAGGCGCGCGCATCGGTGCCGGCTGTGTCATCGACGGGGCAGTCATTGGCGACGGCGCGGTGATCGGCGCGGACAACGAACTGCTCACCGGCGCGCGAGTGTGGCCTGGCGCGGTGCTCGGGGATACTGCGGTGCGCTTCTCGAGCGATCGCGGCTAGCGAAGGGCCTCTTCGGCGGCAATGCTGGCATCCTCCCGTCGACTGCGCCGCTCCTCGCTCGTGAACCACTCAGCCGCCACCACCATCATCCAGGCGGAGTCGACGATCATCACGAGCGCCCACATGAGCGCCCCGGCGAGTTGCTGGTCGCCCAGCGGATCAGGTCCGAAGGGACGGTCGGCTCCGAAGGAGGGGTAGAGCACAACCGACGCGAAGTAGATGACCGCGCCGACGAGCGCCTCGGGGAGCATCATGAGCGCCATCGAGATGAGCCTGGTCGCGGGGGTGGGCCGGTGCGACTGGAGGTTGGAGCCGAGGATGGGGAAGTAGTACAGGAGTGCTGCGACGAGGTAGAGCGGCTGCTCGATGAACATGCCGGCGTCGTGGTTCGTGAGGGCCCAGTCGTAGAAGCCGGTGAAGTGGGTACCCATGAGGACCGACGCGAAGAGTACCCAGGTGAGCACAGGGTTCGTGAGGATGCGGACTGCGCGACTGCGCAGGATCGGAACGACTAGACGTCGCCGCGTCGAGGGGCCTGCTGCCGAAAACGCGAGGGTCACGGGGGCGCCGAGGACGAGGAGGGGTGCCGCGGCCATCATCACGAGGAGGTGCTGGGTCATGTGAACCCAGAAGAAGGTGTGGGACCAGGCGGCAAGCGGGCCCAGATAGGCGATCGCAAGCAGGGCCATCCCGGAGTAGAAGCACACGGAGTGTGTCAATGGCCAGCGCGAACGATGGTCGGCCCGCTTCACTCGCCGACTGGCCCAGGCGTACCAAGTGGTCGCAGCAACGATGTTGAGGAGGATGAAGAGATTCAGGTCCCAGACAGCGAGGAACGAGGCCACTGTGACTCCTTGCCTTCAGTGAGTGTTCACGGGGACGACATCACGGAGTATGGAAAATCCCTCAGGTTTCGCGTCGGCATCTGCGCCTTGAACGATAGTCTCTCCAGTATTCGTAGGGGAGCCAGGTCATTGGCGACGCAATCGGACACACGTTCGACGACACAAGGGTGGGATGGAATGGTGGTGGTCGCATGAAGCGGGCCTTTTTCACGATCGTGACGGTACTGATCGGCGCGGCCGTCGTCGCCGGGTCGGTGTTGCTACTAGGCAAGGCGCAGGCTGAACCAGCGGTCCTCGTTGCGAAGGTCGTCGGCACTGCTCAGGGACCGAATGGCGAGGTTCCGCACGCGACCATTGACCTATCGATCTACCCCCAGCCCAGTGCGAGCGTGCCCGGGCCCAGGCACGGTCTTGAAGTCGGCAACGCGAGCGCAGGCTGGCCGTTCTACTGGCCATCGACCACGCTCCAGTTGCCCGCGAACTCCCTCATCACCATGACGATTCTGCAGTACGACGGCAGTACGACAGTCTGGAATGACTACTTCGCCCAGGTGCACGGCACCGTCGATGGCACCGCGACCTACAACGGCAAGGTCCAAAGCGACATCGAGGCTGACAATGTGGCCCACACCTTCACCCTTCATCAGTACTCGGAGTCCACTCAGCCGGAATTGTTCGTGAGCGTGCCGATGCTGGCGGTCGCAGACAATGCGAAAAATGAGGCGAATGGCTACCCGAAGCCGCAGGAGATCACCTTTTCGTTCATGACGGGCGATCCCGGGGAGTACGTCTGGAATTGCGAGGATCCCTGCGGAAACGGCTACATCGATTTCGGGGGAGTCATGAGTGAGCGTGGCTGGATGAGCGGAACGGTGACGGTGGTCTGATGTCGACAGTCGATGAACGACCCGCTGCGCCTGCTGGCGAGCCTGAGGAGCCGACGAACAGGCCCGAACCGAGTTACCGTCTGCGCGAGTGGTTATCCCGGCCGTACGTGCGGCACATCATCATCATCTTCGTGATCCTGACGCTGGCGGTCATTCCGGCGGCCTGGCTGGTCCTGCACTTCATGAACCTGAGCGGTGCGCCAGCGTCCGAAATCATGTACGAGATCGAACGGACGATGTTCGTCTTCACGCTCGCATCTGCGCCTGTCATGGCGATCACGGCGACGATCCTCCTCTACAGCCTGCTGGGCTGGGGGAGGGTGCGCGGCGCGGAGCCGCCGATGCAGGAGAGCCCGGCGATCCGATCGAACCAGATCGCCATCTTCGGCTGGATCACAGCGACGAGCCTGCTCGCAGCATTCCTTGTCATCTGGGGTCTTGACGAGTTGGCCCGGATCACGGAGTTCTCGAACGGCACGACGTCGCCAAACCAGCAGCCAAACACGGCGAAGCCGCTCGACATCAACGTCACCGGTCAGCAGTGGCTCTGGACCTTCGAGTACCCGGCTCAGCAGAAGATCACGTCTGATGTTCTTGTCGTCCCGATCGGGACACCGATCTACTTCAACGTGACGTCGAAGGACGTGATTCACAATTTCTGGGTCGTCGAACTTGGCGTGAAGATCGATGCCAATCCGGGAGCGATCACGAATACGGGGGTGACCCCAAACAAGCTGGGCGACTTCAATATCAGGTGCGCTGAGCTCTGCGGCCTTCATCACGCGTACATGGAGACGCAGATCAGGGTTGTTACCCGGGAGCAATTCGACGCCTGGGTTCGTGAGATGGGCGGGAAGAGGACCGTATGAGCACCGACGTGATCTTGACCTCCGACATCCACGAGCAGTTGGCCGTGCATCAGCCAAAGCAGCGTGGCGAGGCCGGGGGCTTCCTGCGCCGCACGAACGTCCTTACCGGCAGCGCGCTGGGGATTGGGCTGTCCGTTATCACCTATGCCATTGGGTCGAAGTTGGTCCCGTGGGGCACCCAGAACGAAGACTATCCACAGGTGGGCCTGAACGCCCTCGTCGGCGCGACCTATGTAGCCTGGGTCATCGGCTTCATGATCGGCATTGGTGCTTTTGCCGGTCCGGTGCGTTGGATGCTCGGCCACGACATCACCCGGGACGACTCCGAGTACATGGCAGGCAAGGGCCAGGGAAAGTGGAAGTACTGGAAGTACACGACCGATCACAAGGTTGTCGGCCTCCAGTACCTCGTCATGGCTCTGACCCTCCTCGGTTTCGGTGGCTTCTTCGCGATGCTCATCCGGACCGAGCTTGGCGTCACTTGGTCTGAGGTATTTGATCCGAACTTCTACAACTCGATCGTCGGCACCCACGGCATCGTGATGATCATCGCGATGATCATCGTGATCGCAGGTCCGCTCGGTAACTTCATCATGCCGCTCATGATCGGCGCCCGCGACATGGCATTCCCCAGGCTCAACGCGCTGAGTTTCTGGCTACTGTTCGCCGCCGTTCCGCCCTTGCTCAGCAACCTGCTCCTCGGGGGCATCCGTGACGGCTGGACGGTGTACCAGCCGCTGGGCACCCAGGCCCCGATCGGCATGATCGGCTACCAGATCTGCATCATCACGTTCGCGTTCTCGACCGGGATAGCAGGCGTCAATCTCATCACCACGATCGTCACCATGCGAGCCCGGGGTATGACATGGAACCGCGTCCCGATCTTCGTCATCGGAATCCTCGCCGCTGCGATCATGGGCCTCGTCTGGTTTCCGATGTTCCAGTACTCGCAGGTACTCGCCTTCAGTGACAAGGTCCTCGGTTCGTCCTTCTTCATACCGCAGGAGGGCGGCAGCGTCTGGCTCTATGAGAACCTCTTCTGGCTGCTCGGCCACCCAGAGGTCTATGTCATCGTCGTGCCTGCCACGGCGGCGCTCCTCGAACTCATGGTTGTCTTCCTCCGCAAGCCGCTGTTCTCCTACAAGGTCGCCGTTGCGGGATTTGCCGGAGTTGTGGGCATCAGTTCGGTCGTGTGGGTCCACCACATGTACATGACTGGCTGGGCTCCTTCGGCGGGGTACCCGTTCATGCTGTCGACTGAGTTGATCTCCATCCCGTTCGGCTTCCTCGTCCTTGTCATGCTCGGCACGATGTGGCGCGGCAAGGTCTGGGCCAGGCTGCCGATGATGACCGTCTACGCGGTGCTCTGGTGCAAGATCATCGGCGGGATCACCGGGGTCTACCTCTCCGACGTTCCGGTGGACCAGTACATGCACGGCAGTATGTTCGTGGTCGCCCACTTCCACTTCATGCTTATGGGCGCAGGCCTCTTCGGCGCCATCGGTGCAATCACCTATTGGTTCCCGAAGATGACCGGCAAGATGCTCAATGAGCGAATCGGTTCATTCGGCTTCTGGGTCGCCTTCCTCGCCTTCCAGGTGACCTTCGGATCGATGTTCGTAGCAGGGCTTCAGGGACAACCCCGCCGGGTGCTTCAGTTCGACAACGCCTTCGAGATCTCCAACTGGATTTCGACCATCGGCGCGTACCTCATCGGTGTGGGCATGCTGATCTTCCTCTACGCGAACATCACCTCGTGGCGAACCGGAACCATTGCGCCGGCCAACCCGTGGGGGTCCAAGACCCTGGAGTGGCAGACCGAAACTCCGGTGCCTCTGGAGAACTTCCCGGTGCTGCCGGTCGTGACGAGCGACCCCTACGGATATGGGGTCCCTGACCCGTACGACTCGATCGAGCGGAAGATGACGGATGAGAACGTGAAGGTGGGTGCCTGATGAGCACGACAACGACTGCTTCCTCGCAGAAGATTCCGCGGTCAGCTACGACGGGTGAACCGGTGACGACGACGGCGCGGCGTAATCGCATGGGAATCTGGTTGTGCATCGTCTCGGACGCAGCTGGAACGGTGGCACTGCTCATCTCGTACGTGTACCTGTGGTCGCTCAACGTGAATAGTGGTTGGGCCCCACCGAAGGATCAGTTCGCGTCGGACCTCCCCTTCTGGCTCATCGTCGCAGGGGTGGTCCTCGCGGCCGCCACGATGTGGTTGGGCGTGCGCGGAATGGCGAAGGGGCGTCGCTGGCAGTTGATTCTTGCATCGGCGTTTTCGTCGATGATCCTGCTCGTGACGTTTGTGGGCCAGATCGTCCAGTTGTCGACGTTCCCCTTCGCCATCACTGACGGCGCCTATGCATCCGCGACCTTCTGGCTCGGTATTGCCACGGCGATTCACCTGTCCGTTGTGCTATTCCTCACCATTGCGATTTTTAACCGCACACGGGCCGGCCTTTTCACGCAAAATAACCATTCGCATGTGCGGCTCGTCGCCATGTGGATGACGTGGGTGTGTGTTGCTGCCCTCCTCGGCGCACTCGTGACCACGACCATGAAGGTCAGCCCGAACACGAACAGTCCGACATTCGGTACCTTTTCCGACTGAACGATTGGCTGACCGATTCATTGAACGACTGAGGGACGTGACATGACGGCGGTTCAGCGAGCGCTGGGCGGCACGCCTTCGGGGTCCCGACTCTGGTGGGGCCTGCCGGTGCTCATCGGCATCCTGTGGATCGGTGGACTGACCTCCGCGGTGAGGTACCCGGGGCTTCCGAGTCCGCCGGATATCACCTATTGGCTGCTTCCTGCCACGCGATACGCGCGCGACATTGCCGCTGCACTGACCGTTGGCGCTGTGCTCGTGGGCGGGCTCGTCGTGCCGGGTGGTTCGTCGCGCGTACTCGGATGGGCCATTCGATGGGCTGCCGGTTGGTTGATGCTCGTTGTCCTTGGGCTTGTCCTCACCAGGTCCGAGGTGGAGGCGTTGTCGCCGCTCGAAGCACTGTCGCCCAACAGCCTCATGCCTCTCCTAGTGAACGAAATCGTCGGGCGGGTATTTGTGGGTCAATTCCTCGCCCTGATGGCCGTGATGGGGCTTGCGTGGGCTCTGCGGGCCAACCGTGGGCGCAGAGAACTCCTTTCCTGGACCTGTGTTGTGCTTGCAGTGTCCGCTGCCGCTGCACCGGCGTTCGTCGGGCATTCCGGCTTACATGACTCGCACGTGGCCGCAACCGTGAGCCTGCTGCTTCACATTGCGGCCGTGAGCCTGTGGGTTGGCGGACTCGTCGTCGTTGTCGCCCTCATTCGCGTGGAACCAGACACCTCGATGGTCCTGCTCCCTCGATTCAGCACGATGGCACTGTGGTGTGTGATCCTCATCGCGGAGACGGGGCTGCTCAACGCCTCCCTGCGACTCACCTTGCCGAGCGAGTTCGTGGGAACCCTCTATGGGTCGCTCATCATCGGCAAGGCAGCCCTCCTTGGCTGGCTGGTTGGCTTCGGCTACCTCCAGCGGCGTCTGTTGATGGGGACCATGGCGGCACCTGGGCTTCTCGCGCGCTATGCGGCGTCGGAGTTCTTCATCATGGGCGTAGCGATCGCCCTATCGATCGTGCTCGCGAGGGTTGGGCCGGCCCCCGCTGGGGTGGCAGCTGGACGGTACTCACCGATTGCTCTTGCCCTGCTCGCCATCGCCGTGCCGATGCTCATCGCGCAGATGCGCGTGGTGCTGCGACGTGTTGGCCTGCCCAGTTTTGACACAGCTGTGCGCGGGGCCGATGGATCGTTCGGGAGGACCCTCGGGTGGCTTCGCGGGCACTCGGAGGTGCCGGCGGTCCTCCTCCTCGTTGCCGTGACAGACATTGCCGGACTTCAGGGCCTGAATGCGGTGCTTGGCGCCGAGTTGGGCACCATGGTCGGGGTGTTGGTCATTCTCGCCGCCGGTTGGCTTTGGGTGGAGTGCCTAGTGTCCAAGCAGGCCGTTGCTGGGATCCTCGTGGTGATGGTGGGATGGCCGGTGGTGATCTGGGTCAACGGTCTTGGCCAAGCGTCCGCAGGCGCTGCAGGACTCAGGATCACGATCGCCACCATTGTTGCTGTCGAAGCACTGCTGGGCGCCCGCCTCATCAAGACGCTGCAGGCCGCCGACTCTGACAGCACCGGGGTTCAGGGATCACGAAGGATGGTGCCATGAAGGACGACAGCACGCTGGGCCCCGAGTCGCCGGAGCCACGACGGGTTCGCGGTGGATGGCGGGATTTTTGGCAACTGCACGTCCCCCTCGTCCTTGTCCTCTCCTTGTGCACCGTCATCACGATCATCGAGGCACGACGGGCGTCTGAGGGTGTGTGGCGGGCGTGGGCGTACATGGTCGAATGGCCGCTCATCGGCCTTTTCACCATGTGGATCTGGCATCGCTATCGGACTGAGGGCAGTCTCACGAAGGGCCTCATTGAACGCTGGCGTGAGCGGGTTGCTCGGCTAGGTGCCGAAGCGGATGACGAAGCCGAAGGGGCTGCGGCTGCGAAGGCCCCTACCCTTGAGGTGCCGCAACCGGCAACCGATGACCCGGGATTAGACGCGTGGAAGTCCTACGTCGAAGACCTGAGGCGCCGCGAGCCGCCGGGCTCACCGTTACCTCCAGGGCACAAGTCGTAGGACGCTGAGGTCGACCGTTACGCGAGGACTTGGGGATTGCGCGGGCCAGCCGACCGCGACTGCGCCCAGCGGCTCGAACGTATCCGGGAGGCTGAGGACCTGCCGTACGACATCGGCACAGAACATCGTCGATGAGATCCACCCGGTGCCCAGCCCGTTGGCTGAGAGGCTGATCATGAGGTTCTGGACGGCCGCGCCACCGGAGACCAGGAACAGGTCGCGCTCTGCCGCGGCCCGACGTTGGTCGGGATAGGCGTGTGCGCCGGCCGAGAGATCAATGAACGGCAGGACGATGACGGGGGCCTGACGAAGGACATCTCCGCGGGCTAGGCGGCGCTCGACCGCGGCGTCATCCATTCCGGAGATCTGTCGAAGGTCGTGATCCCAGCGATCGCGCATTGCATCGAGGAGGGTGGCCCGCTCAGGTTCATCGCGCAGGACAATGAAGCGCCAGGGCGTGGAGTGGTGCGGTGCGGGCGCGGTCGAGGCGGCCGAGAGCGCGGCGGTGATGACCACCTCGTCCACCTCCGCGTCCGTGAAGGCGCGCACGGTGCGCCGATGCGCGGGCGCACTGCGACGTCCCTCTGCGATTGCCTCGTTCGTCCCCAGCCAGAAGAGATCCTCGCCACGCGGGCGCACAAGCGACCGAGCACCAGGGCCGTCTGCGTCAGTCACGACACGAGAGAGGCCGCGAACAATCGCCACGGGCATGCTCCTGGACTTACCCTTCACGAGGTCTGCGGCACTCGCGATCTCGTCGGCCGTGGCGACGACGGTCATCTCAAGGGTGCGGCCGTGGGCATCCTGCCGGCCGGTGTGGTCATCGAGAGCTTCAAGCCCGGCTACGCCGATCGCGTTGTCCGTAAGCCCGTTTCGCCAAGCCCGACCCATCGTGTCGGTGATGATGACGGCGACGCGAATGCCGAGCCGATGCTCAATTGCCGCTCGAAGCCCGGAAGCGGACGCATCGGGGTCGAGGGGGAGAAGGACGACGAAGCCGGCGTCGACATTGCTCGCGTCGATACCGGCCGCTGCCATGACGAGGCCGTGGGCAGTCTCCACGATCCTCGTCGTGTTCTTCTCGGTCACCTTGGTGGCCAAGGTGCGCACCGACTCCGAGTCGATGAGCTCGTCGCGGGAGGTCGCGGCGACGACGCGCCCCTCGGACTTCGACACGATCTTGCTCGTCACGACGAAGATGTCGCCATCAGCGGCACCGGTGCTGCCATCGGGCCAGGTGATGCTCGCCGCGCCATCCACGATGAGCTGTGCGAGGTTGTCGTCTTCCTTGATCACCGGTAAGCCGGGCACGCAGACGACCTGAAGCCCTGCCTCGCCCATCACGTGAGATCGGCGAGGGACAGGGCGTGGACCGCCATCGCCCGTGTTGCGTCGAGGTCGGTCATCATGAGTGGCACGGCCCGGCAGCGGATGCCGAGGGATTCAATGGCCGTGACACTCGCCGCATCGGTGGTGTCGATGAGCCAGCCGTCGATGAGACCGCCGCCGTGAGACCTCGCGCCGTAGTGCCCCGCGACCGCGAGGGCCGTCGTTTCGAGTCCGATGGCCTTCAGGCAGGCGTCGGCCATCCCTCGAACAGGCGCCCCGCCGACAACGGGGGACACGCCTATCACCGGGGCGTTCGTGGATCGCAGGGCATCGGCAATGCCGGAAACCTGCAGGATTGTGCCGATCGACACGACAGGATTGCTCGGCGGGAGCAGCACGACGTCGGCCTGCTCGATTGCCTCGATCACCCCGGGAGCAGGACGAGCCTTATCGACCCCGACGAGGACGAAGCCGTGTGCCGGAATGTGCGCTCGGTACTTGATCCACCATTCCTGGAAGTGGATGGCGATCTGCATTGGGCGTCCGGCGGTATCGGCTGCGCCGTCAGGGTCGTCGACGATGACGTTGGTCTCGGCCCGGTCATCTGTCATGGGGATCAACCGAACCCCGGGCTGCCAGCGTGCGCACAGCGCGGCCGTGATGTCGGTGAGCGTGAACCCTGCCTGCATGGACTGGGTGCGAACGAGGTGGGTTGCGATGTCCTTGTCTCCAAGGCCGAACCAAGTGGGCTCGACGCCGTAGTCAGCAAGCTCGTCCTTCACCGTAAACGTCTCGCCCTCGCGACCCCAGCCACGCTCGGCGCTGATACCGCCGCCGAGGGTGTACATAACAGTGTCGAGATCAGGGCAGACCCGTAGGCCGTGCACCCAGATATCGTCACCGGTATTCCCGATGACGGTGACCTCGGCATCGGGCTTGGCCGCAAGTACGCCGCGTAAGAATCGCGCACCACCGATCCCGCCGGCAAGTGCGGTGATCCTCATGGACGCCATCCTTTCATCGTTCAGCGAGTGGTGTTTGGTCGAGTGCGCATTGCTCGGTCCGAACCGCCAGAATTACCGGAAACAGCGTGAAATTGACAAAATCTCGAGATTTTTTCTGAAAAAAGCCGGATTTGTCGGAATATGGCTTGACGTGGTGGAATGACACGTCTGTAATACGATGCAGGGGCAACAGTGGTGTGTCCAAGGGTCGAGGAGGAACTCGTGGCTGAAAGCCAGGAGGTGGACAATGTTCTGCTTCCATTGTTCGACGTCTTACCGACATCATGGCAGGAGCGTGCCCTGTGCGCGCAGACTGATCCCGAGGCGTTCTTCCCGGAGAAGGGTGGCAGCACCCGCGACGCGAAGCGCGTGTGCCAGTCCTGCGAAGTTCGAGTGGAATGCCTTGAGTACGCGATGGAGCAGGACGAGCGATTTGGCATTTGGGGCGGCCTATCTGAGCGTGAGCGCCGCCGACTGAAGAAGCAAGCCGTCTAGTTGGATCACACCGTTAAGCGGAGCGTCGTAAGGTAGGGCGGTGCCCGACAGAAACAATGAAGAACACGACGAATGGCTGGAATCCACTTCAGCGCTGTTGTTCACGGCTGAGGACAAGGCCGCATTTCGAGCGGCGAGCGGCGACCTTGATGCGTTCGTTGAATCCGGCGAAACCAGTCCCGACGAGCGCCCGACCGAATGGTTCGCCCTGCCCGCAGAGGGTCTTGAGGTTGCTGAGGCTCTTCCGCGCCGCCAACACCACGTCACCGTCGTCCTCGTCACCCACGATGGCGCAGCGTGGCTCCCGTCCGTCCTCACTGGTCTGGCCAATCAGTCGCGTCCCCCAGACGCTGCCGTTGCGGTCGATACTGATTCATCGGACCACAGCCCCACGCTCCTTCGGGCGTCATTCGGCGTCGAACGAGTGGTCACCGTCCCCGCGAAACAGGGCTTTGGCCGGGCAGTTCGCAGGGGTCTTGAGAGCGTCGGACGCGTTGAGGCGCCGGACAGCGAAGAATCTGCGGGCCAGTTCACCCAGTGGGTTTGGCTCCTCCATGACGACAGTGCCCCGGACCCCACCTGTCTAGCCGCCCTTCTCAAGACTGCTGATGAGCACCCGAGTGCGTCCGTGCTCGGCCCGAAGATCCTCGGCTGGCACGACCGAAGGCTGCTCCTCGAGGCCGGTGTGAGCATCTCAAACTCGGGACGTCGGTTGACCGGACTCGAACGTGGCGAACACGATCAGGGTCAGCACGACGGAGTTCGCGATGTCCTTTCAGTGAGCTCGGCAGGCATGCTCGTCCGAAGGGAGATCTGGGACCTCCTCGGCGGGTTCGACCCCCAACTGAAGCTCTTCCGCGATGATCTCGACTTCTGCTGGCGTGCACAACGAGCCGGGGCGAGAGTGCTCATCGCGACCGACGCGGTCGTGCATCATCGCGAGGCCGCGACCCACGGCTCGCGCTCGACTGACATCGCCGCACGTCCGCATCGAGCTGAGCGCGCGGCTTCCGTGCACGTGCTTCTTGCGCACTGCGCATTTTTCGCGACTCCATTAGTGGCGCTTCGGCTCCTCTTCGGCAGTGCACTGCGGTCCGTCGCGTATCTCCTCGGCAAGGATCTGCGGGCAGCCCGAGATGAGATCATTTCGGTCCTCATCGTCGCAATACATCCGTGGAGCTTGTACAGTTCCCGCCGTCTAGTGAAGGGCACCGCAACGGAGCCGGCCTCAATTGTCCGGCACCTGCGACCACAACTGGCCTGGCAGTTGCGTCAAGGTCTTGAGGCTGTCGCGGGCATCATCACGACCTCGGGTTCCTCGACCGGCCCCGAGAGCTCTGCCCTCGACTCTGGGCCCATTGATGACGACGCAGCGTATCTCTCCGATCAGAGTGCCCGGTGGATCAGGCGGATGCTCCTGCGTCCGTCAACGGTGATCGTCGCAATGCTCGGGATCTTTGCGTTCGCGGCGCTCTGGGGCGTGTGGTGGGGCGACGGGAGCCTGCAGGGTGGCGCACTTCTCCCGAGTCCCGGGGGTGCGACTGACCTGTGGGATCGCTATGCACAGGCTTGGCACGACGTCGGGCCGGGCTCCGCCGTTCCGTCCGCCCCTTACCTCATGGTCATCTATCCGCTTGCCGTCCTTCTCCTTGGCAAGGCATGGCTTGCCGTCAATGTCCTGCTGCTGCTCGCCATTCCGATTGCAGGCTGGGCCGTCTACTTCACCCTGCGCGGTGTCGTTGCGAGCACGGCAATTCGGGTATGGGCCGGCGTCGCCTACGCACTGCTCCCGGCCATGACCGGCGCCATTTCGTCCGGTCGGATCGGCACCACGATGGCGGCGATCCTCCTGCCGTTCGTCGTGCGCTCCTGTGCACGCATCTCGCTGCCACAGGGCACCTTCCGTCGTGCTGCAGGCACTGCGCTCCTGCTCGCCGCGCTGACAGCCTGCGTCCCGGCAATGTGGGCGATAGCCCTGATCCTCGCCGTCGGCGCGACGGTCATCGGGCTCGTCAGGCACGGCCGCGCCGCATGGTGGATGATTCGTCGAGTCTGGTTTGCCGTGCTGACACCGGTCCTGCTGCTGTGGCCGTGGTCTGCCGAACTCTTCCTTCACCCCAGCCTGTTCCTGTTCGAGCCCGGCGTGACCTCGCGAGGCCTCTCGGACAGCGAGGTCACCGCCGTCGACGTCCTTCTGCTTCACCCCGGTGGCCCTGGCATGACGCCAGTCCTGCTCAGCGTCGGGCTGCTCCTCGCCGGACTCCTGGCATTCATGCGGCGTGACCGAATCGGCGCCGTGACCGTGGCCTGGGTCACCGGACTTCTCGCGCTCATCCTTGGGGTCCTTCAGACGGTCGTCCTCGTGACCCCGCCTGACTCGTCCGTCGCGCTGCGTCCATGGCCGGGTCCTGCGACGCTGCTCCTCGGCCTGTCAATGATCGGCGCGGCGGCTTACGCAGCCGATGGGCTGCGCGCCCGGGTGACACGAGCCGATTTCAATCTCATGCAGCCAATCGGCTTCCTCGTTGCGGTTCTCGCAATCGCCGCGCCGGCAGCATCCGCTGTGCTGTGGGCCCCGGTCGCGACCGGTGAATTGCGCAAGGCACCGATAAATGCCGTGCCTGCATTCGTGGCCGCCGATGCCGTGAGCCCCCAGGCCCCTCGCACGTTGGTGGTCCGCCAGGATTCGGCAGGTCGAGTGCGCTACAGCCTCATTGACGGTGCGGGTCCAAGGCTCGGCGACGCCGACGTTGCACCACCAGCGGCGGTGTGGGTCCCCATCGACGCCCTCGTCGCTGACCTCGCCTCGGGACGCGGTGGGGATGAGGTGGTTGGACTCTCGGCCTACGGTGTTCGGTATGTACTTCTGGCTGCCGGCACCTCGGCAGATCTCATCCCCGTCCTTGACGGCGAGCCTGGCCTTCGCCGCCTGTCAAGCGCCGATGGCGAGGTGCTCTGGCGCATCTCGGGCACGACCTCGCGCGCTCGGATCATTGCCGGGGAGGAACAGTTGTCGATCGGGGTGGCCAATGGCGCTGACCTCACCGGGTCGCCGTACCTTGACCAACCGCTGCCTGAAGGCTCCGGCCCGAGAGCCGTTGTCGTCGGAGCGATTCCGGATAACAGATGGCGCGCCGTCTGGACCGATCCCGCAACTCAGGTGCTGACGGGCTTGCCGGCCGTCACGGTTGAGGGCGCGTCGGGATGGTCGCAGGCGTTCCTAGCACCGGAGGGGAGTCCTGACGTGATGGTCGAATTCGACCGCTCGAACAGGTCGAGGTGGTTGTGGATCCAGCTTGCGGTCCTCGTCATACTCATCATCGTGGCCCTGCCCGCGCGGAAGCGAACTGATTTCGATACTGAGGATGCCGTCGGCAGCGGCAGCATTGCGGCTGACAATATGGCAACTGTGAACGTGTCGGGCGCCGGGGCATCGAGTTCTGCATTCATCGTGGCAGGTCCATCCGGAGATGATGAGGCGAGGCAGTCTGAGCGGGAGGTATTGCTTGATCCGGGGGTATTGCTTGATCCGGAGTCGTCCGCCGGGCCCCCGGTGGCGCCCCAGGGGGAGGAGACGACGTGAAGTCTGCGGTGTCCCTGAGGGGAATCCTGCTCGTCGGAGTCGTGACGGCTGCGATCGTCGGAGGTGGGGTCCTAGCGAAACGCGAGATTCCTGCGCAACTGGTCGAGGGGGAGAGCGTCGTTCCGATCGGCTCGACAGTGTTGCTTTGTCCTGAGCCGGGTGCGGGGGCCGAACTCGGGGTGCGGGTGACGGCAGCAGTCGTCCCCGGGCAGGTTGGCCAAGATGGTCCGACGGGAAGTGCAGCGATTGAAACGCTCCTCGGGAAAAAGTCCGAGAGTGCCGAGATCGCGGGCCCGGCAGGACAGGCGGAGATTGCGGCGTTCGGTCGCACCTTGCCGCCCATTTCGGTGCGCGGCGTCGGATCCCTCGCACCCGGACTTATCGCAGACCAGTGGAGCCGTGATCCACGCGGGCAGGGCAGGGGAATGGCGAGCACGGCTTGCGGTCCGGCTGCAACGGAGTTCTGGTTCGTGGGCGGAGGCGCCATTGCTGGACGCCAGACACGTGTGGTTCTCGTCAACCCCGATGAGAACTCGGCGGTCGTCGACATCATCATTCACGGCCCAGATGGCATTATCGAGGCACCGGCGGGGCGAGGTCTCGTCGTGAAGGGCGAGCGCCGCCTCGTTGTGAGACTTGATGCTCTCGTGCCGGGAACCAAGGCGACCGCTGTGCACGTCGTCGTGAGAACTGGACGCATCGGCGCCACGGTTGACGACGATCAGATGTTGGGGTTGCAGTCGATCGGCACGGACTGGATCCCCTCTGCAGCGATGCCGGCAACGACGGTGTACGTGCCGGGGGTCCTACCGGGCAACGGACCTCGGGTTCTCTCAGTCGTGGCTCCGGGCGAGGATGACGCGAATGTCAAGGTGCGTATCCTTTCTGCCGCAGGAGCATTTTCGCCAGCCGACCGCGATTCAATCCGCGTGGCCGCGGGCACTGTCGCGAGCATCGACATGTCGCTCGTCACCGAGCAGCAACCGGTGACCCTTGAACTCACATCAGATACGCCCATTGTAGCCGGGGTTCGACAGTTCATCGGTGGAAAGAAGGCTCAGCAGGACACGACCTACAGTGCCGGAACGCAGCCCTTTTCTGACACGAGCGCCGTGAGCGGCCTGCCGGTACGCGTGGCCACAACCGTCAATTTGATGATCACGGCACCCACGGAGGACGCGGTGGTTGATGTCACCCTCCTCCCGTATCGCGTGGGTGAAAAACTCTCGACTCCGACGAAACCCCAGCGGGTGAAGATCGCAGCCGGCTACGTCCAGTGGCTGGCAGTGGAGCCCCCGGCTGGCATCGATTGGTTCACTGCAATCGTCACGCCGACTGACGGGTCCGGTCCGGTTCTCGTCGCCCACCGAGTTCGTGAAGTCTCCGAGTACGGCGACCTCGTGACCGGGTACCCGTGGTTGCCGCTGCGCGACACGGTCACGGTTCCGGTTGCGGAGCAAGATCTCGGCCTGACTATCAGGTAGCTCATTGCTGCGCTGACGCCGGCGAGCGAAGGTCCTCCGGCGAGTCCGCGTGCTCTGATGCCCTCGGAGCGTTACCGTGCGATCTATGTCTCGCCGACGCTGCTCCAAGCCCTCATGCCAGGGGATCGCCGTGTCGACGCTCACCTACGTCTACGCCGACTCAACTGCGGTGGTCGGGCCACTTGCGACCGCAGCCGAACCCCACTGCTATGACCTATGCGACATGCACAGCATGCGGATGACGGCTCCACGTGGCTGGGAGATCGTTCGAATCAGTCCGAATCCCGATGCGCTGAAGCCGACAAGCGATGATCTAGCGGCGCTTGCCGATGCGGTCCGACAGGCGGCTCGTCCGAGGTACTCTCCGGAGCAGGAGGGGCGGCATCACCTGCCCAGTGGGTCGGTCGAAGTGGCGAGAAGAGGGCACCTACGGGTTCTTGAGAGTAGTGACAGCGACCTCGCTCGGTAGGTTATGCACGTGAGAAAACTCGATGACATCATCAAGGCCTACGACGTTCGCGGGATCGTCCCAGATCAACTCGACGCAGACCTCGCTCATGACGTAGGCGCGGCATTTGTCCGGGTTCTTGGGATTGCTGGTGAAGATGGCGGTCCCGGCGTCGTCGTCATCGGTCATGACATGCGCCCATCGGGACCGGATCTCGTGGCAGCGTTCTCCGAGGGGGTTCGCGAGCAGGGATGCGATGTCATCCTCATCGGCCTCGCCAGCACTGATGGCTTGTACTTCGCTTCCGGGAACCTGAACATCCCCGGGGTAATGTTCACGGCGAGCCACAATCCGGCCCAGTACAACGGCATCAAGTTGTGTCGTGCGGGTGCGGCACCTGTGGGGCAGGACACCGGACTGCGCGAGATCCGCGAACTGATTGAAGCGGGCCCGGTGCCTGTGCCGGCGAACCGGCCCCTCGGGGAGGTTCGGGAGCAGGACATGCTCAGGGATTACTCGGCTTTCCTGCGCTCGCTCGTTGACGTCTCTGGCATTCGCCGCCTCAAGGTCGTCATCGATGCCGGTAATGGGATGGGTGGGTACACGGTTCCGGCAGTGCTCGGCGAGGCCGTAGGACTCCCGGCGCTGCCGCTTGACATCATTGAGATGTACTTTGAACTTGATGGAGCCTTCCCCAATCACGAAGCCAATCCGATCGAGCCGGCGAATCTGGTCGACCTTCAGGCACGGGTGCGCGAGACCGGGGCAGATCTAGGCCTCGCCTTCGATGGTGATGCCGATCGCTGCTTCGTCATCGACGAGCGCGGCGAGTCAGTGAGCCCCTCGACCCTGACTGCGCTCATTGCCACGCGCGAACTCGCGAAGCACCCGGGGTCAACCATCATTCACAATCTCATCACCTCCAAGGCGGTGCCGGAGGTCGTGCTCGAACACAGTGGCGTGCCAGTGCGCACTCGAGTTGGTCATTCGTTCATCAAGGCGACGATGGCTGAGACTGACGCTGTTTTTGGTGGCGAACACTCGGGTCACTTCTACTTCAGGGACTTCTGGCGCGCCGATTCCGGGATGCTCGCAGCACTGCACACGGTCGCTGCGCTCGGTGAAACCCCTGCGGGAACACCCCTTTCGAGCCTGCTCAAGTCATTTAATCGATATGCGTCGAGCGGCGAGATCAACACGAAGGTGACAGACCAGGCAAAGGCGACGGCCAGGATTCGAGACGTGTACGGCCGTCGCGAAGGCGTCAGCATTGACGAGCTCGACGGGTTGACATTCACGGCGGACACCTGGTGGTTCAATGTCCGACCGAGCAATACCGAGCCGCTGCTTCGCCTGAATGCGGAGGCGTCTGACGCGGACACGATGGCGGAGATTCGTGACGGCGTGCTCGCCCTGATGCGGGAGGAAGGATGACCGCCCCCGGGCTCAATGGGAGCAACGAGGGCGCCGCGGCACTCGATCAATCGGTTGTGATCGACCCGGCGCTGTGGGATCTCCTTGCCTGCCCCTGCCCCGCTCACGGCGACGTCACCCTCGACATAGACCTAGGCGAGATCGTCTGCACGGTGTGCGGGCTGAGGTTCCCGATCCGTGACGGCATCCCGGTGATGCTCCTCGACGAGGCGCGCAAGGGCTAGTACATGGTTACGGTCGTGAGTGGAGTAGTGAAGGATTACGGCTGGGGCATCGTCGACGGTCTGGCGCCGTGGTGCGGAGGTCCGACCGGACGCCCGCAGGCCGAGTTGTGGTTTGGCGCGCATCCGTCCGCACCTTCGCCGGTCGTGTTTCCATCGGGACTGGAGGCCGGGACCACCCTTGCCGACATGTTCGATGTCCACGAGATACCCCTTCTCGTGAAGTTGCTCGCCGCGGCCCAGCCGCTTTCCGTACAGGTCCATCCAGGGGCTGATCTGGCACGCCGGCGCTGGAGCGACCAACAGGCGAATGGGGGGCCCCAGATCCTCGCGGACGGCAACGAGAAGACGGAACTTATCGTCGCTATCGAGCCGTTCGAGGCGTTCGTCGGATGGCGTTCCAATGTTGAGGCGGTGGCGGTACTCTCGCGCATTCCGAGCGCAGCCGTGGGGGCGGAACTTCTCGCAACGGGTGACCGCATCGCGGCGATTCGTGCGCTCTTGGCCGCCGAAGGCCTGCAGGAGGCCGTGGCACAGCTGCCCGAGGCCTCGAGGGAGGCAGGGTTGCCCGCCATCGAATGCGCGGCCTACGAGACCGTCGCCTCGACATACCCCGGGGACAAAGGGGCCCTCCTCACTGCGCTGCTTGCGCATGTGAGCCTGGACGTGGGATCGGCGACCTACGTGCCTGCTGGCGTGCCTCACAGCTACATCAGGGGACTTGGCCTAGAGGTCATGACGACCTCGGACAATGTCCTGCGGCTTGGCCTCACGCCCAAGCCGATTTTCATCGATGAAGCAATCGAGGCGCTGGACCTAGGAGCGTCACCCCAGGTGCTCCGCCGTCGCGTTGGCGAGATCATCGCACCACCGGGTGCGCCGTTTGAGGCACTCCTCGCACGTGGACTGACGGGAATGCACGAGCACGCCGCTCAGGTCATCATGCGACAGGGTCGCTTTCGACTGTGCCTTGCCATCGAGGGGGCGGCGACCATCACGACTGATACCGGATCTGTCGTGCTGAATCCGGGTACGGCCGCAATCCTTCCGCACGATGACTCGGCGGCTAGGGTGGCCGCCCCGGGCCTCGTTGCGTTGGTGGCAGGCGGCTGAAGCGGTGAGAATGGATGTGTTGTTGTGAGTACTGAAGGTGGCATGCGTGCGGTGTTCGCCGCACTTCTCGCCAATATCGGGATCGCGATCAGCAAGTTCATTGCGTTTGCGTTCACCGGCTCTTCATCGTTGCTCACCGAGGCCATTCACTCGGTCGCCGATTCCGGCAATCAGGTCCTGCTACTGATCGGCAATAAACGCTCCAAGAAGGGCGCCGATGCTGCTCACAATTTCGGGTACGGACGCCGCAGGTTCATCTACGGCTTCATTGTTGCAGTCGTCCTATTCCTCGTAGGTGGGCTCTTCTCCCTGTACGAGGGGCTGCACAAGATTCAGCATCCCGATGAAGTCAAGGACGCCTGGATCGCCTTCCTCGTGCTCGGTATCGCGATCGTCATGGAGTTCTTTTCCTTTCGAACTGCCCTGCATGAGGCACGAAAGGCGAAGGGTCACCGGAGTTTTGCAAGATTCTTGAAGGAGTCACGACAGCCGGAACTCCCGGTGATCCTGCTCGAGGATGCAGGAGCCCTCGTTGGCCTGTTCTTCGCCCTGTGTGGCGTTTCCCTCGCGGTCGTCACCGGCAACGGTGTGTGGGATGGCGTTGGTGCCATGGCAGTTGGTGGCCTGCTCGTGGTCATTGCGGTGTTCTTGGCAATGGAGATGGCAGCCATGCTGGTCGGGGAGGCGGCCCTCCCTGAGGAGGTCATCGCTATCGAGGCGGCGCTTGAGGCGAGTGATGGGGTCCTGCGAGTCATTCACCTGAAAACACTGCACGTTGGCCCGGATGAGCTGCTCGTCGCTGCCAAGATCGCGGTTGCACATAGCGATACCGGTCTGCATATTGCCGCCGACATCGATGCGGCGGAGGCCGCGCTTCGGGCAGCCGTCCCGTCGGCTCGTTACATCTTCCTTGAGCCGGATATCGATCGCGGCGCGGCACCGTAGGTCGCGACACGTCACCTGCCGGCCCGGTGAATGTGCATATTTGCGGAACATCTGGCAGACTCAGCATCGCTGCGGACCATCGAAGCCTCGTGACGTCTGCCCACTTCCCGATCCACATCCAGGAATAGACCTATTCACGAGGAGTTTCGAATGACTGTGTTCAAATCCGATGGCACCCCCGACTTCAAGGTCGCTGATCTTGCCCTCGCCGAGTTCGGCCGCGATGAGATTCGTCTCGCCGAGCATGAGATGCCCGGCCTCATGTCAATGCGTTCCGAGTTTGGCACCACCAAGCCGCTCACTGGTGCTCGCATCACCGGTTCGCTGCATATGACCGTCCAGACGGCGGTGCTCATCGAGACGCTTGTCGATCTCGGAGCTGATGTACGTTGGGCGTCCTGCAACATCTTCTCGACCCAGGACCATGCCGCTGCGGCAGTTGTCGTCGGTCGAGGGGGCACCGTCGAGGCACCGAATGGCGTGCCGGTGTTCGCTTGGAAGGGTGAGGGCCTGACTGAGTACTGGTGGTGCACCGAGCAGATCCTCATGTGGCCGGATGGCAAGGGTCCGAACATGATCCTTGACGACGGTGGCGATGCCACGATGCTCGTCCACAAGGGAACCGAGTTCGAGGCCGCGGGCGTCGTCCCGACCCCGGATGAGTCGACCTCCGAGGAGTATGCCGTCGTCCTCGAGACGCTGCGACGCACCCTCACCGAAGACGCGACCCGTTGGACGAACATCGGCGCGGGCATCATGGGCGTCACGGAGGAGACCACGACCGGCGTGCATCGCCTCTACGAGATGCTGCGCGAGGGTCGGCTCATGTTCCCGGCGATCAATGTCAATGACTCGGTCACCAAGAGCAAGTTCGACAACAAGTACGGCTGCCGCCACTCCCTCATCGACGGCATCAATCGTGCGACCGATGTCATGATCGGCGGCAAGGTTGCCGTCGTCTGTGGCTTCGGCGATGTCGGAAAGGGCTCCGCAGACTCACTTCGCGGCCAGGGCGCGCGAGTCATCGTCACCGAGATCGATCCGATTTGCGCTCTCCAGGCGGCGATGGACGGCTACCAGGTGGCGCGTCTCGACGATGTCCTTGACGTCGCAGACATCTTCATCACGGCAACCGGCTGCTACGACGTCATCACCGCGGAGCAGATGTCGAAGATGAAGCACCAGGCGATTGTCGGCAACATCGGCCACTTCGACAATGAGATCGACATCGCGGGCCTGGCCGCCACCCCGGGGATCGTTCGCAAGACGATCAAGCCGCAGGTTGACGAATGGACCTTCGCCAATGGCAAGTCGATCATCATGCTGTCGGAGGGCCGCCTGCTGAACCTCGGCAATGCCACCGGGCACCCGTCCTTCGTGATGTCGGCATCGTTTACCAATCAGGTTCTCGCCCAGATTGAGCTCTTCACGAAGATCGATGAGTACCCCCTGGGTGTCTACGTGCTTCCCAAGTTCCTTGACGAGAAGGTTGCGCGACTCCATATCGATGCGCTGGGTGTCCGGCTGACCGAGCTCGACAAGAAGCAGGCCGAGTACCTCGGTGTTGACGTGGCTGGCCCGTACAAGCCGGAGTTGTACCGCTACTAATTCACGTACACGCAAATCGTGAGAGAGGGCCACTCCTGCGGGGGTGGCCCTTTCTTCTGCTTGACGTCAGCAGGTGATCACGCCGGAGCGAATGACAGACCCTGGGGGTAGCGTCTGGGTATGGACACGCCTGCGGACTACGCCGGTTGCCCAACAACTGTCACCGAGGCCCTAGCCGATGGTCGCCAGCTTCGGCGGCCACTTTGGGGCCTCGGCGATGTGGTCATCACCCTTGGCCTCACCGTTCTCCTCGCACTTGTCGTGGGCGGCCTGCTGGAGGCAATTGGCGCGCCCAAGGGCGTCACCGTCATCGCTGGCGGACTCGCTGGGTGGGTGGGCTTAGCCGGGTGGCCGATGCTCATCACCAGGTTGCGGGGGAATGGTCCCCACATTGATCTGGGTCTGCGTCTCACCCGGCATGAGCTGGGCTGGGGTGTCGTGACCGGAGTCATCGCACTGGTCCTCGCCGCGGTGCTCACCCTCATCAGCACGGCCATCTTCGGTGAATTTGACTCCGCCGCAGGTGAGGTCGCCCGATCTATCGTGGCGGAGAGCAACCGTTTTGCACTTATTGGCTTCGGGCTGATGCTCGTTGTCGGTGCCCCGATTGCTGAGGAGTTGGCCTTCCGGGGGCTCCTCTTTGCCGGGTTGCGTAAACGAGGCGTGCGTCCCGCGCTCACCGTTGTCATCACGGCTGTGGCGTTCGCCCTGTTTCACTTCGAGCCGGTCCGACTCGGGGTCCTCATCGCGATCGGCCTCGTGCTTGGCGTGGCGCGAGCGCGCAGTGGGTCCCTCGGGGTGTCGATCGTCGCTCACGCGGTCAATAACGCTCCCGGAGCCATATTCGTCATGCTGGGCCTCCCAGGGTGACAACATAAGACCATGAGCGTCCCCCCAGGCATGGCAACCCGTGGCCGGGTCCTCGTTGTCGATGATGACCTCGCGCTCGCTGAGATGCTCGGCATCGTGCTGCGCGGCGAGGGGTTCGAGCCGGTGTTCTGTGCCGATGGTGCCACTGCCGTCCAGGCATTTCGTGAGACCCAGCCCGATGTGATCCTCCTTGATCTCATGCTGCCGGGCATGGGTGGTATCGACGTCTGCCGGGCAATCCGTCTGGAATCGGGGGTGCCTATCGTCATGCTCACTGCGAAGAGCGACACCGTCGATGTGGTCGTTGGGCTCGAATCCGGGGCCGACGACTACATCGTGAAACCGTTCAAGCCCAAGGAACTTGTGGCAAGGATCCGCGCTCGGGTGAGGCGTCATGATGATGCGCCATCCTCGGGGCTGATGATCGGAGATGTCATAATCGACGTCGTCGGGCACACCGTGTCGCGGGGCGGCCGGGTGCTCGCGCTGACCCCCCTTGAGTTCGACCTCCTCGTCTGTCTGGCACGGCGTCCCGGGCAGGTGTTCACCCGTGAGGTCCTCCTTCAGGAGGTCTGGGGCTATCGACATGCCGCCGACACCAGGCTCGTGAATGTGCATGTGCAGCGCCTCCGGGCGAAGATCGAGCATGATCCAGAGCGACCTGAAATCGTCCTGACTGTTCGTGGTGTCGGCTACAAGGCCGGCCCGACCTGAGAACTCCTCAATTGATGCCTTGGATGCACGCCATGCTCGCGGGCCCTCGATGGGTGCGGCGACTATGGCGGCGATCATTGCTCTTGCGGGTGACCTCGTCGACGCTCGTGCTGTCAACGGTCGTCATGATGGTCCTCGGGTTCTCCCTCCTCTCCCGCGTCACCATCGGCCTGCTGAGCTCAAAGGACCTCATCGCGGTGGGGGAGGCGGCCGCCGGTCTCGGTGAAGCCCAGCGACTGCTCGACGCGGCCGATACCGGCCTCACGACTCCATCAGCCTCCCGCCTCGTCGATTCGGTGGTGAGCGCTCTCGCCGCCCGCGCCGGATCCCCTGGCCAGTTCGATGTGCTGCTCCTCTCCTCGGGTGATGCGGCAGACGCCCCGGAGCGCGGAACGAACCTCGTTGCTGTCTCAAGTGTTCCGATAGGACTGAGGGATGCGGTGGTCTCATCCCAGCGCCAGTCTTGGACGTACTCGGAGATTCGATTCCTTGACGGTCCCGGCGTACCCGGGCTGGTCGTTGGCGCGCCGCTCGTCGTACCAACCGTCGGACCCTACGAGCTGTATTACCTTTTCCCGCTCGCTCAGGAGCAGGAGACCCTCGACCTCGTTCGCAGTGCGGTCATCCTCACAGGTGTCCTGCTCGTGGGACTGCTTGGCGCCGTCGCGTGGTTCGTCACGCGGCAGGTGGTGGCTCCGGTGCGGGCTGCTGCCCAGACCGCGAGCAGATTCTCGGCCGGGTTCCTGTCGGAACGGGTCCGGGTGAAGGGCGAGGACGACCTCGCTCAACTTGCCGCCTCGTTCAACGACATGGCCGCCAGCCTTCAGCGGCAGATCAAGCAACTCGAGGGCCTGTCCCGGGTGCAACAGCGCTTTGTATCGGACGTCTCCCACGAACTGCGAACGCCGCTCACGACCATCCGAATGGCCGCAGACGTGATGTTCGAGAATCGCGCTGAATTTGACGCCTCGACCGCGAGGGCCGCCGAATTGCTGCAGGCCCAACTGGATCGATTCGAGGCGCTCCTCGTCGACCTTCTGGAGATCTCCCGGTTCGATGCCGGCGCCGCGGTACTCGAGGCAGATCATGTCGATGTGCGTGAACTTGTCCGTCAGGTCATCGATCGATCCCTACCCCTTGCACATCGGCTTGGGACTGATCTTCGACTCTTGGACGATTCCGAGGGGGGAGGCGCCGCAATCCATGCTGGCGCGCCATCCGATGCGGAATCGGGCGGTGCTCGTGACGCCTTGCCTGATGATGACCTGCGTTTCGCCGTGAACGGTGATGCCCGCCGAATCAACCGCATCGTCCGCAATCTCATCGACAATGCAGTGGAGCATGGCGGTGAGCGCGGCGTCGATGTTGAGGTTGGTTGCAACGACAAGGCCGTCGCCGTGACAGTTCGGGACTTCGGGGTCGGGCTGCGGCCTGGGGAGTCTTCACTGGTATTCAATAGATTCTGGCGCGCAGACCCGGCGCGAGCGCGTACGACCGGCGGAACTGGCCTCGGCCTCTCGATCTCGCTCGAGGATGCCCGTCTCCACGGTGGCTGGTTGGAGGCTTGGGGTGAGCCGGGGCGGGGCGCCTGCTTCAGACTCACCCTGCCGCGCCAGGTTCGCGGACCCATCGGCGAATCTCCACTACCGCTGAGCCTCGTGAAGCCGGGAGGACCAGCGGCTGACCAGCACGATGACTCGACGACAGGCAAAAATGCTGGCGCGGAAATCCCCTCCGTCGCAGAGGATATCCGGCGGGGACTCCCGCAGAAGGGCAGGTGGGGCATGCCCGACGGGACCGACAATGGCGGGACGCCTCGACGACTCGATCCTGGCCGGTGGTCGACAGTGGACCCCGGTGGGAATGGCTCTGGGGAGTCCGGAACATGAGGCACCCGTGGCTGAGGTGGGTGAGTGCCGGCGCGCCGATCCTCCTTCTCGTTGGGTGCGGAACGATGCCCTCGTCCATCGTCGCCCAGGTGCCAACCTCGGGACCGATCAGGCAGGGTGATCAGATCTCGACGAATCGCGAGGACCAGTTCATTCGCGTCATCGCCCGAGGCCCGAGTCCTGGGATGGTGCCGTCGGCCATCGTCCAAGGCTTCCTCGATGCATCCGCATCATTCGACAGTGACCACGCGGTCGCCCGTCAATACCTGACCGATAGCGCGAATCGCCTCTGGGACCCGTCCGATGGCGTCGCCGTCTACGAGGGCGCTGGTGCGGTGACAGCCTTCGGTGGCGAGGTGACGCTGACCGCGAGCGAGGCAGGCAGAATCTCGGCCACCGGTCACTATGACGT
>CAMAWO010000013.1 GCA_945861925.1 Bifidobacterium breve | reverse complement strand
ATACGGACGAAGCAGGGCCAATCCGGAACGGTAATATCGCGGATAATACGGGACATGATAGTAGTGTTTCTCATGCATTGCGGGACATTGATGCCAGGTTTGGAGGGGTAAAGGTAATGATCCGGACACCCTCACCTGCCGGCGAACTTGAGTTCGCCCAGGACGAGGCATCCCGCAAGCGCCTGCATCGGCAAGCTCAGGCAGGGAATGCATTTCGCATCTTCCCGACCGCCTACATAGTAGGAGCAAGCCTTCCTCCCGAGAGGTGCGTGAAGTTGCACCTTGGCGAGATCCTCGCGGCCGTGTGGCCAGGCGGGGTCCTGTGCGGCCAGACCGCGCTACAGAACGGTGAGCCGCGAGATGGGCACCTGTTCATAGCGCGTGCGGGTGACCAGCGGCGAACACCGCTGGTCGTTGGCGCGTACACCATCACCCCTGTCAACGCCCCGGGCAACCTCCCCGGCGACTTCGACTACCCGCCCGGGCTGTACCTGTCCGGTGACGCCCGTCGGCTCGTGGAGAACATGCCGACAGCGGGACGGCCTGGAGCGCATGTTGCTGGGAGAGAGGCAGTGGAGAACGCCCTTGAGTCGATGGCGCGCAGAGGTGCACCGCACGTCGCAAAGATCCGCACTGAACTCAACGTCATAGCCGGCTCCTTCGATCAGTCGGCCGTTCGACGAGTACGGGAACTCCTCGACGCTGTAGAAGGCAACGCGCGTCCCACACAACGCCCGCAATCCGCGCGACTGGCTGCGCGGCTGGGCGGGAGACCGTACGACCAGCGAGTGCTGAACATCGTCTCGTCCGCGCTGACGACTCTCGAGAGTCAAGCTCCGATTGCTGTACCTGCTCCGTCCATCGCGGGACGAGATGCATGGCTGCCGTTCTTCGAGGCGTACTTCTCGAACTACATCGAGGGCACGACGTTCACCATTGACGAGGCGCTGCGCATCATCGTCGATGAGGAGGTCCCGGCCGGGCGTCCTAAGGATGCTCACGATGTGTCGAGCACCTACCTGTTGATAACGGGGCCAGAACGATCGGAGGTCCCAGAGCATGCGGGCGAGTTCATTGACATCCTCCAGTCGCGTCATGCCGTCCTGATGGCCAGCAGGCCGGAGAAGCGACCCGGCGAGATCAAGGACGAGGACAACCGGGTCGGGGACTACATATTCACGTCGTCCAAACTGGTACGAGGAACTCTGGAAGAGGGGTTCGGGCTCATCGCACCGCTCTTCGATCCCTTCGCGCGAGCCGTTGCAATGTCCGTGTTGCTGACCGAATGCCACCCGTTCGATGATGGCAACGGCCGTGTCTCGCGCATGATGGCGAACGCGGAGCTGTCGAACCGAGGGTACGGGCGCATCATCATCCCGACGGTGTTCAGGGGCAACTACCTGTCGGCCCTGTCGGCGCAATCACGCGGGACTGGGGCCGGTCAGGAGCTGATTGCGGTTCTGGCTTTCGCGCAGAAGTGGACCGCGGCGGTGGACTGGTCGACATTCGAGCGGTCGGATGCGCAGATGCACGACACGCATGCCTACTTAGAGTCGATCGTCGCGGACGGCCAGGGTCTTCGTCTGACGATGCCTGACGGCATCCGCTGAGTCGTTTGGCGCCGTTGTGGCCCGCGATCAGTTGAGGAGGCGTGCCTCGGCGCTCTGCCCGGCCAGAAGTTGGTTCACGCATGCGATCAGAACGCTTCGACTCGAGGCCGAA
The DNA here is from genome assembly GCA_945861925.1 of Bifidobacterium breve. GTDB lineage: Bacteria > Actinomycetota > Actinomycetes > S36-B12 > S36-B12 > WLND01. Next base: position 28,430 of record CAMAWO010000013.1, on the reverse strand, counting down.
CCCGACGTGCAGTCCACTGGTGGTGACGATGACGACCTTCGTCGGAGTACGTTCGACTAGGACGTATCCGCCCTCGAGGTCTGCCGCCGCCTCGTTGAGCAAGGCATTCGCGACAGACAGGTTCGTGTCTCTCCGCACGCCGACAATCCACGGTCCGTCGGTGTCGTCGCAGCACATCGGCCCGATGGGGGAACTACTCGTGCAGTACCTGCTGTTCACCGACGAAGTCGACAGCAATGATGGGATCCGCGACGATCCGTGTGGTGAGGGATCGGCAACGGGCCGTGATCTGCACGGTGGTCGCATCGTAAGTCCGCCCGAGTCGCAGTTCTGAGAGACGCGAACAACACCCGCTTGGCACGCACGAATGCACTCTTCAGCTGATGACGCACGAGTTGGCGGCCTCCTCAACCATCCGCACCTTCCCCAACCGACATCAACGTTGGCTCGTCCGGGCCGTACGTGGGTTCACGCTGCGACCTCGACACTTAGGTGGACCGTGCACGCCCTCACCGGCAGCCGGAGGAGCTGTCCGTGGCCATGAAAAAGTACCCACTGTTGGCCATGTGGAGGGATCCGCTGGTGGCCATCTGAGAGTCCCCGCCCTGCACGGCTGATCGTGTCGTTGCCGTGTTCGAGGGCCCTGAGCGGTGACGGTTGCGGCGCCAACCTGCAACCAGATCACCGCTCAGGGAGCTCCATTGTGAAGTCGGGAGAGGAACGTATGGACGTCATCGCCGCCTACGGGCTGGTCGGGTCGTATCGCGGTGCCGCGCAGATCTGCGGCACGACGCATCGGACCGTGAAGAAGGTCGTGACTGAGGAACTGGCCCGGATGAGCGGGCATCCGCTGTCTGCACGCAAGGCCAGGGTGTCCAACACTGAGGTCGTACGTGACCTGGTGAGCAAGAAGGTGGCCGCCTCGGAGGGGAAGATCTCCGCGAAGCGGCTGCTGCCGGTCGCTCGGGCGGCGGGCTACGAGGGGTCGGACCGGAACTTCCGGCGGCTGGTCGCGGACGCGAAGCGTGCGTGGCGTCGTGATCAGTCGAGGTCGTCGGGCCGCAGGCCGGCGGTCTGGTCACCGGGTGAGCATCTGGTGATCGACTGGGGAGTCGAGTTCGGGCTCCACGTGTTCTGCGCCGTCGTGCCGTGGAGCCGGTTCCGGTTCGTGCGGTTCGCCGCTGATGAGACCGCGGCCACGACGCTGCGCATGCTGGCGGAGTGCTTTGAGATCCTCGGCGGGGTGCCGAAGGTGGTCCTCGCGGACCGGATGGCGTGCTTGAAGGGCGCCGTGGTCGCGAACCGGGTGATCCCGACGCCGGACTACGTGCGGTTCGCGACGCATTACCGGTTCCGGCCGGACTTCTGCGAGGCCGCGGATCCGGAGTCCAAGGGCATCGTGGAGGCGCTGGTGAACTACGCCAAGGCCGACCTACTGGTCCCGCTGGCCGTTCTCGGCGAGAGCCCGGTCACGGTCGAGGCCGCGAACGCTGCCGCGATCGCGTGGTGCGCGGAGGTCAACGCGGCCGTCCACCGCGTGCCCGGCCATGCGGCCGCCCTCAGCGGACCCATGACGTCCCGTGCGAAGTTGCTGCGCCGGAACAGCCCTCCCTTCGGGGTTGGGAAGAGCCGGCCGTTGACCCCTACCTCCGCTGACCGCGCCTCGAGCATCGCGCGCAGCGGGAATCCCTCGACTGTCTCCTCGATGAACACCTGCCTTCGCTTGCCGCCCTTGGGCAGCGTGAAATGCGGCTTTCCCTTCACCCAGGTCAGCTGCCGGTCCACGTTGAGCACCAAGCCGTCGACATCTTTTCCCCGAAGCGCCCAGATCTCGCCCTGGCGAAGTCCGCAGAAAGCGGCCACGAGGAACATCACGCTGTAGTAGCCGGCGCGGTGTATTCCTTGCGCGCATGCGTGGACGAGTACGTGCGGGGCTCGGCGATTGCGCCGATGAGACGCAGGACGTCCTCGGTTCCGGGCGCGCTGTCCAGCTTGATGAACGACAACCGGCGCTCGTCGTCGTAATCGTCGAGCAGGTCCAGTGCGGCGGTCGTCTCCGCCGAGTCCGGATCCGTCGCGTCGACCGTGACGTCCGCCGAACGCCGGCGGAAGGCCCCAAGCGTCGGCAGGATCTTTCGGATAGCGCCTTCGACGATGCCTGCATCGACCCCGAAGTGGAGCATTCCCGAGAGCACGCTCCACACCAGCCGCTGCCCCGACGCCGATGGCTGGCGCTCACCCACTTCTCGGCCGGCATCCTGACGGTCAGCGCGATCGGTTCGCCGTCGGCGGCTGCCAGCTCGGCGGCGATCTCGTCGTCGATTCCCGATGCAATGGACCACGCCTCCTGCCAGTTGTCGGCCCGCCCGGCCGTGCGCTGGGTCCGCTTTCCCGCCAGCGTGTAGTCCAGGCGGATGTACGGCTTCGCCGCGTCCTTCTTCGGCATGAGCATTCGCACGCCGTGCGGAGTGACCCAGATCGCGCCTCGCTCGGGCGCCACGCCGCTCATGCCGCACGCCGAACGATCACGGGTGCCAGGTCGGTCTTCCTCGACGCGGGCCGCGGACTCCGCCCCGCCCGGCGCTTCTGGCGTTCCTCGACCTCCCAGGCGTCGACTTCGTCGATCGGCCAGCGGCGAGTGCGGCCGCTGAACGCCAGCGGAGCCGGGAAGCCGTGCCGGCGGACGTATTCATTGGCGGTGCGCCGGGTTACTCCCCAGCGCTCGGACAGGTCGTCTATCGCGTAGTAGGTGGTCACGCACGAAGACCGTTACGCGGTCGCTCCTGCGCGCATTCAACCCGCGAAGCCTGCGACACGTGTGGCCGGCGGCACCCGGCAATCTCCACAACGTTGGGAGAATCACCTCTCGGCCTCGGAATCCCCGTCGCGCACACGGCTCGCGAGCATGCCGCCAGGGTCCGCTCGGCTGGCCCCGCGACGCCCACGCCATCGGCTGAGTTGGGCAGCGGGCTGTGAGACTTGTCCGGTACATGGGACGCCGTGGACCCGCTACGGGCACGATCTGGTGACCTGTGCGCGGTCGATCGCCTGGACGCCAGCGCTCACCCAGATGTGAGAATAGTAGTACGTGCGACAGAATACTTGCCAACCACGCACAATGCTGTCACAGTGGGGGGCATGGATCTGACGTCCCCTCTCCACTCGTTGATTCCGACGTTGGACTCCGCCGTGCTGGAGGTCCTCGCTGGTACTGAGTCCAGTCTGAGTCTGGCTCAGGTGACGCGACTGGCTCCCCGCGGGTCCCGGCCAGGGCTGGCCCTTGCCATGGATCGCCTGGTTGAGCAGGGACTGGTGCTCGCCACTCCGGCGAATCGGGGAGACATGTACCGCCTCAACCGGGACCACGTCCTCGCCGATGCCGTGGTCAGCGCTTCGCGAGCTCGGTCGGCGATCCTTGCCCGGATCGGGGAGCATGCGACGCGGATGGAGCCCCGACCCGTCCACGTATCCGTGTTCGGGTCGTTCGCCCGACGTGAGGCGGGTCCGGCAAGTGACATCGACGTGCTGTTCGTCATGTCTGCAGCACCTGACGATGTGTGGTGCGAGCAGGTGAGTCGATTGGATGACCAGGTGCAGGCATGGACCGGCAACCGCATGGAGTACCTGGTGTTCAGCGATAGTGAACTGTCGAGAGTCGTTGAGCGCCAGGAGCCGATCGTCGATTCGTGGTTGGCAGACTGCGTGACTGTTCACGGCCCGTCCATCGAGTCCGTCATCCGGAACGTCTCCGCGGGTGCCGCACTGGTTACCGCGTGAGCCCGACACGAGTTCCCGTTCGCCCCATGACCAAGGCGGAGGCCGCGGGTCGACGCCGGATCGCCGTGAAGTACCTCGAAGTCGCCCAGATTGCGGCCACGGAAGACGGTCCGGCAATCAACGTTGCCATAGGGGTTGCTGTGCTTGCCGGCATAGCAGCCAGTGACGCAATCTGTGGGGCCGCACTCGGCGAGCGCTACGCGGGGCAAGACCATACGGCAGCGGTCACGGTCCTCAATCGCGTCGACGCCCAGCTGGCTCGCAAGCTCAAGTCGCTTGCTGACATGAAGCCGGGCAGCCACTATAGGGACGCGCTGCTCACCGCGAGCGATCGCGATCGCGCGATCAAGGCCGCCACGGACCTTGTGCACGCGGCAGCGGAACGGACCTGACCCAAAGGCAAGACAGCGCCCCGGTCACCGGCATCCGCAGACACTGGCTGGTGGCGCGACCAACTGCACCGGAGATCTGGCCCCCGCACCGGCATCGTGGTGAGGCGTCAGGTCGGGCGACTCGAGGCTGGAAAGCGGACAAGCGCCCGAAGGGGATGAAGGAGGTCAAACGCCGTTAACGCGTTTACCGGACAGACTCACAGCCCGCTGCCGAACTCAGCAGGGCATGACGCTCGTCGCGCACCAGATGGGCAAGCGCCCCTACTGCAGGAGATGCGACGCCGAGGCGTGGCTGGTGAACGTGCGGATGGCAAACATCGATCCGCCCCGCGATCTGGCGCAAGTAGCGCGGTGGGCGGACCAACGCGGAAGGCGTCCAATGCGAACGGAGGGACTCATGGGGACCACTGAATTTCAGTCCGTTTCCCGAGCGCGCTGAAAGCCGTAGCTGGTCACGTCCGAGCGCTGCATCGCGCACTCATGGACAGTTCGCCCCCCTGAGTTGGGTGGCGTCGTTCGAACCGCGCAGAACTGGCCCGGCGGGAACGATCCCGCACGCCCTGTGTTCGCCAAACCCAACAGTGCCCTTGAACCCTCGCGAGTCGACCTCCCCGGCCTCGAAGACCAAGGAGCCGACGCCCCGCGCGGCGGCCTTGGCACTTACGGATCCGCACTGCCACGTCAGATTTGCGGCCACCTTCGGGTGGCAATCGTCAATTGAGGGATTCCCAGATCCGGAGTGCTTGACGGCGAATTTCGTCACTCCGTTCGGCCACGACGACACTGTCGGGCTGCTGACGGTCACCGCCGCCGGGGACTTGATGCAAACGAATTCCTGCTCCTCCGGTTCAGTGGAGCGCTACTGCAGGTCAATCCGTACATTCTGGACGACTGCACGCAGCGACCCGTCGACCGCTGAACCCCAGAGGTAGACGATGGTGTTGGTCCCCATGTCAAGGGTGCCAGGCTTGTTGACGATGGTGATGGGCGTCGGTCGCAGGACGACATCGCGCGTGCCCGCGATGGTCGCGTAGGGGGCAAACCTGCCGGCGTTGAGCCCCGCGTCGACTTGCCGAGGGTTTTGCAGGTCGGTGAAGAGAACCTTCCCCGCGTTCCGCATGTCGAGCGCTGGAGCGAAGGCGATATGGCGAACGGTGAGCCTGCCCATGCCCCGTCCGACCGTGGAGGTGTCGTTGGTGAAGGCATTGAGAACCGGCCTCCCCGCAGCATCGAGGTTCGCGGTGACGGTCACGTTGGCGCCCGCAGGGACCTTGGTCTGTGGCGCACGAAGCAGCGGGGCGGCAGTGCCTAGCGCCCGGCCGTCAGGAAGGACGGTGAGCGCATAGGTGCCGCCCGGCAGCTTGACGGTCTTGAGCGTCCCCGGGGTCAGGTCATCAATGATGAGTGCTCGTCCTGCGTAGACATCGACGACATCAGCGCCGAGACCAGCCGGGATTGCATGCAGCACCGAAACCGTGGCGTCTGCGCCCGGGGCCATCGGGGTGGATGCCGCCGCGAGGGGCGGGGGCATGAATGCTGCGAGCATGACCATCGCGGAAGCGGCGATGATCGCCCGTGCTCGCTGGCGCATGATCATTCGACAACCCCTCGCTCGCACCGACGATGACTTCGGCGCAATGCCACCACAGAATGTCCGCCTGCGCAGTTCACGCCCGCAACGCGGTGCCCGGATCCACTCATTGCCGGCTCACGCAATCAGCATCTAGGTCAAGGACGACTCTCCGCGGGCCGCTCCCCATGCGCTGGGGGTGGGCTCAGCGCTTCGCGGCCTTCACGTAGTCGGCAGTGAGTTGGTCCAGGGTCTTCACGACTGCGGCGCTGGCCTTCTTCACCAATGGCGAGTCCGGGCCCCCGTTGACCACGGCGCTCGCCTTGAGCACGGCCAAGCCGACCTGGCGGACTGCCTGCACGTCGGTCTCCAAGTCGCCGTCGTCCTTCATGGTCGTGGTGATGAGCATGCCGGACGAGCCACTCTTCTTCGGCAGACTGCGTTGCGACTGCTGCAGGCCCGCCTTCGGGTCATCGCCCTTGGCTGCGCACTTCGTCTTCATCAGCGCGCTGCCGGCGGATTTCGCGGCCTTGTCGTCCGGGTATTCGTACAGGTAGACGCCCATGCCGACACCGCCATTGCCCTGCGCGGCCAACCAGGCCCCGGGGGCCTTGGGCAGCATCAGGGGCTTGAAGGCGGCGTCGTAGCACAGCAGCACCTCGAGGCCCTGCGGCGGGAAGTCCTGCACGTACGAGTCGGTGAGGCCGAGCCCTGAGGGGATGTACGCCTTGTTGTTCACCAGCGCCGACTGCTCACTGGCGCTAAGGGTCCGGTAGGCGCCGCCGGGCGCGGCGCCTGCAGGACTGGCGGCGAGCAGGGTGGCAAGCAAGGCCGCGATTGGCACGAGGGCACGAGAAGTCATGGTGACATGATTCCACAGGCTCGCGGGTGCGGTGCACCTAAAGCCGGGGCCGCTCTCAAGATGGCAATCGAACTGTCGAATGCTGACCGGAACGGCACCACGTTCTTCCGCACCGACCTGGGCAAGCAGCGGCAGGTGGGGCCGATGCGGGCCTACTACGCGGCCGAGACAACTGGGTGGGACTCGACGCTCGTCGACGGACTCGAAGTCCAGTGAGCTGAGAGTACCAAGCGTTCCTAGCAGCGTGTGTCCTATTCGAAACGCACCGGCCCTACGGGATGCGGAAGACCCCATGGTCGCCGATGCGGCGCCAGACACACACCCAGTTCCCGTCCTCACGGGCGAGGTGGAACGTCGCACGCCTCTCGGGTGACGCGAAGCTCCATGTCATCTCCATGATGTCCCCGCCGTTCACGATGGCCGACACGCCCAGGGACTTCGGCCACACGTAGTGCTCCCGAGCGGCTTGTGCTGTCGCCCAGGCGTCGCAGGCAGGGACGAAGTTGGCACGCACAACCTCCCTGAACTCTCGCCGGTGCTCAGGCTTCAGGTGATCCCAGTCCGTCTCGAAGCTGGCTGTGCGATCAGACCGCACCTCAGTCGCTCAACGACGCCAGGAAGGACTCGCCGTCGTCGTAGGACGTCACGCGACCAGCTGCGACATCCTCGTCGGCTTGGCGTTCGCGTTTCTGCCAGGCGTCGGTCCAGAACCAGGCCTGGCTCGCCGGAACCGGGACCTGAGGTCGAAGCTCGATCACGCCGTCCTCACGCTCAGTCACCTCAACCTGCATCACCACGAAGTACTTCCCACACGAGGCCCCATCAGCTTCCAGACGTGAGCCAGGAGCTCACGAGCCGAGTCCCCATACGCGCGAGGCCGCAGCCGCCGCCTGTCGGCCTGCTCCGCCGGATCCGAGAGGCGCGGCCCCGACAGCAGCCTTCTCGCCGTCGAACGCGCGACCCCGGTAGCTGCCTGCACCTCGTCAAGGATTCGGGCCTTGTCGGTCTTGGACGCCTTGCCATACGCGTCACGAAGCTTGTTCGTGACCTGCCTTCTCGCACTCAAGTCAATCTTGTCTTCCATCGGGCAAACCTCCACCATCAGGCGGGATACGCGCTCAAAGTGTGTGAGGCACCAACCCCAGGCCCGCGCTCAAAGTAGCTGAGGCACGCCGCTCCACTCAGGTTGGCAAGAGGGTCAACGGAAAGCGCTGTGCCACCGCCCGATGGACTGCGCCCGCCACTGCCGCCGGGTCGATCTCCATGAGTGCAGCGCGCCTGCCGTGGTTCATGGATTCCCGGAGTGCGACTAGTCGTTGACCTCGTCGATGTACTTTTCCATGGTCTCTCGCTGGTAGACGGCTGTGGCAGCATTGGTTTCGTCCTCTGCGAATACGGATGAACACATGACTGTGTCGTCGCGGTCGAGGAACCCAATCTCCTTCAACCCCGCGAAGAACTCAGTCCAGTTCACGTCACCGTCGCCGATCCTCAAGTGCTGGTGAACGCGAACAGCGTTGCCCGGCGGATTGGTGATGTATCGCAGGCCATTGGAACCGGTGTGGTCCATCGTGTCGGAGACGTGGACGATACCGATCCGCCCTCCCACCTCGGACATGATGTTCAGCGGCTCCTCACCCATGTGGAAAGTGTGGGAGGCGACGTAGACCATGCCGAAGTTGGGTGAATTGATACCGCGGATAACTCGCCAGGCAGCCAGGCCGTTCTCCACGAAGTCGTCGGGGTGTGGGTCGATGTAGACCTTCAAGCCCTCGTGCTCGATGATCGGGACGAGTTCCTCCATCGACCGATAGAACGCCCGCTCTGACTCCTCCGACTTCTCTGGTCGGCCGTTGAACTCGGTCCCGATCATGTCCACGCCGAGGTCGACCGTGATCTGGATGACCCGTTTCCAGTAACGCACCGCGGATTCTCGAGCGTCCTCGTCGGGACCCGACCAACGCAGCACTGGGAGCACGGATGCGATCCCGACACCGGCGGCCGAGCATGCCTTCTTCATTCGTTGCACGAGATCGTCGTCAGCCTTCGGATGCCCGAAGAACGGGATCATGTCGGGGTGCGGTGTCATTTGCAGCCACTGATATCCGCACTCAGCTGCCACTCGCGGAAACTCCAGGAGTGAGTTCGTGTGGTGGAACGGCGTCGGATCAAGGGCGATGCGAACCATGGGTCCTCCTATTCATAGAAGTCGGGCTTTGGGAGATAGTTGACCTCGACGCGCTTTCCGGTCTGGATTGCCTGCACACCGGCCTTGCACGCTTCGGCCACTAGGTAGCCGTCCCATGCCGAGGGTCCGTCGATGGTGCCGTTCTTCGCTGCATTGACCCAGCATTGGAGTTCGTTCTCAAAGGCCTCCTTGAATCGGGTCTTGAACGTCATGTGCTCCGTGCCCGAGTACCTGCCTTCGCTCCACACGGTCGTGCCGGATGTGCGGCCGATCTCGACGACACCGTTCTCGAACACCGCTTCCGTCTTGACCTGGTACCCGAACTTGACCGAGACGTTCATCTCGACGTCGGCGACAACGCCGCTCTTCGTCTCGAGGAAGGCGAGGATCGGCTCGTGCAGGTGCTCGAAGTTGCTGGTGTTGCGCTTGAGGTATCTGATATCAACTGCGGCGACTGGCGAGTCGGTGAGGTATCGGACTACGTCGAGCTCGTGCACGACGCTGTCGTTGATGAGCATCTCGTTGGTGTATCCCTCGGGCACTGAGGGGTTTCGGTGCTGGCACCGCAGGGCCAACAGGTCTCCGTAAAGCTGCTGCGCAACGATGTCACGCAGTTCCATGTACCCCGGATCAAAGCGGCGCATGAAGCCGACCTGGATCAGCTTCGCGCCTCCGGCTATTTCAGCTTCGATGACCTTGATGGCCGACTCGGGTTCGGGGGTAAGTGGTTTCTCGCACAGAACCGGAAGTTTCGCCTCCAGTGCCACGAGCAAGTCGGGAAGGTGGAACTGGCCCGGGGTTGCAATGAGAACGGCGTCCATCGAGTCCGCCTCGATAGCGGCGGTCAGACTGGGGAAGGTGGCACTGCCCGCTGCTGTTTGCGCGGCAGCCTCGGCCCGCGGCGCGTCCGAATCGATGACGGCGGAAACTGTGGCACCTGCAGTCCGCTTCTGGATGCGAACGACGTGGTCAGCACCCATGAGGCCGGCACCCACGACGCCGACACGCAGATCAGACATTGAAGATCCTCTCGATTGTTAAGGTGAGGCGTTCGGGCTGGCCCTTCGTGTTGGGCCACCCCGAACCGTTAGTGACTCGGGTCGTCTGCACCCGAGAGGGCGGCGAGTTCTTCCTCGAGCTGAGCCATCGCCTCGCCGCCCGCCATGAGGTCGGTGATCTCCTCGCGGGTTCGCTCTCCCTTGGCGAAGTAGTCGGCTCTGCGTCCGTGGATGAGCACTGCGAAATGGTCGCCCACGGTCATCGCATGCGTGACGTTGTGTGTCACGAGCACGACGGCGATTCCGCGCTGCCTCGCCTGCATGATGATTCGCAGCACGTGAGCAGCCTCCTTCACACCGAGTGCTGCAGTTGGCTCATCGAGGATCAGCAGGCTGGCGCCGAAGTAGACCGCTCGGGCGATTGCCGAGACCTGTCGCTCGCCGCCGGAGAGACTGCCGACCAGCCTCTCCCCGTCGAACACGCGCGTGATGCCCATCTGCTGCATTTGCTCAACGACGACGCCATTCGCGAACTTGCGGTCGAACCGCTTGAAAGGGCCCCTTCCCTTCGTCGGCTCCACGCCCGCGAAGAACGATCGACCGAGGCTCATCAACGGGAACGTTCCACCGAACTGATGGACGGTGGCGATCCCAAGGTCGGAGGCGTCGCGCGGGCTCTTGAACTGCTGGACTTCGCCGTTGAAATCCATCGTTCCTGAGGTCGGCTGATGGAATCCCGCAAGGATCTTGATGAGCGTGGACTTGCCGGCTCCGTTGTCTCCGAGCAGGCATAGGACCTTGCCGGGGTAGATTTCCAGGGAAACATTTCCGAGAGCCTCATAGCCGGCGAACAGCTTCGAGACGTTATCGAGGCTCATCAGAGGAGCACCTAGTTCAGGCATAGTTGGCCTCCTTGTTGACGGTCGTGTCATCCGAGACAGCAGCATCGTCCGCCTCGACGTTCGTGGGCGTGGATTTGGTTCGTCCTGTCGACAAGGCGGCCTTGCGGAACCAGGTGTTGGTGAGGACCGCGACGAGGAGGAGGATGCCGATGATGAGGAGCGACCAGTCACCGCCCCAGTCGGTGGAGTTCACGCCGGTCGTGACGATCGCGAAGGTCAGGCAGCCGAAGATCACGCCGATCGTGGACCCGTAGCCACCTGTGAGGAGAACTCCACCGATGACAACGGCGATGATGGTGTAGAAGACCTTGTCCTGACCAGAAGACACCTGAGCACTGCCGTATAGAGCGACGGAGATCACACCGAACAAGCCAGCGCCGAACCCCGAGCCCATGAACAACAGGATCGTGGCACGATCGACGGGGATGCCGGCTGCACGCGCCGAGACTTCGTCTCCGCCGATTGCGAAGACCCAGTTGCCGAAAACTGTCTTGTACAGAATCCACGAGACGATGATCGCCATGATGATCGCGACGTAGATGGCGTTTTCGTAGGAGAGGTAGATGCGCCCGCCCAGGGTGTTCTTGACCCAGGGTGCAACTTCAACGGCAACCTGGACGTTGTCAACGATCAGCTTCGTCACGCCGAAGATAAGGCCACGGATGAAGAACGCCATCGCGAGTGTGACGATGAATGACGATACCCGGGTCTTAGTCACGATCAGGCCGTTGACCAAGCCGAAGAACACCGCCACGAGAATGCCAGCCGGGAGACCAATCACGTCTGGAAGTTCGAAGTGCCCGCAGAGCAACGCGTAGGTGATACCTGCGGCCGCGATGTTTGCGCCAACGGAGAGATCAAGTTGACCCGAGATCATCACGAGGGCGATCGGCAGCGCGACGATGGCCAGCTCGGCGGCCACATTGACCCAGCCGCCCGTTACGAGAACGGTCGTGAAGATCGGACGCCCGAACCACGCGAAGAACACGTAGACCACAACGGTGCCCATCAAGGCCGCGAACTCCGGGCGACGAGTCAACGCGGTGAATCTATCCATGCTTGAACTCCTCCATCGTAATTCCCGTCATCCGTGCTTGGCCGTCTTGAGGTCGGTGGGGGTGGGCCACCAGTGAGTAGCCCACCCCCACCTTATTTCGCGAGCGGATTAGCGGTAGCCGTCCCTCACACCAGCGAGAACCGACGCGGCATTATCCTTGGTGATGAGAGCGGGACCTGTGAGGATGACCGGGGATGCCGGGTAGACGGAGTACTGGGAGCCCATCCATGCCTGCGACACGGCCAGCCAGCCCTGGTACCAACCCTGCTGGTCTACTGCGAAGAGCTGCTTGCCCTCAGCGATGCGATTGATGACGTTCTCCGAGACGTCCCAGCCGCCCGTCTGGGCCTTGGAGCCGACAGCATCGAGGGCCGCTTGGACCGCATCCGCATCCGCCGAGGAACCGGTTGCGAATCCATCGATGGTCGGATCCTTGGCCAGCTCGGCCTGAACGGCTGCCGAGATGGCGGCCGCGTCACCGAAGGTCTCCGGCGGCAGCTTGATCTGGTCGGCCTTTGCACCAGCGGCGGTTGCACCCTCAACGAGGCCACCGCAGCGCTGCTGCCAGTTGACGGCACCCGGCTGAGTGTTGACGCAACGGATGTTCTTGGAGCCGTTGGTGGCGAAGTATTCACCTGCCGCGAGACCGGCGACGTACTCGTCGGTGCCGTAGTAGCCGTAGGCCTTGACGCAGTTCTCGCCAGCCTCGCACTTGCCGTCCTTGTCAGCTAGGTGTGGCAGGCCGGAGTTGTACATGAAGACCTTCACGCCAGCATCGGTCGCGGCCTGCAGCGCGGGAGCTTCAGCGGCGGCGTCCCAGACGGGAACGCCCAGCGCGGTGCAGCCCTGAGCGACGGCCTGCTCGATGAGCTTGACCATGTCCGGGCCGATGTTGTCGTAGTTTGGCAGCGGAATCCAAGTGTACTCGTTGCCGGCCTGTGTGACTGCCTGGCTGGCAAGGTCAGCACCGTTCTTGAGCACGGCGAAGAACGCATCCGCACCACCGATCGCGCACACGTGCTGAGCGGCAGCTGTACCCGAGCCGGCAGCAGCCTCAGTCGGCGCAGCAGAACCCTCAGCAGGGGCAGCAGCGGAGGCAGCAGCGGAACTGGCGGCGGGGGTATCGCTTGCGGTGGTGCCGCTTGAGCACCCGGCCAGCAGCAAGCCGCCCGCTATCACGGCGGCGCTGAGCCTGAGCAGGTTGGAGGCGGGCGACTTGGAGCCCACCCCCACCATATTAAGTGACTTCATTTGCATTCCCTTTCCATAGGTTTCCCGGGTTCCGTCAGTGGAGCCGGGTTCTCGCGCCCTGCGGTGAATGGAGGTTCAACACAATTCACGAAGTGTGGAGTTTCAGCGCAGCCCCGCCTTGCGGGCTGCCTCAAGCAAGACAGCACTGGCGTACTCAAGTCCTTCGATCCGTCCGAGCGAGGTGTCCTCATGCTCGATGTTCACCATCATGTTGGGATCGACTCGATTGAGCGCCGAAAGAAAGAGCGCCCAGTAGTCAGAGTCGTGACCCTTGCCGACTGCGACGAAGTCCCAGGCGGACTCCTTCGGCCACTCGTTGGCCCACTCATCTCCACCGAGGTTGACGCGGTGCTCCGATGGGTCGAGCCGACGGAAGCTGTTGTCGAGCACCCCGTTGATGCCTGCGTGATCGTTGACTCGGACATCCTTGGCTGCCGCATGCACGACCACCTCACCGAGGTAGTCGACGACAGCGACTGGGTCCATCTGCTGCCAGAACAGGTGGGATGCATCCAGTTCGACTCCGATGTTGGTGGCGCCGATGCGTTCTCGGAGCTCGAGGATGGACTGGGCATTAAACACGATATTTTGGGGATGGAGCTCAAGCGCGACCTTGACATCAAGGTCGCAGGCCAGCACGTCGACCCCCGACCAGAACTTGGCAGCCACCTCCCACTGGTAGTCCAGAACGTCGAGGCCTCCGGAGTTCCAGGCGTTGACCACCCAGTTTGGGTGCTTCGTGCCGGGCTCGCCACCAGGTAGGCCCGACATCGTCACAACTCGGTGCTGTCCAAGACGGTTTGCGAGCTTCACCGACCGCACGACATCGGCTGCGTGGGCGTCACCGATGACCGGGTTCGGATGAAGGGGGTTGCCGTTGCAGTTCAGGCCGAGGATCTCGAGGCCCTCAACGGCGAAGATTGCGAGGAAATCATCCCGAGCCGCATCGCTCTCGAGGATCTGATCGATGTTTGGGACATGCACGGGGGGTAAGAACCCGCCGGTGTTCACCTCGAGCCCGTCAAGGTCAAGGGCCTTTACGACCTTCAAGGCCTCAGGAAGTGCACGGTCATGAAGGATCGCGTTGTAGACACCCAGTTTCATCACAGGCTCCGTGGTCGTTGGGGGGCGGACAGCAGACTCGTCAGGGGACTTCGGAATTGGAATGAGACCGGTCCGTACACGTCCATGGCTCACCCTCACTTCGAAATACTGTCCGCCGCTCGTGAACCGAGTCAGCTACTTGGCACGTGCTAAATATGCTAGACGATGGAATGCCTGTAAAGCACTTTGTCTTAACAATTTCGAGAATTCGATAACGATTCGATAACCGAAGCCCGATGCGTCGGCGTTGGACGTCGTCCTAGCCGACCATCGACAAGCACGGGCGTTCTCTATATATTCCAGTTACTTGGCACGTGCTAGAACTTGACATGAAAACCTGGGAGGACCCCGCCATGCCTGACACCCGAACGCCCTCGCTTCTGGCCGGCCAGGTTGTGGTGGTCACCGGAGCGGGGCAAGGCATCGGTGCAGGCATCGCGCGGTCGCTGGGCCTGTTCGGAGCGTCGGTCGTCGTGGCGTCGCTCACCGAGTCGCGGGCCCTTGAGACTGCTGCGGCCCTTACCGCCCGGGGCATCAGTGCCATCGGCGTCCGGCATGACGTCACCAACAGCGCATCATGTGACGCGCTCGCCGCCGCAGCCGTCGATGCGTTCGGAGCGGTGGACTTGCTCGTCAACAATGCCGGGACTTCCGGACGTTCTCCACTTGACGAGATGGACGAGTCGACATGGGAATCGATGATCGATGTCAACCTCACCGGAGTGCAACGCACTACTCGCCCCTTCGTTGCTCAGATGAAGGAACGCCGCCATGGAAGCATCGTGTCGATCTCCTCGGTAGCCGGCCGCGCAGGAAAGGCCAACATGAGCCATTACTGCGCAACGAAATTCGGCGTGATCGGGTTCTCTCAGGCACTCGCGCTCGAGTTGGCTCCGTTCAATGTGCGCGTCAATTGCGTGTGCCCCGGCATCGTGCGGACGCGGCTGTGGGAGATCGAGCTTGAGGAGATCTCCTTGGCCCGAAACGTGACCATCGAGGAAGCGTGGAACATCGCCTTGGAGAGCATCCCCATGCGTCGACCGCAGACCCCGGAGGACATCGGTGCTGCTGTCGCCTTCTTGGCCTCACCTCTTGCCAGGAACATCACCGGTCAATCCCTGAACGTCGACGGAGGCTATGAGATGTCCTGACGGGGATGCCCGACATCGCCAGATGATGGAGACGCTTTGCGGGTAATGAACGAACTCCGCATCAGCCACTACCGCGCTCTTTCCACCACTCGGGCGAATTCATGAGCGTGTCGCCTGTGCTGCACCGTGGCCGTTTGCTAGCCCCGGCGCGCTGATCGAGGAGCCGACTTCCGTCGAGGCACCGCGGTCGACGAGCGCACGATCAGCTTGGTTCGGATGACTGATTCTTGGGCGACCAGGGACCGGTCCTCAATGCGTCTAAGAATGGACTTCACCGCCCGCGTGCCGAGAGCCGTCGCATCCTGGCGGGCGGTCGTCAGATCGAAGAATGATGCGCCCGCTAACCGGCTGTCGTCATAACCAGTCATCGAAACGTCACCGGGGATGCTCAACCCAACGCGAAGGAGCGCCATTGCTGCGCCAAAGCACGACTGGTCGTTGACGGCCACGACCGCGGTCGGCATGCGGCTACGTTCGAGAAGTGACCGCACCGCAATCGCCCCACCATCTTCGGGGTAGGGGTGATCCGATGATTCGATGCGGGGTTCAAGGCCAAGGCGCCGGCATGCGCTGAGGTAGCCACGGCGGCGCACTCCAGAGGGGGGAAGCGATGTGATGTCTATGTAGGCGATGTCACGGTGGCCCAACTCCCAGAGGTGGTCAACGCAGAGGGCGATACCGGCAGCACCTGCCGACTGGATCACGTCGTACGCGGTGTTTCGAGTTCCGTGACCCACGAGCGCCACGGGCACTGACGACGCCCGGGCAAACTCCCCTAGCTCTGTTGGGTTCATCGTGCTGCCGATGGTGATGAGGCCGGCACATCGGTAACCCTGCAGTTCAGACAAAGCTCTCTCAGTGCTGTGGTGCAGCGACTGCGCGCTGAGCATGAGGCCGTATCCGGATTTAGCAGCCTCCGCGTACATCCCCTCGATGATCTCGCCTTCGACCCAATAGCCCGGAACAAAGGCGACGCCGATCTGCGTGCTGCGCGACCTCCTGAGGACCTGGGCACCCGCATGTGGCTTGTAGCCGAGATCGCTGGCTGCCTGCTTCACTCGCGCGCGCGTGCGCTCACTCGGACCGGGCTGCTCGCGCAAGACCATAGAAACTAACTGCCTCGACACACCGAGGTGCTCGGCAACGTCGGCCATGGTCGGCTCACGTCCGTGGCCGGGCGCGCTAGCGGTTTGGCGTGTGGTCTCTCCGCTCTCTACGTTGAAGATCACAATGACGATGCTAGACGGCGAAATGGCCGTTGTGGCCGAGCCGCGAGAGGATTTCCAAGTGCGACGAGTCGCGGGTCGCCTATACGGATCACACGTCGGCCGCCCCCGTTCTTGACGCGTGCCAGGGCGCGGTCGTCGGCCATCCGCCCCAGCTGCAACCGTGGTGAGTCGCTCGGGATGTCAACCTTCATGACCGATAACCACGAGGACTCAATCGCTGCAGCGCGGTCTTGACTTGCCACCAGTCGACTCTTGCCGATGAGACCGCCCGGGCCAGGTAGTCGGCCATCCACCGGGCCGGATCGAGCGGGACCTCCCGATCCCCGGGCATCCGCCACTAACTCAGCCGTCCGATCGTGCGGGCGAGGTCCACGGATCGAGAGCGGATGCCAGGTCACTGAGCATCCGCGACTGCTCCTCGACCGCGGCCCGCATCCACATGAAGCCATGGATTGTGCCGTTATAGGCAAGTCGTCGCACCGCTACACCAGCCTCTTCTAGCCGATCGGCATACGCGAGACCCTCGTCGCGCAGGACGTCGAAGCCCGCCGTCACGACAACGGCCGGGGGGAGGCCGGCGAGCGACTCGGCCCGTATCGGGCTGACCAGCGGGTGGGCCAAGAGCGCGGGATCCTCCACGTACTGTCGCCACGACCACTCCATGTCGCGCGTCGATAGGCCGTAGCCCTCTGCGAAGTGGCGTGCGGACCAGGTGTCCAGATTGGGGTTGACCGCGGGGTAGATGAGGACCTGCACCGCTGGCAGGGGCCCGCGGCCGTCCCGCGCCTTGATGCATACGCAGGCAGCGAGGTTGCCTCCTGCGCTGTCACCAGCAACACCTATGCGGCCGGGATCGATGCCGAGCTCCTCCGCATGCTGGACCGTCCACACGAATCCCGCGTAGCAGTCGTCCAACGGAATTGGGAAGCGGTGCTCGGGTGCCTTCTGGTAGTTGACCGCGACCACGACGCACCCTAACGCGTTGGCGAGATTGCGGTGCGGACGATCTGAGACCTCGATGTTGCCGACGATCCAACACCCGCCGTGGAAAGCGACCAGCGCGGGGAACGGTCCTTGGCCTTCAGGGGTGTACACGCGAATAGGGATCTCCGCGGTCGGCGTGGCGATGAAGCGGTCCTGCACGCTCGCCACCGGCTCGCGTTCGCCCATAAAGGCAGTCCACGCCCATTGCGCCTGACGAGAATCGCCGATTGGCGCTTCGCACATGGGCAGGCTGCCGTCGCTCTGGCTGGCCGCGAGCACGGTTCGCGCCTGCGCATTCGGTCCGTCCGGCTCGAAGCCCAACCCCGCCGTCATTGGTAGAAGTTTCGGGGCCAGCCATGATCGCGAAGGTCGCGCAGGAGTTCGTCCGGGAAGGGCTCGCCATCCGAGTAGGCAGCGTTCATGTCGACCTCCGAGGGAGTGCGCATGCCGGGGATGACTGCGCTGACCTCGGGCGAGGACAGCGCGAACCGCATGGCCGCCTCGGCCAGTGTCGGGAAGAACGGCGCACACAGTTTTTGAAGGGCGCGCACTCTGCGCAGCGTCTCCTCGAACCGTTCGCCGCGGAACAGCCACGCTGGAACGGAGTCCTCGGGCCAGCTCGCATAGGTAGCGTCGTCCCAGTTGCCGACAAGGGACCCGGAGTCCAACGGCACGCGCGCGATGAACGCCGAGCCTGTTGCCGCCCCGGCAGGGAACAGCTCTTCTCGAGGGCGCTGCTCGAACATGTTGTAGACGACCTGCAGCGACTCCACGAGCCCGAATCTCGCCAGTTCGAGACCATCCTGCGGGCGGTAGTCACGGATGGAGACACCGATCCGGTCGATCTTGCCCTCCTTACGAAGCGCATTGAGGACTTCGAGCCAGTCGAGGTTGGTCACGCCATCAGGGAACCAGCCGTGCAGCTGGAACAGGTCAAGCCGCTCCACGCCCAGGCGTCGTAGGGACTTCTCCACGTTTTCGCGCACAAACCATTCGGGGTATCGCCCGGTCATGAGCGGATCGCTCTCACTTGGCGAGGGCCACTGCACCGGCCGCACCTTCGTGGCCACGTACACCTTGTCGCCGGTCCACCGACGCAGCGCCTCCCCGATGACCTCTTCGCTTCGCCCCTCGCCGTACATCTCTGCGGTGTCTACGAAATTGATGCCTCGTTCGAAGGCCTGCAGAAGAGTCGCGATCGATTCCTCGTCATCGACCGTCCCCCACTGGCCGCCGAGTTGCCAGCCGCCGAACGCTATCTCGCTCACTTGCCAGCCGGTCCGGCCGAACTTCCGGTACCTCACAGGTCGATCACCAATCGCGGCGTACGGGATCGAGACACGCAGATCATCATCGTGTTCCCGGCCCCGCGCTCCTCCTCATTGAGCACCGAGTCACGATGGTCGGGCGAGCCTGCCAGCACAGCCGTCTCGCAGGTACCGCACGTCCCCTCGGTGCACGATGACCGCACCGTCACACCCGCCTCCTCAACAGCGGAAAGGATGGACGTATCGACGGGCACGGTGATCGTCAGGCCGCTCCTTTGCATCACCAGTTCGAAGGGCTCGCGTAGTACCGGCTCGGTGAGCGGCTTAGCGACGAACCTCTCAACGTGTAGGGCCCCCTCGGGCCAGTCCGCGCACCGGACCTCGACCGCCCGAAGCAGTGGCTCCGGCCCGCAGCAGTAGACCACGGTGTTGTCCCGCGGTGCCCCCACAAGTGCGTCGATGTCGAGCAGTCCGAGCTCGTCCTGTGGACAGACCTGAACCTGGTCGCCGTATACGGCAAGTTCGTCGAGGAACGCCATCGACGCCCGGTTGCGCCCGCCGTAGGTCAGGCTCCAGTCGGCTCCGATCGCCTTCGCTTTACGGATCATTGGCAGGATCGGTGTGATGCCGATGCCTCCGGCAATGAAGACGAACGTGGGCGACTCAACCAGCCGGAAGTTGTTGCGTGGCCCCCGCACCCTGAGTGTGTCGCCGACCGCGAGTTGGTCGTGAATGTAGCGCGAGGTCCCCCGGCCATCCGCTTCGCGAAGAATCCCGAAGCGCCAGTGGCGACGGTCATCCGGGTTGCCGGACAGCGAATACTGCCGGGTCGGCACTCCTTCGATCACGAGATCTACGTGAGAGCCAGCTTCCCACTCGGGCAGCGGCGCTTCGTCCACGGCCTCGAGCGTGAGCGACACAACCCCATCGGCCTCGACCGCCTTCGCGGCGACCCGGACTTCGGTCTCCAATTCCCGGGTGGCCAGAGCGAAGCGCGCGCTGAGGTGGTCGATGGACTCCAGATGCGCGGTCGAAGCGTGCGTCTTCGTGATGCGCTGAACCTCGCCCGCGGGGACGAACTTCACGGGCAGGCGGGAGAACCCGCGCACCATCTGCTTCACCCAGCGCTCGGGCAGGCCGACAACGCGGACCTCGGTGCCATCAAGGAGAGCAACGAGTTCCTCCATCAGCACCTGAGCGATGAGTCGGGCGAGAGGCGCGCCCATGCAGGCGTGAATCCCCTCGCCGAAGCTGAGAATCCGGTTCTCGGTGCTGTACTGGCGTGAAATATCAAACGTATCGGGATCGGGGAACATCCGTGGGTCTCGGTTCGCGGAGCCCAAGAGGATCATCACGCGCGAGTCCGGGGGGATGGTAACTCCGTGAATGCTCACGGCCGCCGTGGTCTGACGGCAAAGGTTCGTGGCTGGGGTATCGTAGCGCAGCGTCTCCTCAACAAACCCCTTGATGGCGTTGGGGTTGTCTCGAAGGTGCACTTGCAATGCCGGAAACTTGTCGAGGAGCGCGATGCAGTTCGTCAGCAACGCGGCCGGTGCGTCCGTCGCTGCCGACAGCACCAGATGCGCAAGCCCCGCGGCCTCATCCTGATCGATCAGGCCTCGGTCGCAGGCCATAAGCAACTGGCCGATGGCATCGGCTCGGTCAGACTCGTCACCCGCCGCGACGGCCGCCCGGCGAGCGGCGATCACCTCGTGGATGTGAGCCTCGGCCTCCTGATTCGAGTCGGCTGCATCGTCTGGGATCCCGAACTGCCCCAAGGTGCGCGCCATGGACCGGAGCAGGTGATCCTGCCAGAACTTGCTCTCCTCGATAGGGGCTCCCACCAAACGCAACCCGGTACTGAACACGAGGGGTAAGGCGATATCGACGGCGAAATCGCCTCCCCCCTTGTCGACCAGCGCCCGCAGGAGTCTGCCAGCATCGGCGCGAATTTGGGCTTCCATCGCCAGCATTTCGCGGCCAGCGAAGCTGGGCTGTACCATGTCGCGGAGCACGGAATGGTGCGGATCGTCAAGGGCGATCAGGTTGCCGGGGCCGTATGAGTCGTGGGTGCCGTCCATGTCGTTTCCAAGAGCATTTGCGTACATCTCGCTATTGCGTAGGCACTCCTTCACGTCGGCGTAGCGAGAGAGCACCCACAGGTCACGCCGAGGGTTGTAGTACACGGGAGCGTTGTCGCGCAGCGTCGTGTACAGGTCATATGGGTGGTCGAACGAGGCGTACGCGAGCGGGTCGTAGAAGACCCCGAGCGGAGCGTCCGGATAGGACGGCATGGGACCACCTTGCGTCATAAACACTCGTTCCACTGGCAATCGACTTTGTCATCTAGCACGTGCTAATTTACATAGGTTTCACGACACCCGATGCATTGTCAAGGGGAACCGTCAAAATCATGGATTGAGCGCTTCGTGCTGAAAGGTGCATTTTTAGCACGTGCTAACTTTTATTCTTCTCAACGGTGTCCCTCTCGTGTTCGTACGGTGCAGAAGTCGGTCCCACTAAAGCCAGCGGCGCTGCCTATGGATCTCACGTCGCGTTGCCGATGGCTTGAACGACCTCGAAGCAGGAAGATGCTTGATGTTTGGCCCTTGTCTGATGCCTGAACTCCGGGAAGGGCAGGTTGCATCGTCTTTCTTGACCACTGCTGTGAAACCTCACTGCGAAAGAAAGGCGTTCGTCACGAGGGCCCCTTGCCACTTTCCAAGGGCAGAAACGGGGCCGCCGACCGGGTAGTTCAGCTGCATCAACCGAAGCAGGCCCCGCACCTGGTCGCGGCTCTACACGCACCCCCGACGGAACTCCGGCAGGCTACCGGCACCGGCACCGGCGGTGAATTTGCCCTCCGACGCAGCCGCATTCACCGACACTCCCCACACCCGGCTGCGGCGCGCAATCGCGGCACGCCTGACCGAGAGCAAGCAGACCGCACCGCACTTCTACCTGCGCGGCACCGCCAACGTCGACCGGCTCCCGGCCATGCGCGAGGAACTCAACGCGGGCGAGGCAACGCGCATCTCCGTCAACGACCTCGTCATCAAGGCCGTCACCAAGGCGCACCTGCTCGTCCCGGCCCTGAACGTCACCTGGCCACCCGACGCCGTCCGCAGCTATGCCGGCGTCGATATCGCCGTCGCAATCGCCACGGACAACGGCCTGGTCACGCCCGTCCTGAGGTCCGTGGAGACCATGCCGATCAGAGTCGTCACGTCGACCGTGAGTGACTTTGCCGGACGCGTCCGTGCAGGGCGCCTCCAGCAGCACGAACTCGAAGGAGGCTCGATCAGCGTCACCAACCTCGGCATGTTCGGCACCGAGGAGTTCACCGCGATCATCAATCCCCCCCAGGCCGCGACCCTCGCTGTCGGCGCGGCCCGTCAGGAACCGGTCGTGGTGGAGGGCGCACTCGCCGTAGCCACCGTCATGAGGGTCACGCTGTCGATTGATCATAGGCCCGTCGACGGCGTCAACGGTGCCCAATGGATGAAGGCCTTCCTCGACCTCCTCGAACACCCCACCAGAATCCTCGCCTAAGGGCTCCCCCACGATTCCGTCAATCGAGCCGCCGCATACCGCATCTCACTTTCATACTTTCGAGAGATCATCGTGTCGACCGGCGGTGTTGCGTTTGGAGTGCGTAAGACGTGCGGAATCGTTGGCGTAGGCGGCATCCTTCAGATCGCGAGCCGGAGTTCGTCGAACGCGGTCGGCAGCTGCAACACCGGCGCAGCCTCGACCCCCAGTTCGTAGTGGCCTCTCCTGACGTTCTGGATGAACGCGTACCCGCGGATCACGATGCACGCCGTCCTGTCGGTCTTCAGTCCGCGCATCGGCCGCAGTCGTGACTTAAGCCTTCCGTGGTCGCATTCGCACCGGTTGTTCTCGTACTGGCCGGTGTTGTGGAACGCCGCCGGGATCAGCTCGTCGACCACCTTCGCCAGAGCGGGGGCCCGGTCGGTGATGACCTCCGCCGGCGCGCGATGCGCAGCCAGCGCTGTGGTGAAGAACCGCCTGGCCGAGGCGATATCCCTGCGCTGGGAGACGAAGACGCCGTTGGCCTTGACGTAGGTCCCGGTACGAAAGGCCGTACCGCAGATACCAGCGGACCGCCAACAGGATGACGTCCGGCGGGAAACGGAACCCCACGAACGCCGACGGAGCCTGACCGGGTGGCCTCGACCGGCGATAGCGCCTCATCACGCCACCCTCACCCTCTCGCGGCGATCCGTCAATGCAACAATGCCCCCTGCCGCCATCGGTCGCCAGCACCATCGGCACCGGAATTCAGCGGCACACGAGCGTCGTGTCGAAGAAGTACGAGTCTGCCCGGTAGCAGTGCTGCGCATATTCGACCGCCCGACCAGCGTCGTCGAAGGCGGTTCGCTCCATCGTGAGGAGGGGGACCCCGGACTTCACACCGAGCAGGCGTGCCTCGGCACGGGTCGCGGCTCGAGCGCCGATCCGCTGGTCGGCGATGCGCAGATGAACTCCAGATCGCCGGAACACCTCGTAGAGCCCGCTCGTCTCCAGGGAGTCGGCATCAAGGTCAGTCACTCCATGAGGAATCCAGTTGCGCATGATTGCGAGAGGCTCGCCGGTCTGGAGGCGCAAGCGTTCGAGGTAGGTCACGGCGCTGCCTTCCTGGAGACTCAGGGCGCGGGCAACACTCCCGTCGGCACTCAGCGAGCGCAGCTCCAGGACGCGTGTGGTCGGGCGATGGTCGCAGGCAGCGAGGTCGTCATACAGGCTCGTGAGCTCAATCGGACGGCTGAACTGCGCTGCCACGACCTGGGTCCCCACCCCGCGCCGCCGAACGAGCAGGCCCTTGCTCACCAGCTCTTGGATGGCCTGCCGAACGGTGGGCCGTCCGAGGGAGAGCCGATGGGCGAGTTCGATCTCGGTTTCGATACGGTCGCCGGGGCGCAGGCGACCATCGCGGATCGCGTCCTCGAGCTGCTGGGCGAGCTGGAAGTACAGGGGCAGGCGACTTCCGCGATCGATGGAAAGCTCGAGCTGCATCGCCTAATGTTAGGTTGTCGGTCATACTTTGTAAAGACATATTGGTCTTTGAGTCATACTCGTCCTACACTCGTCCCGACCCTCCTACCGGAAGCAGGCGACCATGACCGCACTCGTCACCCACTGGATCAACGGCCAGTCCTGGAGCGGCGCCGTCGAGCGCACCGGCGATGTCTACGACCCCGCCACCGGGCAGGTCACGAAGAAGGTCGACTTCGCCTCCCGCGCAGTGCTCGACGAGGCTGTCACTGCGGCGAAGGCTGCCTTCCCGGCCTGGCGCGATGCATCGCTCACGAAGCGCACACAGGTGCTCTTCGCCTTTCGCGAGATCCTCAATGCCAACAAGGAGTCGGTCGCTGCGCTCATCACGGAGGAGCACGGCAAGGTGCTGAGCGATGCGCTCGGCGAGGTCACCCGCGGCCAGGAGGTCGTCGAGTTCGCGTGCGGTATCCCGCACCTCATGAAGGGTGGATTCTCCGAGGGCGTGTCGAGCGGGGTCGACGTCTACTCGATCCGCCAGCCCCTCGGCGTCGTCGGCATCATCTCGCCGTTCAATTTCCCGGCCATGGTGCCGATGTGGTTCTTCCCGATCGCGATCGCCACCGGCAACACGGTCGTCGTGAAGCCGAGCGAGAAAGACCCGTCCGCGATCATGCTCATCGCCGAGATGTGGAAGCAGGCGGGCCTCCCTGACGGCGTGTTCAACGTCGTGCACGGCGACAAGGAGGCCGTCGATGGCCTCCTCGAGCATCGCGATGTCAAGAGCATCTCCTTCGTCGGGTCGACGCCCATCGCCCAGTACATATACGAGGCCGGCACCAAGAACGGCAAGCGCGTCCAGGCACTCGGCGGCGCGAAAAACCACATGCTCGTCCTGCCCGACGCCGACCTCGACCTCGCGGCCGACCAGGCAATCAACGCGGGCTTCGGATCCGCCGGCGAGCGGTGCATGGCGATCTCCGTGGTCCTCGCCGTCGATCCCATCGGCGACGAGCTCGTGGCGAAGATCGCCGAGCGGATGCCCGCCCTCCGCACGGGTGACGGACGCCGCGGCACCGACATGGGGCCGCTCGTCACCGGCGTGCACCGCGACAAGGTGCGGTCCTACGTCGATGCCGGAGAGGCCGCTGGCGCGACCCTCGTCGTCGACGGCCGCGACATTGACGTCGACGGCGATGCCGAGGGCTTCTGGTTGCTCCCGACGCTCTTCGACCAGGTCACGACCGACATGACCATCTACACCGACGAGATCTTCGGACCGGTGCTCAGCGTCGTCCGGGTGCCGTCCTACGAGGCTGGCGTCCAACTCATCAATGACCACCCATATGGCAACGGAACGGCAATCTTCACCAACGATGGGGGTGCAGCGCGACGCTTCCAGAACGAGATCGAGGTCGGTATGATCGGCATCAACGTTCCGATCCCAGTTCCTATGGCCTACTACTCCTTCGGCGGATGGAAGGCGTCCCTCTTCGGCGACAGTCATGCCCACGGCACCGAGGGGGTTCACTTCTTCACGCGCGGCAAGGTCGTGACGAGCAGGTGGCTCGACCCGAGCCATGGCGGCATCAACCTCGGCTTCCCAACCCAGTCCTGAGGAGGGCAACGATGAGCACTATCGAGTCCCCGCTCCTGCGGATGACCCGGACCACCCCGACCTGCCTGTGGAATGACTCGGCGGATCCTGTCGAGCTCACTCAGGCGATCGGATGGGGCGCGGTGGGGGCCACGTGCAACCCCGTCATCGCCCTGTCCGCGCTCAAGGCCGATGTGCCGACCTGGGCCGGACGGATTCGCGAGTACGCCGCCGAGCACCCAGTCGCCACCGAGGACCAGATCGGCTGGGCAATGGTCAAGCGCCTCTCGGTCGACGCGGCCTCACTGCTCGAGCCGGCCTTCGAGCGCTACCGCGGTGTCAACGGCAGGCTCTCTATCCAGACCGATCCGCGTCTTTACCGCGACACCGCGGGCATCATCGAGCAGGCCGTCGAGTTCTCGTCGCTCGCGCCCAACATGATCGTCAAGATCCCGGTCACGTCCGCGGGCATCGAGGCGTTCGAGGAGGTCACGTACCGCGGGGTCAGCGTCAACGCGACCGTTTCCTTCACCCTCGCGCAGGCGCTCGCCGTCGCCGAGGCTGTCGAGCGCGGCCTGCGTCGCCGCGAGGCCGAGGGCCACGACGTGTCCACCATGGGTCCGGTGTGCACGATCATGGTCGGACGCACCGACGATTGGGTTCGCGTCTCGGCTGAACGTGACCAGATCACCGTCGACCCCGGCATCACCGAATGGGCAGGAGTCGCGGTGTTCAAGAAGGCCCACCGCCTCTACCAGAAGCGCGGCTACCGCACCCGCCTGCTCTCGGCGGCCTTTCGCAACCACATGCACTGGAGCGAGTTCATCGGCGGCAACGTCGTCATCTCCCCGCCGTTCGGCTGGCAGCAGCGCATCAACGCCAGCCGCATCGAGCCTGTGCATCGTCTCGACGACCCGGTCGATCCACGCATCGTCGAAGGGCTGTACGAGAACTTCGCTGAGTTCCGCAAGGCCTACGACGAGGACGGCCTGACCACCGCCGAGTTCACCGGGTACGGCGCGACCGCCCGCACCCTGCGCCAATTCCTCGCCGCCAACACTGAGCTCGAGTCATTCGTCCGCGACGTCACGATTGCCAACCCCGACAGGTAGCGTGCGCTCTCCCTCCCGGGAGGTGCACGACGATACTTCCCGCATCGAATGCCCGCAGCCGTCGATGCCGAGGGAGCGCAGGTAGGTTCAAGGGGATTGACGCAGCTCCGACTCGGGAGACGCCCGATAGCGGTCGTCGAGCGCCTCTCCGAGTGACGTACGACGGTGTCGAAGGAGTCGGTGAGGACGACGAAAGCATCCGCGGCGAGCAGCCCGAGATCGCCTCGGAGCGTGAAGCAGTGCCGGTGACGGCCACACGCGGGCTCGATGTCTCGCATGTTGACGCCGCGCATCGCGAACCCTGCCCTTGGCACATGTGAGCGCACGAGAGGCGCATTACCGATCGAGCCGGACCTTCAGAATCACCCGCTGGACGGCTGGCCCCTGCGCAAGAGTGCGGGTCAGTTCAACATCTTCCTCATGTAGGCATCCATCTGCTGCTGCGTGAGTCCGCCCTTGCCCGTGGGGTTCTGGTACTCCTCATCATCATCATCAGACTCGATGTCGTGCCCGTCATCGATCGGACTGCTGATGCGAGCTGCCGATCCGCCCGCCGGCGGTCGCGGCCCTGCCCCTCCAGCATTCGGGCCGAGGACCTCGCGGACGATGCTCGGGATGCCGTCACCCTCCGTGTCCTGCGCATCATCGCCCGGCCTGTCGAGCCAGGCATGTCCATCGACCACGTCGCCTGCCTCGTTCAAATCACCATCCATGGCGACAGCCTGCTGAGGCCGCGTATCTGCCAGGTTCACCATGTTGCGGAAATCCTGAACTAGCATGCCGCTGTTGTCCACCGCCTGCTGATAGCGACCCTGCTGCTCCTTCCATTCCGGGCTGCCCTGCTCCGCGCTCTTTACTGTAGACAGCGCATCGGCAGCCGTGCCCCACGCATCGGCTGCCTGCTGCGACATGCCGTAGGCGGCGCTGGTGGTCAGGTTTGGATCGGGCGACGCCTCGGCGCCAGTGATCCCGCGGCCCGTCTTGGTATCCCACGTGGCGTTTGAGAAGAATCCGCTCTTTGGGTCCAGCGGCTTGACCGCGCTGTTGAGCTTGGTCATGCGCTTGGTGAGTTCCTTCTCCTGTCGTTTGACCGCTTTATTGCGACCCCACGCGGTATCGCGAAGGCCTTTCCATGTGCTCGGGCTGAAGAGTTTCCAGCCAGTCTGGGGCTTGGCGCGCATGTCCTGCTTGGCGATCAAATTCTGGGCCCGCGCGCGATGGTCGACGGGAGCGGGGCCGTCATTAATGAGCGGGGCACTTCTGAAGAAGTCACTGTCGTCGGCGACATTGCGCTGTTTGGAGCCCGACCGACGAAGGAGCGATGGCTCCTCGTAGAGGTTGGACATGCAACTCCCTCGTTCACCGACATCACCATGTCCGCGCCGCACGTCCCGCTCACGACGCGATTGAGCGCCCAAGGGTCTCACGCCCGAGCGCACTGTTGCGTTACGCGATCGTAGCGCGTGTGGGATCGTGGGCGGAGGCGGAACCATTCAGATCGCGAGACGGAGTTCGTCCAATGCGGTCGCCAGCCGGTACACGGGCGCGGTCTCGACACCCAGTTCGTAGTGGCCGCGCCGCAGGTTCTGGATAAACGCGTGCCCGCGGATCACGATGCTTGCCGTCCTTTCGGTCCTCAGTCCGCGCATCGGCCGCAGTCGGGCCTTGAGTCTTCCGTGGTCGCATTCGCATCGGTTATTCTCATACTGGCCGGTGTTGTGGAACGCCGCAGGGATCAGCTCCTCGATCACATTCGCCAGGGCCGGTGCCCGGTCCGTGATGACCTCGACCGGGGAGCGATGCGCGGCCAGGGCTGTGGTGAAGAACCGCCTGGCGGCGGCGATATCCCTGCGCTTGGAGACGTACACGTCGATGACCTGGCCATGCTGGTCGACCGCCCGGTAGACGTACCGCCAGATGCCCTTGACCTTCACATACGTCTCGTCGACGAACCACCCGTCCCCCACGGCGT
>CAMAWO010000012.1 GCA_945861925.1 Bifidobacterium breve | reverse complement strand
GCCACCCGGCGCGGATCGGCAGGAACGACGCCTGCCGTGCCCGCCTGCGCCGACCACAGCAGCAGCGACAACCACAGGGCCCGGGCCGCGTTGCCGGCCAGCAGGACATCCGGGTCGTTCAGCATCCAGGTATGCACCGCGACCCACGGCCGGCCGCCGGACTGCGGAACCCGGGCGCTCATCGCTGCGCCCCGGCGAGCGTGATCGTCCTACCCGACGGATCCACGCCGGGAACCGGTGCGCGTCGCTCGACCCCGACCAGGCCGAGCATCAGTGCATCCGCGATGCCGTAGCGGACGCTGCGGGGCGTGACGCCGAGGACGGCGGCGAGCTCCCGGTTCGTCGCCGAGGTGGCGCCCACCTCGTGGAGGTGGGAGATGAGTCGCGCGACGTGGCGCGATGACGGAGTTGGCATGGGTATGGCCCTCCCTGGACCTGATGCCGGTGCCGCCCCGATGGCAGCTTTCCTGTCCGGCAGGCAGGACCGTTCCGCCGCATTCCAGGATGGCAAGAAGGCGGTGCGGAATCTGGCGGCAATGTGGCGCCGCCCAACTGCGACACTTCGGTCCAGTCGCGACACTCGACCGGGGACTGCACGCGAAAGCACGCCCAGGACCGAGTTGAGCCGCCGCCCGCGCGATGCAGACAGACAGGCCGCACTTGAGACGCGGATCGTTGCGCACGACAAGGTGTCCAGGGGCTGCTTCATCGTCGCCCGCGCGACTCCAGGCGCCAGTGGGCGAGGGTTCAACAGCGTCCCCGGATCGATCGCTCGCCTGCAGCACGACCAGGCGTGTTCAAGGCTGGCTGGGCTGACGGCAAGCCCAGGATCTACAGGGCAGGCAAGTGGCGGGTGGGGGAGGACTCGCCTACAAGACCGCTTCAAGCCCCAGGCGGGCCGACAGACCCGTCGCCATGCCCAGCCACTGAGCCAGGCGGCCACCTGTTGCCAACTGTCGGCCTCGACGACGTCCGCGCCATCAGCGGCCCGCTGCATCGCAGCGCAGCTCTCCTTCGCCGCTGCCATCGTGTCGTAGGCCTCGCCCACGGCGACGATCTCGCCCGAGCCATACCCATTCGAGCGACTCGAGTGTGCCGCCTGACCCCACAGCCATGCACGGCAGGCAGGTCAGGCGGCCATCACACAGACCGGAACACCGCCTTCTCAGCTCACCGCGCCTGCCCTGCAGCAACCTGCGTCGCGAACACCCTGATCATCAGTGCTCCCCGAGCGAGTTCATGGGTGTGCCAATGCATGCGGGGCCGGTCTCCAACGAGAGGAGACCGACCCCGCATGCCTAGCGGCGTCAGCTCATCAGATGCTCACGTACGGCGTCGACTGAGGCGACGTGGAGCACGGTGTCGCCACATGCACCGATCGACCCGAGCGAATACCTCAACCAAGGTTCAGATAAGGCGTCGCCTTGGAGGGCTTCGAGGTGCCGACCGAATTCACCGCCCGAACAGTGAATGTGTAAACCGCGTACCGCGTGAGAGGTCCGACGGACACCCTTCCCGCTTCCGCAGGGAACGACTGAGTGACGTCCCTGCCATTGCGTGTCGCCGTCACGGTGTATCCCGTGATGGGCTTGCCGCCATCCGATGACGGCGCGGAGAAGGTCACCCACACTTCCGTTTTCGATCTGCGAGAAAGAGCAGTGAGTCCTGGCGCGCCCGGAACTGTTGCGGCTGGGGCCGTCACCGTCGACGATGGAGCCGCCACGGTGACCGGCGACGATGCGACGGATTCGCCCGAGGTGCCGGCCGTGTTCTTTGCAGTCGCCTTGACCGTGTAGACACCTCCGCCGATGAGGGCGGTGACGTCGCAGGACCCGGACGCGCCCGTCACCGTGCAGGTCCCAGCGGCCGTACCGCTGGCCGCGTACGCCGTGACCGTGTACGAAGCCGGTGCGCCGCCCGCAGTCCCGGCAGCCACGGTCGCGGTGACCTTGGCGGTCCCAGCCACAACAGTGGGCGCTGGCGGAGTTCCCGGCACTGTCGCCGCCACGGTGACCGGCGACGATGCGACGGATTCGCCCGAGGTGCCGGCCGTGTTCTTTGCGGTCGCCTTGACCGTGTACACGCCTCCGCCGGTGAGGGCGGTGACGTCGCAGGACCCGGACGCGCCCGTCACCGTGCAGGTCCCAGCTGCAGTCCCGCTGGCCGCGTAGGCCGTGACCGTGTACGAAGCCGGTGCGCCGCCCGATGTCCCGGCAGCCACGGTCGCGGTGACCTTGGCGCTCCCAGCGACAACAGTGGGCGCTGGCGGGGTTCCGGGCGCGGACACTGTCGAAGAATCCCTGAAGGTAACCCAGGTCCTTGAAGAAGCAGCCGACCCCCCGACCTCGTTGTAGGCGACGACGTAGAACGAGTATCTGCGGCCGTCAAAGAATGCCGGGGTGATGCTTTGATTTCCATGCTTGTAGATGTCGGTCATCAGGTTGGAAAAGTCGCAAGATCCCGGTGCGCCCGTCACCTTGCACGCAGGCCATTTACCGCCAGGCGCGCTAACGTTAGACGATGCACCGGCGGCATAAACCATGTAGTACGTCGGAGTGTTACCCGACCCCGCGGTCACGGTCACGGTGAACTTGCCGTCGCCAACCGCAACAGTAGGCGCCGGGGGCTGTTCGGGAGGGTACTTCGTCGCAACCCCGTGAGGGGACGGCACATCGACTACCCCTAGCCTAGCGGAATAATAGGATCCCCCTAACTCTATTGTGAAGTTGAGAGGACCGCCCGGAAGGTTGTCGAAGCTGTGGGTCCCCTGTGCATTAACCTTCTTTGAGGAGAGAAACACTCCAAACCTGCTAACCCTCAAGTCATACACGACGCTGTCGGTGTAGAAGGTGCCATCGGGATTGGGTGCGGTCAAGAACGTCACGCCCACTTTTCCGGGGCCCTGCACCTGCGCCCTGATGTTGTACGGCTCGCCTGGCGTCCCCCACTGGGCATAAAGATCGATGTCCGACGCGAATGGGTAGACGGCCCCGGCAGCGAACCACTCGCCCTCTCCATTTAGATGACCGTACCGTTCGGTGTTCCACCCGAGGAAACTCATGGAGCCCCATCGGAACGTGTTCGGCAGCAAGGCCGCCGGTGAGGAACCGGTCTGCGTGTAAATCGTTGATAGGCCGGCGTACCCGGAATCGAATGTGACCGTTCGGACCGTCGCTGTAGTTGCAGCGGCCACGGGCGTGACGGAGTTGGATGGCGCAGACGCCACTGAGATCCCGCCCTCATTCGTGGCAGTCGCGGTGAACGTGTAAGGCGTCGCGTTCGTCAGACCCGTCACGTCGCATGACCCGGTCGCACCGGTCACCGTGCACGTCTTGGACGTGCCAACAGCGGTGACCGTGTACGTCGCTGGTGTTCCCCCAGAGGATCCCTGCGCGACGGTCACTGTCACCTTGCCATCGCCTGCGGCGCCCGTCGGTGCTGCCGGTACACCGGGAGCGACCACAGTCGTTCCACTCACGCCCGCCTCAGCCGCATCACCACGGATGACCGGCGTGCTGGCGTCAGTGGCACTCCCACCGGAGCCGCCACATCCCGCGAGGAGCATCACCGCGCACACGACGACTGCTGTCGCCTTGCCGGAACCTGACGCAAGACTCGTAAGAAGCCTCGTTTGTGCACCCATCGCCAACACCACTCCACTTGGGGACGTCGTCCCATCGACGTGCGAACCTGACGAAGGGTATTGCCGTTCCGGTGGGTCCGCTACCGTGAAAACACGGTGGTCTCGATGTGACGCCCGCCACGCTCGACCCGACCTGCATGCACCCGTCGACTGATGACATAGGGGTTCATCTCCGCCTCGACCATCCGCACTTCCCCCACTGCAAGCAGCGTCGACCAATTCGGCTCGTTGGTGAGTTCACACTGAGACCCGGAAGCGTCGGAGGGCCTGCAGAAGCTCGGTTTCCGTTACGGGAACGGAGCCACGGCTTCGCCAGGCAGGTGTCGCCGCCGGATCCGAGACTCTTCGCACGTGTCGCATCTGGACCTGCGACATTCGCGGATGGACTGACGACTTTCGCCACTGGACAGGTCTCGCGGGTCGACCGACTGTCGCGGCTGGATTCCAACGAGGAACCACCGCGACGCTCTCACTGGACTCCGCAGGCGGCACTGGCTGGAGTCCACCGGGCAGGAACGGCACCCGCGGCGCTAGCCGCGTAAGGCTGCTCTCTTCTCCGGTCTGGTCCAATCTCGTCTGCTCTCCTGCCCAAGACACAGAGGCGAAGCATCAGGACAGACAGGCGACATTGCAAGACAGGTCAGCGACTTGGCGAGTCACGTAGACGACTTGGCAGGAGGCGCGCGAAAGGGCCTCCGAGGCAGGCTCACCCGTTCGCGACCGACATCAATCTGTGGCAAATCTGTGGCAAATCGGCTTCGACTGGATCCGCTGTCGCTGTCTAATCTCCTAGAACACGTTTACTTGCAACGTGTTTTCGCGGAGCCGCCTCGGGGATTTGAACCCCGGACCTACGCATTACGAGCGCGTAGCCAGCCTCATCAACCGCCTCCGCCAAGGCCTGCTCAGGCGCATCACCATTAACCGTCAGCGTCCCGTGCTCCAAGTTCACGATGACATCGGAAACCCCTGGCACCTTGGCCACCTCAATCGTCACCGCCGCGACGCAGTGATCACAAGTCATGCCCTCGACAGCGTAGGTTCGGGTCGTCATATCATTCATTCTCCCTCAATCTACTGCCCGAGGCACCCGCGCGCCGGCGGCCGGTTCGCCATGCGGTTGTGCTACCTACGCTCGTTTGGCCATAGCCTTACCTAATGACCGAGCCACCACCCGCAGCCCCCGCAACACCCGCAGCGAATCGGCCCATGACCCTGCCTATGAATGTTCGCACCACCACTGTGGGCCAGCGTGAGGTAGCCGGCCGCGCCGGCCGCGATCGTCGCCCTCGCACGAGCATCAGCCAGTTCACTCCCAGCGCTGATCGTGCCGATCCCGTTGCGCTCCTCGCCGAGCAGGAGGTCATTCGAAATCCGCAACTCCTGCCTCTGCGTCACGCGAGGATGTCAGTCTCGCCATTCACCTTTTACCGTGGCGGCGCAGGCATCATGACGGCGGACCTCGCATCAATGCCGAACTCGGGACTCGTGACCCAGTTATGCGGCGATGCCCACCTTTCGAACTTCGGCATGTTCGCGGCCCCTGACCGCAGCGTCATCTTCGACATTAACGACTTCGACGAGACGAATCCCGGACCCTTCGAGTGGGACGTTTTGCGCCTCGCCGCCTCATTCGTCCTCGCCGCCCGCGACCTCGGGCTCCAACAGGACACCTGCGCGGAGGCTGCCGCAGTCGCTGCCAGCGCTTATCGCGGTCAGATGCAGGTATACGCAGGCATGCCCGACCTCGCCGTCTGGTACGACCGGGTAAGCGTCGACGTGCTTGCAGGGTGGGCCTCCTCGCAGGGAGACCCACGTGCCCAGCGGGTCATTGCCCGAAGTGCCGGCAAGGCCAAAAGTCGCGATGCATGGTCGGCTGTCGCCAAACTCACCGAGGTCGTCGAGGGCCAGCGCCGCTTTCGGGACCTGCCGCCACTCCTCATGCGTATCCCCCTTGACGGCGCACTCACGTCACAGATC
This sequence comes from Bifidobacterium breve, assembly GCA_945861925.1. Lineage (GTDB taxonomy): Bacteria > Actinomycetota > Actinomycetes > S36-B12 > S36-B12 > WLND01. Next base: position 24,988 of record CAMAWO010000012.1, on the reverse strand, counting down.
AACGACCTCTTCGTCCAATACCGCACCACCCTGCAGCGTGACCGGCAGTCCTTGCTCCGCCGATACCAAGTTCGCGACTTCGGGCACAAGGTCGTCGGCGTCGGCAGTGTGGGTCTCCTCGCATTCGTCATTCTGCTCGAGGGTCGAGATGAAAACGACCTGCTTGTGTTGCAGGTGAAGCAGGCTGTGAAGAGCGTTCTGGAGCCAGTCACTGCACCATCGGTGTATTCCACGAGCGGCGAGCGGGTGGTCGTTGGGCAGCAACTCATGCAGGCAGCATCTGACACCTTCCTCGGATGGATCACCGGACCAGGGGGGCGTCAATATTACGTCCGCCAATTGCGCGACATGAAGTTCGCCCCTGACCCGGCGCGCTTCACCAGCGAGTCACTCATTGCCTACGCTGAGATCTGCGGACGAACGCTCGCTCGCGCCCACGCGAGGGCCGGCGACTCGGTGATGATTTCCGCATACCTCGGCACGAGCAACAAGTTCGATCGTTCGGTCCGCGATTTCTCGCTCGGGTACGCCGATCAGGTGGAAAAGGACTACAGCACGTACCGCGCCGGCATCGACAGCGGGGCCATCCCAGTAGCCCAAGCGAGCGACGCCTTTGACCACAGATTCGTGACGCTGCCGACGGGCCAGCTCGTCATGACCGGGCCCGCCGAGGAATCAACCCAGCCGTCATCCGACCCAGACGAGGGCTCACCTGACGAGAACTCTGAACAGCCTCCAGTGGAGGCGTCACTCGAATAGCCCCGCACGTTCATCGTCAGACTTGACGGCATTCTCACGATTTCGCCTCGTCGTCGTCTCCCTTTCTGCGACCATCGGAGACACACGGCCGCGCAACTTCTTCGTGGGCCGGTGACCGACATCTGAAGGGGCCAGCCATGTTCACCAGTCCACTCGCCGACGTTGAAATCCCGGACGTCCCACTCACTGACTACGTGCTCGCCCGAGCCGAGGAACTCGGTGACAAGCCAGCCCTCGTCGACGGCGCTTCGGGTCGCACGCTCACCTACGCCGGACTCGCAGCAGCCGTGCGATCCCTCGCCGGCGGCCTCATCGCCAGCGGTTTTCAGAAGGGCGACGTCGTTGCGCTTATGTCACCGAACGTGCCCGAGTTCGCCATCATCTTCCATGGCGTCGCTGCCGCCGGCGGCATCATCACGACGGTCAACCCGACCTACACCGAGCCAGAGATCCGCAAGCAACTCGACGATTCCGGCGCCACGATCTTCGTGACGGTCGGCCCGCTCCTGCCCCTTGCCACGGCGGCCGCAGCCGGAACCTCAGTTCGCGGCATCTACGTGCTCGGCGAGGCGGAGGGTGCCACGCCAGTCACGGCGCTGTTCGGAGCACCGATCACAGCCCATGTGCCCGTCTCGTCCGGTGATCTCGTGGTGCTCCCCTACTCCTCTGGCACAACCGGCCTCAACAAGGGCGTCATGCTCACCCACCGCAACCTCATCGCGAACGTCGCCCAGGTGCTCTCGGCAGCGAATGTCCGCGAGGACGAAACCTTCATCGCGGTGCTGCCCTTCTTCCACATCTACGGAATGCAGGTGCTCATGAATACCGGCCTTCGGGCCGGCACCACCATCATCACGATGCCCAGATTCGACCTTGAGGAGTTCTTGCGCCTGCACCAGGAGTACGGCGTGACCCGGTCGTTCGTGGCGCCACCGATCGTCGTCGCACTCGCCAAGCATCCGATCGTCGACAACTACGACCTATCAAAGCTTGAGCAGGTATTTTCCGGCGCTGCACCGCTCTCGGCCGAGCTCTCACTCGAGGCCGGCGCCCGGCTCGGCTGCGACATCGTGCAGGGCTTTGGGATGACCGAGCTCTCGCCGGTCTCCCACCTCACGCCGCCTGGCATGTTCAAGCCGGGGTCATGTGGCGTCACCGCCCCGAACACTCAGAGCCGAATCATCGACCCCGAGACCGGAGCCGACCTCGGCGTGGGCGAAAGCGGTGAGCTGCTCGTTCGTGGCCCACAGGTGATGATCGGCTACCTGAACAACGCCGAGGCCACCGAGAGCACGATCGATGCCGACGGCTGGCTTCGCACCGGCGATATCGGCTACATCGACTCGGACGGGCACCTGTTCATCGTCGATCGCCTCAAGGAGCTCATCAAGTACAACGGTTTCCAAGTTCCACCCGCCGAACTCGAGGCGCTCCTCCTCACGCACCCTGCCATCGCCGACGCCGCCGTCGTGGGTCGACCGAACGCCGAGTCCGGCGAAATTCCCGTCGCATACGTCGTCCTTCGACCGGGCTCCGAGGCAAGCGGTCAGGAGATCCAGGACTTCGTCGCCGGGCAGGTGGCGACCTACAAGCAGATCCGGGAGGTTATCTTCATCGACGTCATCCCGAAGTCAGCCTCGGGAAAGATCCTGCGCCGCCTCCTGCGCGACGGCGAATGACTGCTGGCCCGCTGTGGGCGCTGGCTAACCCTCGATGGGCAGGGTCGCGAGATCTGCCTCGATGACCCCCCGGTCATCATCGTCGAGGTCGATCGCCGCCGCATAAGACAGATTCCGCTCGATCCGTGCCAGCTCCATGTCACCGCGCACTGCGTGCGCTCGCGCAAGCGCCTCATGCGCGGATGCTGGAACGAAGTTGCCCATCCGGTGCTCTTCACAGACAGCCAGGCACCGCTGAGCGTGATACAGCGCTGGCTCGCCTCGATCGAGCACCGCGTAGACCCGGCTGCACAGCCAGTCACCGATCGCCCACTGCTCCGGGCCGCCGGCCCTGCCCCAGTGCCAGCGACTCGCGTGCGCCGCATGGATCATCGAGTCATCCTCGGATCCGTTCCTGGATGCCATACCTAGGTAGTCCCACGTGAGGGTGAACAACTCGCTCGCGAGCCTGCGCTCATCCAACGGATCAAGGGGCACGGGTCCATCGGTGGCGGCCGGCGCGTCAGTGAACATGGCCCGAATATACGACGCACGTCAAACACGGGAAGAATCAGTGCATGACCATACGTGTTGGCATTATCGGGGTCGGCAACATCGGTACCGCCCATGCACTCAATCTCGCTCGCTCCGTCGCGGGTTCCACGGTCAGCGTCCTGTACGACGTCGACCAACCTCGAGCCATGGGCCTCGCCGACGAACTCGGCGCACGACACGTCAACACCGTTGCCGCGCTCATCGAGTCTGACGACGTCGACGCCGTGCTCATCGCCTCCCCCGACTCCATGCATGCCGAGCATGCGATGCACGCGATTGCAGCGGGAAAGCCGATGCTCTGTGAGAAGCCACTCGCGGTTGGTGACGCCAATGCACGCGCCGTGGTCGATGCCGAGGTTTCCCATGGCAGCCGACTCATCCAGGTTGGGTTCATGCGTCGCTTCGACCCCGGATACGTCAGTCTCCAGGCGGAGTTGACGCCAGCGGGGATCGGCGAGCCTCTCATCGTTCACAATGTTCACCGGAACACGGCGGCACCCTACGGACTACGGACCGAGCAGACGTTGACGAACATGGTCACCCATGAATTCGACATCACCCGCTGGCTCCTCGGCGAGGACTTGACGTCAGTCATGGTCCTCCCGGGCAAACCCGGTTCGCTTACGCCCAAGGGTGAGCAGGATCCGATCCTTGTGATCCTGCAGTCCGAGAGCGGCGTGCTCGTAGAGATCGAGGCCTTCTGCAATGCGCGCTACGGGTACGAGGTGCAGTGTCGCATCACTGGCGATCACGGTCAGGCCGTCATGGGCGACGGGACCTGGGTGACGAGGTCAACCGACTTCATCCGGGGATCCCGGATCCCAGAGCTTTGGCTTGGCCGCTTCCAGGATGCGTATCGACTTCAACTTCAGGCATGGGTCACCGCCCTGAACCACGGTAGCCCCCTGCTTGGCGCAAGTGCATGGGATGGCCTTGCTGCGGCGGTCGTCTCCGACCGGGCCATCGAGGCCTACCGCACCGGTGAACGAGTCAACATCGATCTGCCGTTGAAGCCCGATCTCTACCGCTGACTCAGGTCGGAACGCTATCCAAAGACCATGGCAGGAACAGGAGTGAGCCGATGAGCACGAGCCCAATCAGCGCCAGCGGCAGGAGGTTACGGCGCAGGCGGCCGCATGACCAATAGCCCAGCGTCAGCAGCGAGAGCACGATCACCGTACGAAACAGTGCGCCCCCGTCAACCGGTTCTCCGTTCGGTGCGAGCACCTGGCCCCCTAGTTGCGCGAACACGAACAGCACGAATCTAAAGATCGGCGCTGACTCCAGCAGGATGAAGGCAAGGAACATCGAATCGGCATGCAGATCCCGGTCACCACGACGCAGCCCGACAAGCCCCCGAACGACGCCGAACACAATCATCACGGGGAGCAGCGTGAACATCACCATGTTGAATGGCGAGTGAATCACGAACAGGCTGAGTGACAGCGCAAAGATGACGAACGCTGGCAAGAGTGTGCACAGAATCACCGGACCGACAACCCGATGAACAGCAACGAGTCTTGCGGATCGGTTCCCTCGACGAGCGAGCACAATCTGGGTGAAGAACCCCGCTGCAAGGGCAAAGGCGGCTGCGCCGTGCCACGTCATCAGCGTGTATGACGCCACTGACACGCCGAAAATGGACACCTCGGGATCTGGCAGGATCAAAGCTGTGGTGCCGCCACCCCACGTGCCGTTCTTGATGAATCGCGTCAGCCTACGCCAGAGAGCCCCGTCACCGCTGCGGCTACGCCGAAGGCTGCAAGTACCCCGCCAGAAATGCGATTGACAATGATCATCGCCCTTTCGCTCACCAAATGACGTATCGCCCATACGCCTGTTGAGAGCGAAATCCACCATGCCAACGAGCCGGCGGCCACGCCGACCGTGACAACGACCGCTCCACCCGCCCCCGGTTGGGCAACAAGTCCGGCGCTCGCGAAGATGGCGGCAAACGCGAGGATCGTCATGGGATTGGTGAGGGTCAGGCCAACCGCACTGCCGAGCATGGGCAACAGTCGCGTCGAGTCGTGCAGGCCACTCGCAACTGCCGTGGGCGGGGTTCGAATGGCTCGCAATCCAAGCCATAGGAGCACGAGCCCGCCGGCAATCATCAACTGCGACTGTTGCGAGATCATCACCTCGGCCACAGCCGTCACGCCAAACGCAGCTACCGCCGCATACATCGCGTCAGCCGCCGCGATACCGACCCCCGTTGCTATCCCGGCCCGCCATCCATGAGCAAGGACCCTCTGGACGCACAGCATTCCCATCGCCCCGACCGGTGCCGCGACGACGATCCCAATAATGAACGTCCAAGCAAGCAGGTCGACGTTTATCAGGAGGATCCCCGCGGGGTCCACCGAAACACCAAAAGGGCGAGGATGAATCCGCCGATCGTCCAACCTGCGAGGACCACTGCGCACAGCCCGAGTTGCCACGACCCCGAAACCTCGATCGCGGATGCGCCATCCGGGAGAAACACAGAGCGCATTGCCTGAGTGAGCCACTTGAGTGGAAAGAACGACGCGAACGTCTGCATCCACGTCGGAAGCTGATTGAAGACGAAGAAGACCCCGGACGTGAACTGGAGTACGAGGACAATCGGCGCAACAATGGCAGAGGCCCCACGGCCATGCTTAGGCACCACCGAGAAAGCAAGACCGAGCAGGGTGCAGGACAGTAGTCCAAGAACACTGACCCACGCGAATGTCAGCCACTTCCCCGCGCTTGACGGCAGATCGATCCCGAAGAACAGGACTCCAACGGTCAGCAGCACGGTCACCTGTGCGATATAGGCGACGAAGACGAGCCCGATCTTGCCCAGGAAATAGGATGCCTTGGGCATTGGCAGGCCCTGCAGTCTTTTGAGCGTGCCATCGTCGCGTTCCATGGGAATGGCAATGGCAAGGTTTTGGAAGGACGTGTAGAGCACGCCGGATGCGATCATCCCTGCGAGAAAGTACTGGGAGAACGTCACATCACCGAAACCCACGCTTTGTTCAGCGAAAACGGACCCGAAGATGACGAGCAGGATCATCGGCAGGGCGAAGTTGAATATGGCGGACTCCCGGTCTCGGAAGAACTGCCGCAGTTCGATCCCGACACGTTTTCGACCGAGGTACAGGGTGCGGTTCATGATTCACCCCCCAGCAGGTCCTCGATGAGTGCGAGATAGGTGTCCTCGAGTGTCGGACGATGAACCGAGAGCTGCGGAACCTCACCGCCAAGCCGCTGGGCGAGCTCCACGACGTATGCCGTGGGAGAGTCGGTGGTCGCCTGCCGCTCACGACCGTCCTCGATCCAGGTCACACGTGCGATTCCGTCAGAGCGATCCCCGAGCTGCGACGGCTTATCGCACGCGATGATCCTGCCGCCCGCGATCACTGCAACCCGATCGGCGAGCCTCTCTGCCTCGTCTAGATAGTGCGTGGTGAGCAGGATGGTCGTGCCCTCTGCCTTGAGGGATTCGATGAGAGCCCAGAACTCACGGCGCGCGGCCGGGTCGAATCCGGTCGTCGGCTCGTCCAGGAAGAGCACCTCTGGACGTCCGATGATGCCCAGCGCCACATCTAGGCGACGGCGTTGGCCACCCGAGAGCCGGTCGTTGCGCGACGTTGCCTTGCTACCCAACCCGACCGCTTCGATGACCTCCTCTGCGTCGCGTGGCGAGGGGAAGTAGGCGGCGAAGTGGCGGACAGCCTCGCGCACTGTCAGGTCGCCTAGATCGCGGTCCGCCTGCAGAACGATGCCGAGTCGAGCCTTCCAGTCAAGGCCGCCATGCCGAGGGTCCACCCCAAGGACCCGCACCTCGCCGGAATCAGCGTGACGGAAGCCCTCAAGGACCTCGGTCGTCGTTGTCTTGCCTGCACCATTCGGCCCCAGCAGGGCCAGGCACTCCCCCTGCTCAACCTCGAAGCTGATGTCGTTCACCGCAACGAGGCTCCCGTACCGCTTCGTCAGCCCGCGCACCGAGATTGAGTTCATGGCCGTCCCATAGACGGAGAATAGCCACCCGGCCCGAGAACGCGGACTCTCGTCGAACGTGTGCCCGCGACTCTAAGCTCCTGAGCAGTCACCTGACGTTGACCGTCCAACGCTTGCCGCCACTGGTTCACTAGACGAGGGACTGCTCCACTGCGGCCCGCATGCCCTGCTGTGAGATTGTGCCGGCCGCGGCCAGGTAGGTGGCGACGAAGCTCTCGCTCGCCAGCAGCCCCCATCCGGCGAATGGTGTCGAGCGCAGGGCGTCGCGCGGATCGCCCGATCGCATCAGGGACTTGTCGGCATCGCTCATCTTCACTTCGATAACCTCGTAGCGGCGGCCGGTGTCGGTGACGCCGTCGAAGTAGCGCCGGAACGCCGCAATGAGCAATGCCTCGCGCCTGGTGTCGGCCCCCTTGGCGATCAGTTCCTCCGTCGTCGCGCGGTGGAAGATCGGGATCTTGCTCGTGCCGTCGGTTGCGATCCGGTGCAGTGTGTCGGGCAGGGCAACGTTGCTGAACCGTTCGAGGACGGAACGCCGGTAGTCAGTGAGCGACACGTCCGATGGCGGGGTGATGAGCGGAATCGCGTCGCGGTCCATGAAGCCGAGGATGAATCTCCTGATGAGGTCGTCGTGCGCGGCGTCGTTGACGAACTCGAACCCACAGATCAGCGACGGGTAGGACATGATCACGTGGGAGGCATTGAGCATCCGGCCCTTGATGGACTCGAAAGCCGCGACGTCGGGCCGAAGTTGGACGCCGACGACCTCCCAGGCGGGCCTGCCGGTGGGGAATTCATCCTCGACGACCCACTGCTTGAAGGATTCGACCACCACGGGTACCGCGTCATTGACGCCGGTAAGTTCGTTGACGGTGACCCGGAGCTGGTCGTCGATGACTGGGGCGATGCGGTCAACCATCGAGTTGGGGAAGGCAACGTTGCCGCTGATCCACGCTGCCAGTTCGAGATCAACTGCCTCGGCGAATCCGACCGTGGAGCGCCTTGCGGTGTCCCCGTTGGATCGAAGGTTGTCGCATGACAGGATCGTGAATGGCTCATGGCCAACGGAGCGACGGGCTCGAAGCGCGGCAACCAACGTGCCCCATGTGGTGCGCGGGTGCTCTCCTTGGAGATCGGCCGCGATGTGCGGTGCATCGATTCGGAACTCGCCGGTGGTCTCGTCGATGTCGTACCCGCCCTCGCTGACGGTCAACGAGACAATGCGAATAGCCGGGTCGGTTAGCCGGTGTACAACGGCAGCAGGGTCCGTAGGTGCATGGAGGTAGTCGATGATCGAACTGAGGATGCGCGACTGCGATGTGCCGTCGGGGTCATATTCCGTGACGGTGAAGTGATTGTCCTGGGCGACCATTGCCCTCGCCCGGTCGTACGAGGAGGCGCTGTCGAGAAGGCTGATCCCCAGGTACCCCCATCCGACCTGATCAGGGCGGGCCTCCAGTAGGTCGTCGAGGTAAACAACTTGATGGCCGCGGTGGAAGTTGCCGACACCGATGTGCGCCATGCCGATCCGCAGGGACGCACGGGCGAAGGTGGGTAAGCGAACACGTTCATTGCTCCCGCGGGCTAGGACGTCTGCGATGGTCGACAGGGTCTTGTCAGTCATTGGGGTCCTCGGGTGTTCCTAGATCGCCTGATCGGTCGGGAGGATGACGATGTCTCGGATGTTCACGTAACGTGGCTGCTGCAGCATGAACATCACCGAAGAAGCGACGTCCTGCGGAAGGAGGGCGCGCCCATCGCGTACCAGTGCAGGGATGTCGGCGCCAGTGTCGTGCGCATTGATCGCCCACAGCGGGGTCGCCACAACACCCGGAGCAACAGCACCGATGCGAATATTCTTGCCCGCGAGACGGCTGCGCGTGGCGTTGACGAACGAGGCGACCGCGTGCTTGGCAGACGAGTAGACGGCCTCGTGTGCGAGGTCAACATGGCCGGCGATTGAACTCGTCACCACGATATCGCCGCCCCCATTGGCGAGCAGGTGCGGGACAACGGTGTGAACGGCGTGCATGACCCCAAGGATGTTGATGCGGACAACGGAGTCGACGCGGTGGAGTGGAACGTCCCAGCCATCCGACCCCAGGTACAGCCCCGCGTTTGCGATGAGGATGTCCAGCTGTCCGAAGCTCTCGAGAGTGTCGTCAAGCGCGCGCCGACTGGTGTCGGGTTCTGCGATGTCGCCGACGCTGACGCCCGGCTCCCGGGTGAAGAGGGATGCAGCTTCCTCGAGTTGCGGGCGGTCGATGCCCTGCAGGACGACGTCGACGCCGACAGCGTCAAGAGCAAGAGCGCAGGCCAGCCCGATACCGGAGCCTGCACCGGTGATGAGAGCGACGCGGGGCTCCCCGGTCGTAAGGGGCATCGTGGATTCCTTTGCTGTTCGCTAGGGGTGTACGACAATCTTGTGCGCGGTGCGATCTGTCCGCAGCGTCTCCAGCGCTTCCTGGTACCGGTCGATGCTGTATCGGTGGGTGATGAGCCCCTCGGTGCGCACGCGACCTGTGCGAAGGGCGCGGATAGCGCGGGGGAAACCGTCGATCTCTGCGAATGACCCCTTGATCGTGATCTCGCGACGGAAGATCTCGTACGGCGACAGGGAGACCCGGTCGTTCTCATCGGCGACACCGTAGACCAGCACGGTTCCGCCGTTGCGCACGAGTGAGACGCACCCCTCAACGACGGCGGCCACTCCCGTCGCGTCGACGACGATGTCGTAGCCCTCGCCGTCAGACATCTCCATGAGGCGAGCCAAGCTGGCGACGAGGTCATCGCGATCCATCGCAATCCCGTCGTGCAGGCCGAGAGACAAGGCACGCTCCACCTTGAAGTTCACGGCATCTGCAACGGTGACGGTCAGCGCACCGCTTGCGGCGAGGAACTGCGCCAGCATCATTCCCGTCGGACCTAGGCCGATCACCAAGGCCGTCGAGCCTGGTGCAGGGCGCAGAGTGTCCATGCCGTGCGCAACGCAGGCCGTCGGCTCGGTGAATACGGCGACGTCAGGGTGCATTCCTTCGACGGAGAACACCTGCGAGCTGGGGGCGACAAGGTATTCGGCGAAGGCTCCAGGCCTGCTGGAGCCGATACCGGTGAAGTTAGAGCAGTACAGGAACCTGCCCATACGGCAGTAGCTGCACACCCCGCACGCCGAGTTGGGGTTCACCGTGACGAGCTCGCCCTCGAAGAAGCCGGTCACGCCCGGCCCCAGCGCGTCGACGCGTCCGACGACCTCATGGCCCGGTGTGAAAGGAAAGCTCGCCATGAACTGGCCCTCATGCAGGTGCAGGTCGGTGCCGCACAGCCCGCTTTGGATCACCGAGACTCGGATCTCACCAGATGCCGGTTCGGGTGTCGGCACCTCGCGGACGTCGAAGCTCCGCGGTGAGTCATAAACGATGGCCCTCACGAGCCCACCCTGTCCGGTGTGAGTGTGCGGCTGTGCAGACGACGGATGGCGGCACACGGGTCGGGGTCCCCGAAGACCATCGAGCCGGGGATGACTCCATCAGTGCCCGCGTCGGCGAGCGGCCCTACCGTGGTCTCGCGGATCCCGCCGTCGACGAAGACCGGGCGACTGTGTCCGCAGGCGTCAAGACGGTCCTTGAGTGCGCGCACCCGATCGGGGGTGGAAGGATCGGGCTCGACGCCCTTGATACCGATCAACGTGCCCATCATCAAGTATCGGTCCACTAGTTCGGCTCGCTCGACCGCCTCCTCGATGCGCTCGTGCAGTTCGATGCCAAGCGACGGGACAGCACCCTGTTCGCGGATGGCCGAGAGCGTTGCCCCCACATCTGGGCAGGGACCGGACTGCACCGTGACGACGTCGGCGCCCACGTCAATAAATCGTCGGGCCCATCGATCCGGATCAATGACGTTCAGGTGGACGTCCAGCGGGAGATTCGTCCGTTTGCGAACGGCTGCGACGAAGTCAGGCCCGAACAGCAACTCATCGACATTGTGGCCGTCGAAGACGTCCAGATGGAAGCCATCAGCCACCGGGGCCACCAGGTCGATCGCCCGGCCCACATCGAGCAGGTCTGCAGACCAAAGAGAAACGTATGCCTGCACGCGGCATCGACCTTTCGTCGAGTGATCTGGAACGAGTCAATACGAGCATAGTACGATCAGATACGAAGGTATAGGAGTATAAATGATCACACTTGGATTCGACATCGGTGGGACGAAGGTCGCTTACGGCACCGTCGTGGACGGTCGCCTCATCGACACCAAGCAGGTGCCCGTCCCCACCGGTGACTACGGTGCGCTCATCGCCCTGATCGCCGAGACAGTTCGTGGCTCAGGGACCTCCGTCGACGCCGTGGGCGTCGGGGTCGCTGCATGGATGTCCGCGGATCGCGAGGTGGTTCACCGAAGTGCCAGCCTCGGCTGGGACGACATGCCGCTGCGCGCCGACTTGGCCCGCGCCATTGACCTTCCCGTCACCGTCGTCAACGATGCCGATGCCGCGGCCTGGGGGGCACACGTCCTTCGCGGACATCCGGCCGGCACCTCGATGACCCTCACGCTCGGCACTGACGTCGGCGGCGGGGTGATCGTCAACGGCCTGCTCATCACCGGCTCGCACGGCATCGCCGGAGAACTCGGCCACCTCATTGTGAGCACCCAGGGTCGCGAATGCCGTTGCGGCGGCACCGACTGCCTCGCCACCGTGGCCAGCGGCACAGCCCTGATCAATCACGTGCGCGCGCTCGCTGCGGCACGGCCCGGCGACTTCCCCGCGCTCCTGCAATCCACTGATCCGAGCAACCTCGGTCCCGCCGACGTAGCCCGCGCGTCAGAGGCAGAGTGCGCCGTCCTCCTCGCCGAGGCTGCTATGGGCATCGCTGCTGCGTCCGCAATCGTCAGCCGTGTCGTCGACCATGACACCCTGGTCCTCGCCGGCGGAGTCAGCGCCATCGGCGACCCTCTGCGCCAAGCCGTATTGGCCGCCCTGCAGGCGACACCGCGCATTGGGAACATCCATCCTATCCCTGAGGTCTACCTCATCCCCGCCAATGTTCCCGTCGGAGTGCTGGGTGCCGCAGACCTTGCCAGCCGGAGCTGATCGCACGACGTCTTGCGCCCATCGCATAGTCACCAGAGGAGACCCACCCGTGAGCAACGTTCGCATCGGCCTACTCGGAGCCGGACGCATCGCGCAGTCCGCCCACTTGCCCGCCATCAGCAAATGTGCAGGTGTGGAGCTTGTTGGCCTGTACGACCCCTCCCCCTTGCTCAGCGAACGTGTGTCGCGACGGTACGCAGTGCAGTCCTACGGCGACATGGACGCGCTGCTGGCAGACAGCACGATCGACGCGGTCGTCGTCGCAGTCCCCGACCGCTTCCACTTCTCGCTCGCGGCGGCAGCGCTGAAGGCTGGCAAGCACGTCCTCGTCGAGAAGCCGCTCGCTGGCACCCTGGTCGAGTCTCAGCAGCTCGTCGCGCTCGCGAAGACGTCGGGAATGGTTTTGCAAGTCGGTGCCATGAAGCGCCACGACCCAGGCGTGCGCTACGCAGCGCACGCCGTCCGGGAGCGCATCGGCAAGGTCCTGTCCGCCACGGTCTGGTACCGGGTCATGTCTGCCATGCGCCCACTCGTCGAGGCAACCTACTTCCCGCCGATGATCGTCGACGAGGTGGTCAGTAGGAAGGAATCCGCCTTTAAGGCCGACCGGGGCAACTACCTGCTCGTCACGCACGGCGCGCACGTGCTCGACGGGATGCGGTACCTCCTTGGGAGTCCGAAGGAACTCTGCGCACGCCGCGCGAACATCGGTAATGACTACACCTGGCACGGGCTGGCCACCCTCACTGACGGCGGAGTGGCCAACTTCGAGATCACCGCCAACGTGCACTCCGACTGGTCCGAGGGCGCCGAAATCTACGGAGAGAAAGGCTCCGTCAAAATGCGCACCCCTTTTCCCGTGACGATGGCAGCCAGCGAGGTCGAGGTCTTCGACGAGACAACCGGCCTGATCGACAAGCCCACGTTCGGGGATACGAATCCCTATAAGCTGCAGATGGACTACTTCGCCCGCGCCATCACCGAGGGCCTCCCCGGCGACCCGAATGCGGACGACGGGCTCGCGGCGATGCAACTCATTGATGCAGTCAACCGCTCCCTGAACTCCGGCGGCGCATGGGTCTGTCCATGACCGCGTTCGGCGTGTTCGCACGGAGCTTTCCGGTCGGGACGGCAGATGAGGTCGCCGAGGCCATCGCCGCCTCGGGCTTCGACTGCACCCAGCTCAATCTCTCGGTGATTGGCAGGCCCACCCTCGACGAGGAGTTGGACGACCCATCCGCTACGGAGATCCGTGATTCCTTCAGCCGCACGGGGGTCCGCATCTGGGGTGTGTCCGGCACGTTCAATGCGGCCCACCCGGATCCAACCGTCCGCGCCGCGGGGGTGCGAGCCTGTCAGGCACTCATCCGTCGGGCCCCGGCCCTTGGCTCAAACGCCGTAACCCTGTGCACGGGAACGCGCGATGTCGAGAACATGTGGCGCTCCCACCCCGACAATACGACGGCCGAAGCCTGGGCTGACCTCGTGGAGGTGCTCGGCGCGCTCATACCAGTGGCGGAGGCGGCTGGCGTGCAACTTGGGATCGAGCCGGAGTCGGGCAATGTCGTTCGCGATGCCGCGGCAGCCCACCGCCTGCTGACGGAGACGTTTCCCGGAACCACGGCACTTTCCATCATTCTCGACCCGGCGAACCTGCTCAGCATGCCGACCCTCGACGACCAGGAGTGCATTCTGGGCGAGGCATTCGAACTCCTGTCAGACCGTGTGGCATGCCTGCACGCTAAAGACGTCGTACGCAGCGGGTACAGCGCCCCCGGAGTCGGCGGTCTGGACTATGACCTCGTCATGCGCCTGCACGGACAGCTCGCCCACAACGTTCCGATCATCGCCCAAGACCTCACGGCTGACGATGCCGGCCGTGTCTGTCGCTTCCTGAAGGACGCCTGGATGAAGGCTCATCCGTGACCCTCGATGTCTCGCCGTTCATCAGGGTGCGCAGCGGCGCTCGGCCGCTCATTGCCCTGCACGGACTGGGCGGCTCCAGTTCACAATCCCTGGCGTTGCTCAATCGCGCAGTGCTCGACCAGCACGACGTGGTCGCACCCGACCTGCGCGCCCACGGCACGAACGAGATGCCCTTCGACGACGGTCGCATGTCCTTCGCAGCCCTGGCCGATGACGTCCGCGTGCTCGTGGATTCTGTCGGGTTCGACGAGCCACCCCTGCTCATGGGCGTCTCCATGGGGGCCGGCGTCGCCCTGCAACTTCAAGATGAGCCCGAGCGCTTCGCCGGCGTTCTGCTGGTGCGGCCGGCGTGGGCATGGACCGGACACCCCAGCAATCTCGATGCATTCCCTGTGATGGCAAGTCTCCTTGGCCGCTACCCGGTCGCCGAGGCACGCCAACGTTTTCTCTCGAGCGACACGTACGCCGGCATCTCTGCGATTTCCCCTGCCGCCGCGGTCGCCCTCCTTGCCCAATTCGACGAACGTCACGGCGTCGAGCGTCGGGCTCGCCTCACGGCTATGCCAGCCGACGCGCCCCGCCGGCCAATTTATCCAGTTCTCGGATTCGTCCTGGGCACACCTCTGGACCCGGTTCACCCGCTTGAGCTCGCCGAGCAGGTCGCCTTGGACATCGGCGCCACCTTCGAACTCGCTCCTCCGCGCTACAACGAACCCGAAGCACACCGCGCAGCGATAGCCTCGGCCCTGTCACGCCTATGAGGAGGCAAAAAGGCATGATCGAGACCTCGGCCGACACCGTACAACGCGGCGATCGAGCCGGTTCCTTCGCGGAGGAGCGCCACCAGAGAATTCTGTCCCTCTTGTCGGAACGGGGGCGCGTACGCAACTCCGACCTCGCCGCCCTACTCGACGTTGCTGAACCGACAATGCGTCGCGACATCGCCGACCTTGCCAGACAGGGCAAGCTCACCCGCACCCACGGCGGCGCCATCGCAATGCGCCCCCAGTTCGAGCCCGACCTGCCGATGCGAATCGGCCGGAACGCGGTTGGAAAGTCCGCAATCGCCCGCGCCTGCCTCGCCATGATCTCTGACGGGGACGCCGTCTACCTCGATGCTGGAAGCACCATCCTGCGGCTCGCCGAATATCTCGCCGAGGACAGCCCCCATCTCGCACGGCCCCGAAACGTCAACGTCCTCACGAATGCCATGCCGGTCGCCCAGACCCTGGCCCAGCGGGGCGACACCCGCCACACGGTAATCGGTGGAAGCTTTAGGCCGGTCGGCGCCTGCTTCGTCGGACCGCTGGCCATCCAGTCGCTAACGTCCTTCACCGTGAACGTAGCCTTCATCGGCGTCACGGGGTGGACCGAGAGCGGCTTCAGCGTCTCGGATCTCGCTGAAGCCCAGGTGAAGGCCGCCGCTATGCAGATCGCTCGTCGCGTGGTGGTTGCCATGGACGTCAGCAAGGTCGGCGCCAGCGACTTCGCGCGCCTGTGCGGCCTCGACGAGGCGACCACCGTCGTGATCGACGCGCCAAACGAGTACCTCTTGAAAATTGCCGCTAAGGCCGGCGTTGAGGTTGTCGTGGCGGGAGACCCCGTCTGAAATATGGAGGGCACAAACTGCAAGCACTTCAATGTGCACTGCCGTCGACCCCCATTTCAGACGGACCCCTTCTGTAGCCGCTAGCCTGCGGAACATGACCATGGAACAGACCGCGACTCCCGAATCCGTCCGCGTACATCGCATTCCGGAGCGCGGACACTATGACCGACAGACCATAGACGCGATCCTCGACGCAGCGATCGTCTGCCATGTCGCCACTATCGACCGCGACGGTCGACCTCTCGTCATTCCCAACCAACATGCTCGCGTTGGGGACTTCGTTTACATCCACGGGTCAAGTGCCAGCCGAAACCTCAAGAGGGCTGGTCAAGGAGTCGACGTCAGCCTTTCGGTCACCCTGATCGACGGCCTTGTCATTGCTCACCGACTCTTCAACCACAGCATCAACTACCGCTCGGTCGTTTTGCGTGGAATCGCCGAGAGGGTTGAATCAAACGAAGAGAAGCTCATCGCACTGGAAGCGTTCACTGAACGCATCATGCCCGGACGCTGGGCGGAGGCGATCGCCCCGGACGAGCAAGAGTTGACGTCAACAATCCTCCTAAGGCTGCCGATCACTGAAGCGTCGGCAAAAATCCGCACCGGTATGCCCGGGCATGTGGATGAAGAAGAAGATCTCACAAAACTCTGGGTCGGGGTCATCCCAATCGAGTTGCTCGCCGGCGATCCGATCCCTCATCCCGATATCCCTGCTGACCTACCTGTTTCGGGATCAGTCTTGGCTTGGGCCGATGCCCACGCATCGGGAAATGCAAGTTTGAAGGAGCGCGGAAGCAGAACAGAACCGCACCACTCATGAGCCCCAACTGAGGACATCACACGTGCGTACCTACGACTCCTGTGATGAGCGCGTTGGACGCCCGGTCCGGGAGCCACGGGCGCAAGGTGCTCATCGGGCGGGCGCCGAAACCGCCGAATGGTCGTCATCGGAACGCCGAACGCCTCACGAAGGAGGCCGCCGGGCAGCTGGAATGGCTCCACGGCCGCAACCCGGGCTGGGCCCTGTACTTCGTCGGACTGCCATCCGCCCTCGCCCGGATCTCCACCGAGCCCCACCTCATGGCAGCGCTCAAGGACACCGTCGAGATCCGAGCCCTATCGACCGCCGAACTCCACTCGGTCCTGCCGAAGATCCACGACCTGTTCCTCACCGCGGACCGCGACCTCATCGACCGGATTGACGTGGTCCTGCAGGGAAACCTCGGAAAGGACCTCGCCTGGCACGGCAAGGGCCTCAACGAGAACGAGGACCTCCTCCTAGCCCGCGCTTGGATCCACGCACTCGACGTCGGCTCGCTCGTTGTCGCCAACGCCTAGGAGGCGGCCCTGCCGGTCCTCGACACCCTGCGCGAGCTCGCGACGCTCAGCGGCATCGGCCTGTGGCTGCTCCGCCGCCGACCTCGCCCACGTGAAGGCCACAATTGAGCGGATCGCGACCCCGACGCCAGCCACCGCCGTCACCGCCGACGTGCCCGCCGCGGAACTCCCGGCATTCCTCCCCGCATACGACGGCCGGCTCAGTGCGCGGCTCCGCGCCCTGCAGGTCCTCGCATGGCGCAACGACCCCTTCCTCGGGATCGACACAGCGACCGTCCTTGCCGGCGCCGAACGGCCAAGATGCGCACCCGCCAGGCTCGACAAGCGGCTCCTGTCCTACCGCCAGCCGCAGCGCGCCATCGTCACGGCGCTCACCATCCGCGGTGTCGATCTCGACGACATCAGCGCCCTGACCCTTCATGACGTCCGGCCCGACGGGACCATAGGTTCACCGGCGCTTATCGAAGAGCCCACGGACGCATTCCGGCTCGCCGCGCGAGCCCAGCGGCGGCTCCGAAAACTCCGAGGAGCCACCGACGCTGACCTGCTGCTGTGCCCGGATACCAAGACACTCGCACGCTTCGTCAACGACGCCACCGCCGACCTCGGCCTCACCATCGCCGGACGCCGCGTCGAACGCCAGATCGACCCCACCGCGTGGCTCAATCGCCTCGGCATCACCCTTCGAGACCTGTGATGCCCACCATCCAACTCGCCTCCCTGCGGGACCACCGGCTCATGGCCGGGCTCTCGCAGCGGCAAGTCGCCAAGGAGGCCGGCATCGGCTTCCAGACCATCCGCCGACTCGAACTCCACGGAGACGAAGGCACCGTCACTCTCGCAGTCCTCGCCCGAATCGCACGTGCCCTCGGGACCACGATCCCAGCGCTCCTCGACAGCCAACCACCCTCGCAGGGACGACCCAACCAGGGCGCCTCAAGCCTCACAATCTCCGACGCCCAACTCCTCCGCAATGCCGCCACCACCCCCAAGGCCGCCGCCACCCTCAGCCGCACCGAACGCGAGATCACCCTGCCCCGATTGCTCAGCGCCGAACTCGTCGCCACCCACAACGGAAGGCTCTGCCTGCACCCCGGCACTCACCCCCTGAGCCTCTTCCCGCCCGCCTGAATACGAAGGGCCCCACGCCATCGGCTCGTTCGGCAGCAGATGCTGACAGAGGGGGCTTGGCGTACTTCGGTGCGCTTGGGCCTTCTTGCTTTCGGATCATACGCTCGCACTCAGTGTGCGTTGACTCCGAGGCTCTTGGCGGCCCAGCGGAAGTCAGCATCGCCAGCCTCGATGGGAACTCGGTGAACCTCGTCGAGGTGGATCGCGACGAGTGGTTTCACATCGTCGGGTCGTTCGAGCGTTCCAGGTCGACCCATACCGCCCAGCAGGGGAGCTCTCCCCCGTGCCTAGCACGTAGCGGATGCCCGCAGGGATGGGGTCGTCGTTGAGCACTTGCTCACCAAGCCACTTGGCCACGGTGCATGTGACGACGCGGTCCGAGCCAGTCAGCACTGAAGTATCGATGCGCTGATGGGCCTGGTCCTGGTTCGGCGCTCACTCGGTGAAGTGGCGGCGCAGGGTTGAGATGGTGTCCCCAGCCATGACGTCGATGTACTGGCCCGGGGCTACGTCGTCGAAGAGTTCTGCGTAGTCAAGATCGGCAGGATTGAGTGCTGCGAGCGTTTCGACGTATGCCCCTCGGGAGTGCGTTGCCCCGTACACGGTCGCTACTCCCGGCACGTCGAACCGGCCCCAGCGCTCGTCGGGGCTCCCCGCACGGATGGGGGGGGTTGAGTGGGTCGTCGGCCTGCTTGAACACCCGCCACAGCGCAACGTCTGGCTGGTTCACAACCGCAAGGCCCGTGCGCTGGCAAACCCGTGAAGCTTTCCCCGTGAACTCCATCGGGGTCAGGCGCTCCAGGTGCCCGAGATGAAGGCTTCGGCTGCCCTCAGCACCCTTTGGCCGTCGCCTTCACGTAGCGCCATGAAGGGAGCGACCTCGTCAAGCAGGGGGTTCGCGCCGATGAACCAGCTACGTGCGATGTGGTCGGACTCGGCGTCAGCCAGCATGAGCCACGTGCGATGGGCGGTGCGGAGCCGCTCCTCGGCCTCCGGGTTGGGCGTGGGGCCGTCAGGCTTCGCCCAGCGATAGGGCAGCTTGGAGTCACGGACCCCAGCCAGAGCGGCGACGAGCGTTGCGCCGAGGTGGCTGTTGAGCCTGCGCACCAACTCGTGAATGTCCATCCGGGTCGTCTCAGCGTGGCTCGAGACGGCGGCCTCAGTAGGCATCTCCGCACTTCCCTCCTTCCAGTTTCCTATCGGACGATACACCAGTGACCTACCTCAAACAACACCACAAAAACTACCGCCGATATCACTGTGCGGGTAGTGTGCGCCTGCGTAAGGCGCCTGCCTGCTGAGCCTCTCAGGGCTTGACGGACCGAGAGCGGTGCTTACGGCGACGGTCGACCAAGTGCCGTACTGGAGGTTGTCGTCGCGGAAGAGACGCGTGACGGTGTCGGTGTTGATGAACAGCCGTTCTCTCGCCAGACGAGGAGGTCGAACAGGGCGTTGGTGCGGGCGATGCGCAGGTAGCGCTGCTGACTCCTGCCGTCGCTCCCCTCGTTCAGGTTCACCAGGGTCGGTGCCTCAAAACGAAGGACCCCCCGGTCCTCCCACAACTGTGAAAGGCCGGGGGGTTCGACATGTAGGGCCCCGTATCAGCATCTGCTGCCGAATGAGTTCATCGGAGTGGGGGCCTACGACATTCAGCCCACGGCTATGTCCGCCGTGTCCGAACTATGTCTTTTCGTAGCCGTTCGTATGTCCACCGTGTCCGCTTGAGCGTGGACATGAAGTGTCCGCTCACATCAAGAGTACCTAACCAAAGTGGGGGTGTTCCTAAGGTTTTCGTGGCCCAGCAATACTTCGCACAGGCCCCTGTCATCACGCCGTCTTTTGAGAGGGTCGACCGTGTAACGGATGCCGACTCGTGTCCCCTTCTTCATGCCCAACGGTGATCACCACCCGCGCAATGACTCTCTTTCACATCAACAGGTTACCCGCAGACCAATTGGATTAGTGAACGGCAACGCGAAGTTCAACGAGCGAGTGAGATAGGCATCGAGGGCAAGGAGTCCCTTCTTGCTCTGGTAATGAATACAGCGGACCGCCCTAGCTGCCGAAGCACCTGGTCGATCTACTCACCAGCGTGAGGCAGGTAATTGGCTGACGACGCGATTGGCCAGGTGTCTACCGGGCGTCGGCTAACGCCGCCTGACAATTTTCGCCCGGATTGCACGAGTCCGGCTGTGACGGTCGGCCTTTGACTAGGTGGGTGATGGACGCGGCGAGCAACGGCACGGCCCAGAGTTGGGTTGCTGGATCTGCCTTTCCAATCCAGCGGGCGAGCTCTGTCATAACCTCGTATCTCAAGGCGTCTGCCTCGATGGCTACTGCTTCGTCGCCCTCAAGGCTTGCTAGCACGTGGTCAAGGGCGACCACGCATTCGAAGGCTTCACCAGGGACGAAGGATTGCTGACGAAGGACGTCGACCAGCCAATCGAATAGAGCGACGGCCAACGCTGGACTGTTCGGTTTGGAACCCATGGTGAGATTGTAGGAACATGGCTACATACATCGTGTAGAAACCTTCCTACATTCACTTCAATGTCGTACAAGCCCACCCAAGCGGTAATCGCAGGTCGCACCACCCTCGGTGCCCGGATCCGCCGCGAGCGGGAAGCCAGGGGCCTGAGTCAAGAGCACCTCGCACTGACCGCCGGGTTCGACCGCTCCTTCCTGTCTGACCTTGAATCAGGTCGGCACTCATGCATGGTCGACCGCGTGTTCGATCTGGCTGAGGCACTGGGAGTGGATGCCTCGTCCCTGCTCGACGGATCCCTCCTGACGGACTGACTTACGGATGCTTGCTCATTTGCATTTTCACCATTCGGCATCTTGTGGATAACAAGGGCGGTAAGTCGCGTGGGGTGTCCTGTGGTCGGCGGATGCAGCGCCTTGGCTGTCGCGGGGAGTCCCTTGGTCGAGTCCCCCTCCCACCTGCCGGCGTTGCTGCCGCCCCACGCTGCTGGCTTTCCGACCTCGGGAGGCGGAATATCCACCGGACGCCGAATGGTCAGCGGACTCACCTGACGGCGCAAGACTCGAAGTGCACTAGACGCCGGACGGTCGCGGAGATGGAAGTGCGAGTTCCTCCCTATGGGATCCCCTGTTCGGCTTGTAGGCCATACGACGGTGCGCTCCCATCCCTATTGTGGTGCATATCCGACATGGTGCCTGGCATGCGGTGCCCCCCGGGCTGGTCGACCCGACGACCCTCATCCCGCACAAATGGTGTGAAACCTGTAAGCCCTGCGATAACTGTGAGGGCTGCGGACTTGCGGAGACTCGAGGAGGTCTCAACGACGCAGAGGACCCTGCTGGCCAGCGCGCTGCGCCTCAGTGTGGACAGCATCGGTCGGTACGCTCGGGAGGGCAGGATCCCGTTCGACCAGACTCCCGGAGGGCATCGCCGCTTCGACCTCGACGAGGTCCGCCTGGCCCTGGATCTGGCGGGAGACGGAACTGTCGGGCAGATCTTTGGCGTGCCCGCGGCGACGCTGCGCCTGCGTGAACTCCGGAGCGTCTCGACCCCGCAAGCGCAGCCGCTTGACCGGGATGCTCCGATACCGGTTCGATGCTCGGCGGCCGACGAACTGCTTTCCGCAGCATGGCGAGTCCAGCGCGGCGTGCCCCTGACGACGGTCTGACAGCGTGCCACTGCGCACACCCAAGCCGGCCTGCTCGAACCTAGAGTCGCGGCTGCAGGAGATCGAGCAGGGGGACCTGATCTCGTTCGGTGCCGTCGGCATCGTGACTAGGAGGGGGGCCGCATTCGCCGCGTCAGCAGGGCTCGAACGGGACGCTGCCGATGTCGTCGCGTTGACTGTGGAGACTGCGGCGGGGTGGTACGCGGTGCTGAGCCAGGACTGCGACATCGTCCGCGGCGTCGATACCGAACCGACGCTCACGGTGGCGCCCGTCATGTTCATCTTTCACCAATCGAAATCAACGCCCCACGCTACGCGTGACGCTCCGGGGATCGCTGATGGTGTTTGGCTCCCGCGGCTGGGCGACAAGCGACGAAAGCGGAATCCCAAGCGTCGACCTGCGGCCAACTGTACCCGGCCCGGGACTATGCCTTGTAGCAGAGTGATACACTGACGTCTGGTCCAATAGGGAGGTTTGGGTGAAGGTGGTCACGGATCGGCCCACGCGGGTCGCGGCGGACCTGATGGACGCCGCTGCGGTTGAGGGCGAACGGCAGTCCCGCTCAGCCAAGCAGCAACTCGATCACTGGGCGCGGGTGGGACGCGCGGTGTCGGCCCACAGTTCTGCGTCGCGCCAACGAGTCGAGGCTGCCCTGCGCGGGGCACTCCCGGATCGAGACCTCACCGCCGACGAGCGTGTGGTGTTCAACGCCGAGGTCGATGCCGCCATCTCCGAAACCACTCGCTCGGTCCGTTTCGGTGAGGTCCTAGCTGCGCGGGGAGTGACCACGGTGGCACTCGACGACGAGGGCCGGCTCACGCGCTACCACCCGGACGGCAGCACCAGCCTGCTCCCGTAGGACGACTGAGTGCGCCTTGACCTCGTGGTTGGCCCGAACGGCTCCGGCAAGTCCACGTTCGTCGAGCTCGTCATCGCCCCACGACGCCTTGGCGTGGCGTTCGTCAACGCCGACGTCATCGCCGCGGCCCGCTGGCCTGCGGACCCGACCGGGCACGCGTATGACGCGGCCGAGGTCGCAGCGACCACCCGCGACGCCCTCATCGGCGCCCGTGAGCCCTTCATCGCCGAGACGGTGTTCTCCCACCCGTCCAAGCTCGAGCTGATCGGCCGGGCCCGGGCCGCCGGCTACAGCGTCGCCCTCCACGTACTACTCATCCCTGAGGACCTGGCGGTTCACCGCGTTGAACACCGCGTCGCCGCCGGAGGACACCCCGTCCCGGAAGAGAAGATTCGAGGTCGCTACGCGCGCCTATGGCCGCTCGTGGCCGCCGGCATCGTCGCCGCTGACACTGCACACGTCTACGACAACTCGCAGATGGACGGGCCGCGCGACATCGCATCCTTCGCGTCCGGCTTTCCCGATGGGCCCTGCCATTGGCCGGCGTGGACACCTAGTGCGCTTGCCGGTGGATGGCCGACGCAGACCTGACTCGGTGACGGGTCGCCGCGCCGGCGCAGCCGATCGTGAGCGTTAGGCGTGCGTGTGGAACTCGTGGTCGGCGCGGCCCGGGGACTCAATCTGGAACGTGGCATGCTCCACGTCGAAGTGGTCGACCCCGCAGCGGTACAGGCGGTCCAGAATCGCGCCTCATCCTCCTCCACTGCCGAGGATGCGGTCCTCGACGGCGACGTGAACGGACAAGACCGGCATGCCGGAGGTGATGGTTCAGGCGTGCAGGTCGTGGGCGCCGAGGACACCGGAGCCGCGTTCGATGTGCTCGTGGACCTCGTTCAGGTCCACCCCCATGAACGGGCGCCTCCACCTCGACTTCGCCTCCGGCCGCGGACTACCCTTCGTCGGCGTCCTTCTGCCCGATTCATGGCAACGGCCGTTCGACGTCGTCACCGTCCCGGAGACCGCCCTGCATCCGCTCACCACCTACCCGGATGATGCGTGAGGCGACCCTCGCTATGTCCCGGCCTTTCACTCGCCGCGCTCCGCGAGCCTTCGTGTCTGCTGCGCCGCAGCGCCCGCGCAACCTTCCTGGAAATCGACATCGGTCGACGGCGGTAGCGGGCAGTGCGGTGCACAGTGGTGTGGCGTAGGCCAAGACGTAGCCGCAGTAGGCGTTGCCTTCCTCGGACGCGGAGCCGGCCTCGAATCGGCTACTCGGGCTTGCCCACCTCGACGGGCCGGCGCCTTCGGCGGCCTTGAGGGAGTGGGCTTCCCTTCTGCCTGAGGACCTTTGGCTCGTTCGGGCCACAGTCGCCGCCGGACCAGAGAGTCGTCACGAGTATCGCCGCCAGAACTGAAAGGTTCGCTGCTGGACTAGTGGCGTGTCGCCCCTAATCTGGTGGTTATTTGTGGTCCGCACCTCTGGTTGATACTTGACCAGAGGGAGTTGATGTCGTGCCTTGCCCGAAGGAGTTCACGATCCGCTGGACGGCGGCTGATCGTGCGAAGTTGAACAAGGTGTTCTCGTCCGGGGCTTATCCCGCCCGCATGATCACGCGGGCCCGGGTGCTGCTGGCGTTGGACGAGTCGCAGGGCGACGCGCCTGATCGCCGGGTGGTGGCCGAGCGGGTCGGGACGTCGGAGAGCACCGTGTACCTGGTGGCGAAGGCGTTCGCGACCCAAGGCGGCAGGGTCGAGGAGGTGATCGGCCGTAAGAAGCGGGCGACGCCTGCGGTGGAGCCGAAGGTGACGGGCGATGTTGAGACCAGGGTGATCGCGTTGGCGTGCAGCCAACCGCCGCCGGGTCGTCAGCGCTGGACACTGCGACTGCTGGAGAAGCATGTGCTCTTGACGGAGGGGATACCTCCGCTGGACCACTCCACGATCGGGCGGGTCCTAAAAAGGGCTCGCATGGACGGTCCCCGCACAGACGTAGCCGGACCACGCTGGGACTTGATGTACCCGAACATTCCGGGATGGGTCAGTGCCCAGGCGACTTGCTCCGGGTACGGCGCCACGAAGGACGGCTGGTTCGCATCCAGTGCAGAGGCCTGCGGGTACTCGCGCTCGACCCAGTCGATCACCTCAGATGCCGGCACCTGGAGCCAATGGCGACCGGCAACGTCCCATCCGAGTCGTTGGAAGAGTTCTCTCTGGGCTGCGTAGGCATCGGCGTACACCCCGCGTGCGCACTTCTCGATCGCCTGTGAGGTGAGTTCGTCGTAAGCGAACGGATGGCTCTCGACCACCTGGAATGTTGTGTTTTTCAGGGCGACGGACAGCGCCTTTCCGTTGGGATGGTGAGCACGGACTACTCGGGCCAGCAGCCAACAGGCAGAGCGCTTTGTGTTCGAGTTGAGCGGGGA
>CAMAWO010000011.1 GCA_945861925.1 Bifidobacterium breve | reverse complement strand
GCGCTGCGGTGCAGCGGGCCGCTGACGGCGCGAGCGTAGTCGAGGCCGACAACTAGGAAGTTCATTGCCGCTTGGCCCGCATGGCTATGAGTCGTGCGGGTCAAGTGGGCCTCGCTGGTGTTGAACCAGACTGAATCCCCCAGCCACTCCTGTGTGCCGTCGCTACAGCCCGTCTAGGGCGTGCCTCAGGACGGATCGCTTCGAGGCCTCTCCTGCCTGACTACGCTCGGAGTGTCCGTGAGCCGGGGGGAGGTGTGTGGTGAGTGAGGCCTTGACGCCGGAGCAGCGTGCCCGCGCGGTCATCGACCGGCAACTCGCCGCGTCCGGCTGGCTGGTGTGCGACCGCGCCGGGATGGATCTGGTGAATCACGCGGGGGTCGCGGTTCGCGAGGTGATGATGTCGAGGTTGGCCTTGTCGCGAGCCATGAGTTCTTCGCCCGTCGATCTTCACCCCGGCAGCGGTCTCGCAAATGCAGGCTCGGTTCGGCCCGCTCGGCGGCGTGGAGAACGGACAACCGCTGCCCGCCTGCGTCGGCTACCGGATCAATGCGGACGAGAACCCATTCGGCACCGGAGCTAGCGACTGCCTGTGAGGGCCAACTGGATCACACCGTTCGGAAGCTCGTCTTATTCATGGATGTACGCACGCGCCTCGCTCGACGATACCCTTGCGAAGATCCCGGTCGGCCTGCCGAACTGGTGAGTGGCGACGCTCGTCACGCGCGACAGCGGCATGGTCCCGTCCCTCCGTGAACCGGCGCCAGCACGCCGCGGATCCTCGAAGCCTGCTAATTTCAGGGGTCTACGCGTCCTCGGTGAGGCGATCCCAAGCTTCGAGCAAGGAGAATCCGGTGCCTACTACTGCCTTCGACCTAGTCGGCGGCGACAAGTCCGTTGTCGTGGCGCGCATCAACGGTGAACTGCGCGACCTCGCGACCGAGGTTTCCGACACCGATGTCGTTGAGGCGGTCTCGGTGCACACGAAGGAGGGTCTCGCGGTGCTGCGCCACTCGACCGCCCATGTGCTCGCTCAGGCGGTGCAGGACACCTTCCCCGAGGCGAAGCTTGGTATCGGGCCGCCGATCAAGGATGGCTTCTACTACGACTTCGATGTGGCGCGGCCATTCACGCCGGAGGATCTCGAGGTCCTCGAGAAGCGCATGGTCGCGATCGTGAAGTCTGGGCAGCGGTTCTCCCGGCGCGTCGTCGAAGAGGGCCCAGCTGCAATCGAACTGAGCGACGAGCCCTTCAAGCTCAGGCTGATCGGCAGCGAGGGCGGTGCCGATGTCATGGAGGTCGGCGGCGCCGAGCTCACCATCTACGACAACATCGACCCCAAGACCGGCGAACGATGCTGGGGCGACCTCTGCCGGGGGCCGCATGTGCCCGATACGCGCTACATCGTCCCGAATGCCTTCAAGCTCATGCGAACGGCCGCGGCCTACTGGCTCGGCGACCAGAAAAACGAATCGCTGCAAAGGGTTTATGGCACCTGCTGGCCCAGCAAGGACGAGCTCAAGGCGCACCTGACCTTCCTCGAGGAGGCCGAGCGCCGCGACCATCGCCGGCTCGGCACCGAACTCGACCTCTTCTCGTTCCCCGAGCAGATCGGTTCAGGGCTTGCGGTCTTCCACCCGAAGGGCGGGGTGGTCCGCCGGGTAATGGAGGACTACTCGCGCAGGCGGCACGAGGAGGGCGGCTACGAGTTCGTCAATACCCCGCACATCACGAAGGGCGCGCTCTTCGAGCAGTCGGGCCACCTGCAGTGGTACGCCGAGGGGATGTACCCGCCCATGCACCTCGATGCCGAGGTCGACTCCGAGGGTCATGTGCGCAAGCAGGGGGTCGACTACTACCTGAAGCCGATGAACTGCCCGATGCACAACCTCATCTTTTCCGCGCGCGGCAGGTCGTATCGAGAGCTGCCGATGCGGCTCTTCGAATTCGGCACCGTCTACCGCTACGAGAAGTCCGGCGTCGTCCAGGGCCTCACCCGGGCGCGCGGGTTCACCCAGGATGATGCCCACATCTACTGCACGAAGGAGCAGATGGGCGACGAGCTCGACCGCCTGCTCACCTTCGTCCTGAACCTCCTGCGCGACTACGGCCTGGAGGACTTCTACCTCGAGCTCTCGACTCGCGATCCGATCAAGAGCGTCGGCACCGACGAGGAGTGGGCCGAGGCGACCGAGGCGCTGCGCCTTGCTGCCGAGAAGCAGGGCCTCGAGCTCGTCCTTGACGAGGGTGGTGCGGCCTTCTACGGCCCGAAGGTCTCGGTTCAGGCCAAGGACGCCATCGGACGTACCTGGCAGATGTCGACCATTCAGGTTGATTTCCAGCTGCCGCAGCGCTTCGACCTGGAGTACCAGTCGAGCGAGGGCACCCGGCAGCGGCCGATCATGATCCACCGCGCGCTGTTCGGATCGATCGAACGATTCTTCGCTGTGCTGCTCGAGCACTATGCGGGAGCGTTCCCTCCGTGGCTCGCGCCGGTGCAGGTCATCGGCATCCCGATCACAGACGAGCACAATCTCTATCTCGAGCAGGTCGCCGGTCGCTTGCGTGACCGTGGGGTGAGGATTGAGATCGATACTTCGGATGACCGGATGCAAAAGAAGATCAGGACGGCTCAAAAGAGCAAGGTGCCGTTCATGCTCATTGCGGGCGACGAGGATGTCGCGGCGGGCGCTGTGTCGTTCCGCTACCGCGACGGCACCCAGAAGAACGGCGTTCTCATCGACGACGCATTGGCTGAGATCATCGCGGCCATCGATTCACGCGTGCAGGTCTGACCGTGAGCGAAGCATGGGATCGACTCTGGACGCCGCATCGCATGTCGTACCTCAAGGGAGAGAGCCGGCCCAAGCACACCGAGGCGGGGGATGAGTGTCCGTTTTGCCGGGCGCCATCTGATCCTTTGGATGACACGCTCGTAGTAGCGCGGGGCACGCATGTGTTCGCGATTCTTAACCTGTTTCCCTACAACTCGGGCCACCTCATGGTCTGCCCGATTCGACACGTAGCGGACTACCCGGACCTCACCCTCGACGAGGTCGCAGAACTCGGCTTGTTCACGCAGCGGGCAATGACGGTACTTCGCACCGTGTCAGGCGCACAAGGGTTTAACATTGGAATGAATCAGGGCTCCGTAGCGGGCGCAGGGATCGCCGGGCACCTGCACCAACATGTCGTACCACGCTGGGGCGGCGACACCAACTTCCTTCCCATCATTGGTGCGACGAAGACGATTCCGCAACTGCTCGAGGACACCAGGGTGATGCTGACGGAGGCCTGGGGTCAATGAAGTGTGAGTTGATCGCACCACCCGACCTGCGCACCGGCAGGATCGTGCCGCTTAGCTGCCGATGATCCTCTTGGCAGCGGCCGGGGGCATCGGGGCATAGCCGCAGGACGTTCGTTGGTACTGACCGGTGCCGTGCGAGATCGAGCGGATGTCGATTGCGTACCGGGAGACCTCGGCCTCGGGCACGAGAGCCGTGACCAGAGTCTGGCCCGTCGGGGTCGATTCGGTGCCAGTTACCTTCGCGCGGCGGTGGGCGAGGTCGGACAGGATGGCGCCGACGTGCTCGTCGGGAACGTCGATGATCAGGGTCACCATCGGCTCGAGGAGCGTGATGCCGGACTTGGCTGCAGCGTCCTTTAGCGCGAGCGCCCCGGCCGTCTGCAAGGCGATATCCGATGAGTCGACGCTGTGCGCCCCACCATGGGTGACCGCCACGCGGATATCAACCACCGGGTACCCCGCGACAAGGCCCTTCGCGAGCTGTTGCCGGATGCCCCTCTCGACCGAGGGTATGAACGACCGGGGGATCGATCCTCCGACAACCCGGTTGACGAATTCGAATCCGGAGCCGATGGGCAGCGGCTCGACCTCAATCTCGCAGACGGCGTACTGGCCATGGCCGCCCGACTGCTTCACCACGCGACCGGTGCCGCTCGCGACCGCGGCGAACGTCTCACGAAGGGTCAGGCGCAGCTGCTGAGGATCGACCGCGACCCCGAATCTCGTGTGCAGCCGATCGACGACGAGCGCACCATGCGCCTCGCCCAGGCACCACACGATCATCTGCCCAGAGGCCTCATCGTGCTCGAGTCGCAGGGTTGGGTCCTGCGCGAGCAGTCGAGCGAGCGCTGGGCCGAGCTTGTCCTCGTCGCCAGCTGAGTGAGCCACCATTGCGATGGGCAGGAGTGGCTCCGGCATGGCCCACGGCTCCATGAGGAGCGGTGCACTGATCGACGAGAGGGTATCGCCGGTCTCGGCGTGCTCAAGCCGACTTAGCGCGACGATACTGCCCGCGACAGCCCCGGACACCGGGCGAAGGACGTCGCCAAGGGGTGAGGACACCTGCCCCACCCGTTCGTCGAGCTCGTGGTCCTCGTGGCCGCGGCCGGCCGCGAAGTGTCCGGTCACATGGACCCGATCATCGGCCCCGATGGAACCTGAGAACACTCGCACGATCGAGATACGTCCGGCGTGCGGGTCCGACCACGTCTTGATGACCTCCGCGCACAGGGGCCCGTCGGGGTCGGCCGTGAGTGGAGGCTGCGGATCTCCGCGGGGAGAGGTGACGAGAGGTACGTCGCGTTCGAGGGGGGACGGGAAGGCTCTGACGATCGTCGATAGGACATAGCGCGAGCCGACAGCAGCCGCGCCCGACACGTGCGCAAGGACGGGATGGAAGTGACCCCGGGCGACGGCCCTTTCGAGATCGGCCGTGAGCGTCGTCACGTCTATCGCCTCGCCATCGACGAAGCGATCCATGAGGGTCTCATCCTCGGACTCGGTGATAATCCCCTCGATGAGCTCAGTGCGGGCCCGGTCAATGAGCTCCTGGTGCTCGGGGTCGCTGTCGTGCTCCTGCTCTGATCCGCTCGTCCATTCGTGGATGCGGGTCGTGAGCAGGTCGATGAACCCCACGACCTCGCTTGCACCCGGGTGATTGGGGCGCGCATCACCATGGATCGGCAGGACGAGGGGGAGGACCCCGCCCCCGCCGGTGAAGACACGGTGGCAGACGGACACCGTCTCGTCGAAGTCGGCTCGCTCGTGGTCCAGATTCGTCACAACGACCGCTCGGGGCAGTCCGAGGGACTCACACTCGTTCCAGAGTTGCTGGGCGGCTGCATCGATGCCATCGACTGCTGAGACGACGAAGAGCGCTGCATCGGCCGCGCGCATGCCGGCTCGAACCTCTCCGATGAAGTCCGCGTAGCCGGGAGTATCAATGAGGTTCACCGCGACTGACTCCCAGATGATTGACGCCACAGCCAAACTGACAGACCGCTGGTGGCTGATCGCGGCGGGATCGCGGTCGCAGATGGTGCTCCCGCCTGCAACGGAGCCCGGACGCTCGATGGCCCCGGACTCTGCGATGAGGTGCTCGATGAGGGATGTCTTGCCGGAGCCTGATGGTCCGACGACGACGACATTGCGGATGAGGCTGGGGTCGGACGGTTGCGCGGCGTCCGCCTGCTTCACTGTCACGGTCGACCCCTCTTGGGTGGCGGCGGTTTTGTCATTCTTCAATGGCGCCCGGACGCCAACGAGCCCAGCCTCCCGCGTGAGGGGCGATCGAAGCAACCGCGCGGGACATGCACCCGTGCACGGGCTTGAGAGCGCACGCGACCGGCTAGCATCGGGGCATCGAGTCCGGATCACGGACCCTCGGCGAGGAGAGCAATGCTCAACAATCCGGCGGCTCGCCGAATGACAAGCGGACTGATCGAGCCTCCGGCGAGGCTTCTGCTTCGTATGCATGTCTCGCCCGATGCGGTGACCGTCTTCGGGACCGTCGGTGCCGTTGTGTCGGCTCTTGTGTTCTTTCCATCCGGGCGATTCGGGCTCGGCGTCCTGCTCATTGCCCTATTCGCGTTGAGCGACCTCATCGACGGCACGATGGCCCGGATGCAGGGCACGAGCGGACCGTGGGGGAACTTCCTCGACGCCACGCTCGATCGCGTCGCCGATGGCGCCATTTTCGGTGGGCTCCTGATGTGGGGGGTCGTTCAGGGGGATGCCGGTACGGCGGCGGCTGCCACGCTCGCGCTCGTCACTGGTCAGGTCACTTCCTACGCTAAGGCCCGGGCGGAGGCGGTGGGGGCCACGGCCAATGTCGGGATTGCCGAGCGGGCCGAGCGTCTCATCATCGCCCTTGTCGCGGCGTTTCTCACCGGGTTGGGCGTGCCCTACGTTCTTCCCGCGGCCCTGTGGCTCATCGGCGGACTGGGCGTCGTAACGATCGTCCAGCGGATGATCGAAGTCCGTCGGCAGCTCCGCCCATGAGCGGCGTCGCCGATGCCGTCACCGAATGGGGATTCGAGGCCGGTTGGAGTATCACGAAGCGACTGCCCGAACGTGCCTCGCGCCGTTCGTTTGAGTTCCTAGCCGATCAAATGTGGCGCCGTCGAGGATCCTCCGTGGTGCAACTCGAACGAAACCTCGCGCGCATCGACCCCGCATGGACGCCGGACGAGATCCGCGAGCTGAGCCATGAGACCCTGCGCGGATACCTGCGCTACTGGAACGAGGCCTTTCGGCTGCCCTCGTGGTCGCCTGAGCGGATCCGCGATACGTTCGACCTAGAGACCAAGGAATGGATGGACGAGGCCGTACGATCGGGACCTGGTGCGATCCTCGTACCGGGGCACATGGCGAATTGGGACCATGCTGGCGCCTGGGCCGCCCAGCGCTACGGGGGCATCACGACGGTCGCGGAACGACTGAAGCCCGAGGGCCTGTTCGACCAGTTCCTCGCCTATCGTCGCACCCTTGGCATGGAGGTCTTCCCGATCGGTCACCCGGACCTCGTCCGCGACCTAGCGCGACGGGTCAACGAGGGCCGGATCGTCGCGCTCCTTGGCGATCGCGATATCAGCCGCAACGGCATCGAGGTGTCGTTCTTCGGCCAGCCTGCAAAAATGCCCGCCGGTCCGGCGATCCTGAGCCTCATGACAGACGCTCCGCTGTATCCGGTTTCGATGTGGTTCGACGGCGATCGGGTCGACGGCCACATCTACGAGCGGGTCGTCGCCCCGACGGGAGTGGACCGCAGCGAGCAGATCAGGCAGATGACCCAGCAGGTGGCGAACTGCTTCGAGGACGGCATCCGCAAGCGACCGACCTCCTGGCACATGCTTCAGAAGGTCTGGCTCGCTGACCTGACACCCCGGAACCAATGAAGGTCGGAATCGTCTGCCCATATTCCTGGGACGCTCCGGGTGGCGTGCGCTCGCACGTCGCAGACCTCGCTCTCGCCCTCATCGGCCACGGACACCAGGTGAGTGTGCTCGCCCCGGTCGATGACGGCAACGACCTGCCTGCATGGGTCGTCAACGGGGGACGGCCCGTGGCTGTGCCCTACAACGGGTCAGTGGCGCGCGTGAACTTCGGCTTCGGCGCAACCATGGCCGTCCGCCGCTGGATCCAGGAGGGCGACTTCGACGTGCTCCACGTACATGAGCCGGTAGCGCCCGGCCTGTCGATGCTCGCCTGCTGGGTGGCACGCGGCCCCATGGTCGCCACGTGGCACTCATCGCAAGCCCGGTCCAGGATTCTGTCGGCCGGCTATTACATCGCCCAGACAGCGATGGAGAAGCTCAGCGGTCGCATCGCAGTGAGTGAACAGGCGCGTCGCACGCTCGTCGGACACCTCGGCGGGGATGCCGTGCTCATTCCCAACGGGGTGCGAGTCGCCGAATACTCGACAGGGCCCCGTCTGGACCTTGTCGATCCGACCCGCCCGTCCATCATGTTCCTCGGCCGTGTCGACGAGCCGCGCAAGGGTTTCGCCATCTTGCTGTCTGCCTTGCCTGCCATCCTCGAGTCGGTGCCCGATCTCCAGGTGCTCGTCGTCGGACCAGGAGACCTCGATGGGTTGCGCTCCGAACTCGACCCGGGCACGGCCGCGCATATCGAGTTCCTCGGCCGGGTGTCTGACGAGGTCAAGGCGGCTGCCCTTCGATCGGTCGACGTCTTCGTCGCGCCCCATACGGGAGGGGAGTCCTTCGGTATCGTCCTGATCGAGGCGATGGCCGCCGGCACGGCTGTCGTTGCATCCGATATCCCAGCGTTTTGGCAAGTGCTCGAGGAGGGAGTTTCCGGCGCGCTGTTCGAAAGTGAGAATCCGCAGGCACTCGCGGCGGCGGTGATCCGAGTGCTCGCCGATCCTGCGGTTCGTACCGAACTCGAGGTGCAGGGCTGGCGCCGGGTTCAGGAGTACGACTGGGACGTCGTCGTCGACGACGTCATCGCCGTCTACGACAGCGTGACGGTGGGTGGCGAGAAGGTCACGACCGATCTACGCGGCCAGATCGTCGGTCGCCTCAGTGGGCGGAGCGCGTAGATGAATGCGGTCATCCTGTGGGCCATCGGTCTTTTTTTCTTGCTCCTGGCCTGGTACCTGAGCAACACTGCGGGCCGCCTTGACCGACTTCATCGAAAGATTGACATTTCAAGGCTCGCCCTTGACGCGCAACTGCTCCGACGGTCATCAGTAGCCCTTGAGCTTTCGTCCTCCGGCATTTTTGACCCGGCAGCGAGCATGCTGCTCGCCGATGCCGCCCACCACGCTCGGACTGCGAGCGATGCAGACGATGCGGCCCGCTCACGGGCGGAGTCAGACCTCACCGCTGCACTGGATGCTGCCCTCCAATACCCAGAGGACGTTGCGGAGGTGCGGAGAGATCCAGCCGGCGCGGAGCTTCTCGATGAGCTGGAGGCCTCGATTCGCCGAGTCGAGATTTCGCGCCGGTTCCTCAACGATGCCGTTCGCGGCTGCCGTCAGTTGCGGGGCCAACGGGCGGCTCGATGGTTCTGGCTCGCTGGTCGCACGGCGCTGCCGCAATCCTGGGAGATGGACGACACCCCACCACAGGGGTTGGGTCCCCGGTCGTCGCAATGATGCGCCACCGAATGGCTCCACGGTCCGAAGGGTCGTAACATTTAGCCATCGAGCCCAGAGACGTGCATGACGTCTCTGGCAAGACAACTCTGAGGGGTTCCTGTGTCGAATATGCCTGCGGTCGGAACTGAGCGAGTCAAGCGAGGGATGGCCGAGATGCTTAAGGGCGGGGTCATCATGGACGTCGTGAACGTGGAGCAGGCGAAGATCGCTGAGGATGCCGGTGCCGTCGCGGTCATGGCCCTCGAACGTGTTCCCGCTGATATCCGGGCTGAGGGTGGAGTGTCACGGATGTCCGACCCGGACATGATCGACGCAATCACCGCCGCGGTCAGCATTCCTGTTATGGCAAAGGCGCGCATCGGGCACTTCGCGGAGGCGCAGGTTCTGCAGTCGCTCGGCGTCGACTACGTCGATGAGTCCGAGGTGCTGTCTCCGGCCGACTATGCGAATCACATCGACAAGTGGCAGTTCACTGTGCCGTTCGTTTGCGGTGCCACGAATCTCGGGGAAGCCCTGCGCCGCCTGACTGAGGGTGCCGCGATGATCCGGTCCAAGGGCGAGGCCGGCACCGGCGATGTCTCGAACGCCGTCACCCACATGCGCAAGATCCTCGGGCAGATCCGGGCGCTCACGTCGATGTCGAAGGACGAGTTGTACGTCGCGGCCAAGGAGCTCCAGGCGCCATACGATCTCGTCAAGGAGGTCGCCGACAGCGGCAGGCTTCCCGTCGTTTTGTTCACGGCGGGCGGCATCGCGACCCCGGCCGATGCCGCGCTCATGATGCAACTCGGAGCCGACGGCGTATTCGTCGGCTCGGGGATCTTCAAGTCCGGCGATCCGGTCAAGCGAGCCGAGGCAGTCGTGCAGGCGACCATGAACTTTGACAACCCCGACGTCGTTGCGAAGGTCTCGCGGGGCCTTGGCGAGGCGATGGTCGGTATCAACGTCGCTGACATCCCCGTGCACCATCGTCTGGAGGATCGGGGCTGGTGACGTCGCCCCCGCGCATCGGGGTTCTTGCTCTCCAAGGGGATGTGAGGGAGCACGAGTCGGCCCTGTCAGCGGTCGGGGCGGAGGTCACACGGGTTCGGTCCTTGGTGGACCTTGCATCCGTCGATGCGTTGGTCATCCCGGGCGGCGAGTCCACGACGATGTCGAAACTGGCGCTCCGCAACGGGCTCATGGAGCCGCTGCGCGAGGCCCGGCGATCAGGTATGCCGATGTACGGGTCGTGCGCGGGCATGATCATGCTCGCGGACCGCGTCACCGATGCTCGCCCGGATCAGGAGACGCTTGGTGGGCTCGACATCACGGTTCGTCGTAACGCGTTTGGGCGTCAGGTCGATTCATTTGAGACCGAAATTGGCATCATCGGGGTTGGTCATGATCCTGTTCACGCCGTTTTCATCCGGGCGCCATGGGTCGAATCGGCCGGCCCGGAGGTCGAGGTGCTCGGCACTATCGACAGTGGCGACGACGCCGGTACGATCGTGGCTGTCCGCCAAGGACAGCTGCTCGCCACGTCATTCCACCCGGAATTGACCGGCGACCGTAGGATTCACACCATGTTTGTCGAGATTGTGAGGCGGAGCCGATGAGCGGCCACTCCAAATGGGCCACCACGAAGCACAAAAAGGCCGTGGTCGACGCCCGCCGCAGCAAGGTGTTTGCGCGCCTGATTAAGAACATCGAGGTTGCTGCTCGGATGGGTGGCGGCGACGTGGCGGGAAACCCGACCCTCTACGACGCAATCCAAAAGGCACGCAAGACCTCGGTGCCGCTCGACAACATTGAGCGAGCAGTGAAGCGAGGCAGCGGTGCCGAGGCAGGCGGCGCAGACTGGCAGACAATCATGTACGAGGGATACGGGCCCAATGGCGTGGCGGTGCTGATCGAATGCCTCACCGACAATCGAAATCGTGCGGCCTCCGAGGTGCGCGTGGGCATGACGCGCAATGGCGGATCCATGGCCGACCCAGGTTCGGTCGCCTACCTTTTCAGCCGCAGGGGTGTCGTCATCGTCCCCAAAGGTGAGGGAACGACCGAGGACACGCTCCTCGGGGTGGTCCTCGACGAGGGCGCCGAGGAGGTCAATGACCTCGGCGAGAGTTTTGAGGTCGTATGTGAAGCGGCGGACCTGGTCAAGGTCCGTACAGCGATTCAGGCCGCCGGTATGGACTATGAGTCAGCCGACGCCACGCTGCTGCCGAGCGTCACGGTGATGCTCGATGAGGATGGAGCCCGGAAAGTGTTCCGACTCCTCGAAGCACTCGACGAAATCGACGACGTTCAGAATGTCTACGCGAATTTTGACGTGAGCGACGACGTCATGGCGGCCATCGACTGACCGTTCCACCCACTACCCTTAGAACATACGTTCGTATGCTCGGACGTGAGTCGTTCGGCTTCGGGTTCCGCAGGAGCCGTGAGGGAGGGTGCATCATGCGAGTGCTCGGAGTGGACCCAGGCCTGACCCGGTGCGGAGTGGCGGTGGTGGAGGGTGCCCCCGGGCGCACGCTCGTCGCTCGACATATCGGTGTGCTCACCACCGGCGCCGACGTTGAAATCTCTCGCCGGCTTGCGAGCCTTGAGCGCGGCATCCTCGCCCTCGTCATGGAATTCGAGCCAGATGTCATTGCCATCGAACGGGTGTTCAGCCAGCACAATGTTCGCAGTGCCATGGGTACGGCCCAGGCTGCCGCAATGGCACTCGTGATCGCGGGAAGGCTCAACCTCCCGGTCGCCATGCACACCCCGACCGAGGTCAAGGCCGCGGTCACCGGGAGCGGCCGGGCGCAGAAGGCCCAGGTCGCTGCCATGGTGGTCCGCCTGCTGAAACTCGAGTCTGCGCCCCGACCAGCCGACGCCGCCGACGCAGCGGCGATTGCCATCTGCCAGATCTGGCGCGGCACCGCGCAACGGCGAATCAACGACGCAATGGCGGCGATCGCCCGATGATGGACTTCATCCGAGGGACGGTGACATCGGTTCGACCCGATCGGGTTGTCGTCGATATCGGACCCATGGGGC
This sequence comes from Bifidobacterium breve, assembly GCA_945861925.1. Lineage (GTDB taxonomy): Bacteria > Actinomycetota > Actinomycetes > S36-B12 > S36-B12 > WLND01. The sequence continues at coordinate 19,550 of CAMAWO010000011.1, read as the reverse complement.
TGACTGCGATCTGCACACCTGCAGCGGCGTCGAGCGTTCGGGTGGGGGAGCGGGTCGAACTCATGACTTCGCTCGTCATCCGAGAGGACGGCTGGACCGTCTATGGCTTCCTTGACGCTGATGAGCGGACCGTGTTCGAGCAGGTTCAGACCGTCAGCGGAGTGGGCCCACGGCTCGCCATGGGACTCCTCGCTACCCTCTCGCCGGACGAATTGCGGCTCGCAGTCGCGCGAGATGACCTGGTCACCCTCACAAAGGTGCCCGGTGTCGGGCGAAAGGGAGCGAGCCGGCTCGTCCTAGAGTTGAAGGACAAGTTAGGGCCGGCGCAGGGCCTGGGCGCAGCGGGAGTTTCGGGTGGAGTTGTCGCCGGACGCTGGCAGGCCTCGGTTACCGCGGGGCTGACATCGCTGGGCTGGTCGGTGAAGGAAGCGGAGCAGGCCGTGCTCGCAGTGACTCCCATGGTCGAGGTCGATGCGGGTGATTCGGAAGGCCCAGATATCGCGGCCCTCCTCAAGGCGGCGCTTCGCAGCCTGGACCGCTCATGAGTGAGCGTCTCATCGACGGGGAGCCGGATCCAGACGACGTAGCCGCGGAGGGCGCGCTTCGGCCGACCCATCTTGAAGGTTTTGTTGGGCAGGAACGGGTCAAGTCGCAACTTGGCCTCGTGCTCGAAGCCGCTCGTCGTCGCGGTCGGGCGGCTGATCACGTGCTCATCAGCGGTCCACCGGGGCTGGGCAAGACGACACTCGCCTTCATCATCGCCGCAGAACTCGAGGCGCCCCTGCGCATCACGTCGGGCCCGGCGCTCCAGCATGCGGGTGACATTGCCGCGGTGCTCTCAAGTCTCCAGCCGGGTGAGGTGCTGTTCCTCGACGAGATTCACCGTACCTCGCGCCCTGCTGAGGAGATGCTCTACCTGGCCATGGAGGACTTCCGGGTCGATGTCGTCGTTGGAAAGGGGGCGGGTGCCACGGCCATACCGTTGGAGATCGCACCCTTCACCCTCGTTGGTGCCACGACCCGCGCTGGCATGCTTCCGAGCCCACTTCGGGACCGCTTTGGGTTCACCGCGCACCTGGATTTCTATGACCCGGCGGACCTCGAGATCATCCTTCAGCGATCGGCGAAGCTTCTAGGGGTCGACCTTCGGCCAGCGGGTGCGATCGAGATCGCAGGCCGGTGCCGCGGTACTCCACGCATCGCGAACCGTCTGCTGCGGCGAGTCCGCGACTGGGCGCAGGTCCATGGCGATGGCGTCGTTGATCAGCCGTCGGCGTCCGCCGCGCTCGAGCTCTACGAGGTCGATGCCCTCGGCATGGATCGCATCGATAGGGCGGTTCTTGATGTGCTCGTTCGACGGTTCGGCGGGGGCCCGGTTGGCCTGTCAACCCTTGCGGTTGCCGTGGGTGAGGAGCCAGAGACAGTCGAGACAGTGGCCGAGCCGTTCCTCGTACGGCTCGGGATGATCATCCGCACCCCGCGGGGTCGCGTGGCTACGCCTGCGGCATGGCAGCACGTTGGCGTTGCGCAAGCGCTGCCTGCGCAATCAATGCTCGACCTCGGTGACTAGACTTCGCTTCCTATCGTCAAACCTCGGGAGAATCGTGGACTTCGTCACCATCGTGCCGCTTCTGCTTATCGGCGTCGTGTTCTACCTGCTCGTGCTGCGGCCGCAGAAAGCTCGCCAGAAGGCGCAGGCGGCGATGATCGCCGCGGTGGCCCCGGGATCGTCGATCATGACCACCGCCGGAGTGTTCGGCACCGTGCTTGCAAGCTCGGCCGACGAGGTGAGCATCGAGATCGCCCCCGGGGTTGTCATTCGAATGATCCCGGCCGCCATCGCGAAGGTGATCCCGGTCGAGGAGCCTGCACCTGACAGCGCGGTCCCGGGTCTCGACAAGCCATCATCTGACGACTCCGCTCAGTAAGGAACGTTCGTGGCGCCTCCCGCAACAACGAAGCCCCTGCGCGCGCTCATTGCCCTCGCAGTCATCATGCTCGGTCTCATCGCTTGGGCTTTTTGGCCGGGCACCGACTCGACGGTCCGGCTTGGCCTTGACCTCCAAGGCGGCACCCAGGTGATCTTGCTGCCAAAGCCGGTGTCGGAGGGGGCCAGCATCACCGACGAGCAGCTGCAACAAACGGTTGCCATCATCAGGCAGCGTGTTGACGGCCTCGGCGTGGCAGAGGCGGAGGTGACGACCCAGGGCAGCGGGGAAGGGGCGGCGATTGTCGTGTCAGTTCCGGGAGCGAGCCAGGATCGTCTCGTTGATCTTGTTCAGAAGACCGCCCTGCTTGACTTCAGGCCCGTCTACTCGATCAACAACCCGGCGCCCGCCCCCAGCGCTTCGCCGTCTGCATCCTCTTCGGCTTCGCCGTCTGCATCCTCAACCGCCAGCGCATCTGCGTCGGCATCAGCGACTGAAGGGGCTTCACCTGCTGCGAGCCCCTCAGCGTCGGCATCTGCGCCTGTCGGGACCACGGATCTCGTGCAAGCCCCGGAGAATTCCCCGGAGTTCCAGGCCGAGGTAGCGAACTTGGACTGCACGAACCCAGAGGCCTACTCGGGAGGAACTCCTGACGATCCCGCCCTCTGGCTCGGCACCTGTGACGAGACCGGCACCGTGAAATACATCTTGGAGCCGGCGTTCATCAAGGGGACGAACGTGACCGGCGCGAGCGCCGTGCTCCCGCAGGGTGGCGTGGGCTGGGTCGTGTCACTCGAGTTCGACGGGGAGGGAGCCAAGGCGCTCGGTGACGCATCGACGACACTCTCCGCCCTACCAGACTGCGGCCTGGGCGCCAGTCCCTGCAATGCCTTCGCGATCGTGCTCGACGGCGTCGTCACCTCAGCACCGCGATTCAACGAACCAATTCTGGGTGGTCAGGCGCAGATTGAAGGCAACTTCACTGCGCAGGAGGCGAACGACCTCGCGAACATTCTCAAGTACGGGGCACTACCGGTGACCCTTGAGGCGGTCGACATTACGTCAGTGTCGCCAACCGTCGGAAGTGAGCAGTTGCGTGCCGGACTCCTTGCCGGCCTGCTCGGACTCGTCCTCGTCATGGTCTACCTCATCGTGTACTACCGAGCGCTCGGTGTCGTGGCGATGATCTCCCTCATTGCGGCGGGAGTGATCGTGTACTTGGTGTTCGTGGTGATGAGCAAGAGCATCGGGCTCACCCTCACCCTCGCGGGTGTCGCGGGTGCAATCGTGGCCATTGGGATCACGGCCGACTCCTTCATCGTGTACTTCGAGCGAATCCGAGATGAGATCCGCGAGGGCCGCACACTGCGGCAGGCCTGCGCTTCGGGCTGGGTGCGGGCACGTCGAACGCTGCTCGCGGCGGACTTCGTGTCGCTCCTCGCCGCTGTCGTGCTTTACCTACTCTCGGTCGGAAGCGTGCGCGGGTTCGCCTTCGTGCTCGGCCTCACGACCGTGATCGATGTGCTCGTGGCCTTCTGGTTCACGCACCCGATCGTCGTCCTCCTTGGCCGAGCCGGTTGGATGCAGCGGGGCTCCCGCTGGACCGGTCTTGACCCTGACCGTCTCGGAGCACCGAGCATGGCGGGGACGATTGCCCGACAAGGCCGTCGTCGCGAGCCGAAGGAGGTGCCCAACCCATGAGCAAGATTTCTGGCCTCGGCCATCGTCTCTACAGCGGGCAGATGTCGATCGACTTCATTGGACGTCGTCGTACCTGGTACGTCGTTTCGGCAATCATTCTCCTTGTGTCCGTCGGGGCGCTACTCACCCGTGGCCTCAATCTCGGCATTGAGTTCCGGGGCGGTGCCGATTTCTCCCTTCCCGCAGCAACCTGCAGCATCGAGCAGGCTCGAGTCGTCGCAGAAGAGGGCAGCGGAGCCCAATCGATCGTCACCAAAACGGGTAACGGGACGATCAGGGTTCAAACCGAGGCGCTCACCCCTGCTGAGAGTTCTGTGCTTGCCGGTGAATTGGGATCTGCCTGTGGTGTAGCGAAGGATGAGATCAAGGTTCAGGTGGTGGGGCCGACCTGGGGTGCTGAGATATCGAAAAAGGCATTGCAGGGTCTCCTTGTCTTCCTGCTGCTTGTCACCATCTTCCTGTCGATCTACTTCGAGTGGCGGATGGCGGTTGCGGCACTCGTTGCCCTCGCGCACGACCTTGTCATCACGATCGGCATCTACGCCCTCACCGGTCTTGAGGTGACTCCTGCCACCGTGATCGGCGTGCTCACCATCCTCGGCTTCTCGCTCTATGACACGGTCGTGGTGTTCGACAAGGTGCGTGAGAACACCCGTGGGATCACTGGGCAGTCCATGCTCACCTACTCCGATGCCGCGAACCTTGCGGTGAACCAGACACTCGTGCGCAGCATCAACACCTCGATCGTCGCACTGCTGCCAGTGCTGTCGATTATCGTCATCGGTGCCGGGCTACTGGGGGCCGGTACCCTGCTTGATCTCGCGGTAGCCCTCGCTGTCGGCATGGCAGCAGGGGCGTACTCGTCAATCTTCATCGCCACCCCGATTCTTGCGCAGATGAAGAACGCCCAGCCGGAGATCAAGTCCCTCACCGCCCGAGTCACTGCTCGACGGACTCAGGCTGCGAAGGCGGCAGCGGCGGGAGACACTGCTGGCGCTGTCGGCGCGACGCTAAGACAGCAGCCCAAGCGTCCGCCCAGGTCGCGACGAGGCAAGGGATGAGTCGTGGACGCGGCTGACGAGGCTGCTGTCCGGTCCCATATCCGGGTGGTGCAGGACTGGCCAAAGCCCGGGGTTTCCTTCCAGGATCTAAGCGGCGTCATGGCGGATGCCAGAGCCTTTCGTATCGTCATTGAGGCGCTGGCTCGTCAGGTTGACGGCTTGCAAGTGGACTCGGTGGTGGGCATTGAGGCGCGGGGATTTCCCTACGGCGCTGCGCTGGCGCACCAACTCGGCGCGGGGTTCATCACGATGCGAAAGCAGGGCAAGCTTCCCGGACTCGTCCACGCCCGCGAGTATGAACTCGAGTACGGGACTGCGACGTTGGAACTCCACCAGGACGCCGTCGGCCCAGGGCATCGGGTCGTCATCGTCGACGATGTCCTGGCAACCGGCGGCACTGCTGGCGCGGCGGTCGACCTCGTGACCCTGTGCGGAGCTGAGGTCGTGGCCCTGCTTGTCGTCATGGACTTGCCGTTCCTTGCGGGCCGCAGTGTGCTGGAGACTCGGGGGACCCTCGTGCACGCACTCCTTACCCCGGCGCCCGGGTAGGATCGACCCGAGGCGGAAGGAGATCCCGTGCCGAACCAGGTGTCGCCCCCGACTGAGCAGGCATCCCCCCTCGCTCCTGACGCTGGTGCGCCAGACGCAGGGGGCCTGCGGGCGAGGATCGTAAGATTCGCTGGACCGCGCAGGCTGCACCCAGAGCTCGAGCCACTCCTGCGCACGCTGCGTCAGTACCATCCCAAGAGCGATACGAAGCTCATCGAACGGGCATATGAGACAGCCGCGTATCTGCATCGAGACCAACGTCGCCGGAGTGGCGAGGCGTACATCACCCACCCACTCGCTGTGGCGACGATTCTGGCTGATTTGGGGATGAGTGCTTCAACTCTTGCCGCGGCACTTCTCCATGACACAGTTGAAGACACCGGTTATTCGATTGATGCGCTCCGAGAGGACTTCGGCGGGGAGGTAGCTCAACTCGTCGATGGCGTGACCAAACTCGACAAGGTGAAATACGGGGAGTCATCGGCCGCGGAAACCGTTCGAAAGATGGTCGTGGCGATGGCCCGCGACATTCGCGTACTGGTCATCAAGCTGGCCGATCGCCTCCACAACATGCGAACCTTGCGCTGGATGCCGGAGGCGAAGCAGCAGGTGAAGGCGCGCGAGACCCTTGAGATCTACGCGCCGCTCGCACATCGACTCGGGATGAACGCTGTGAAATGGGAACTTGAGGACCTGGCCTTTGCCACCCTCTACCCGAAGATGTACGACGAGATCGTGAGGTTGGTGGGGCAGCGAGCGCCGTCACGCGACCAGTACCTCACGCTAGTGCTAGATGAAATCGATGCGGATTTGCGCAAGGCCAAGGTGAAGGCGAGTGTGACAGGCCGACCCAAGCACTACTACTCGGTCTACCAGAAGATGATTGTGCGCGGTCGGGACTTCGCTGATATCTACGACTTGGTGGGAGTGAGGATTCTGGTCGAAAGCGTTCGTGACTGCTACGGGGCGCTCGGAGTCATCCATGCGCGGTGGAGTCCGGTTCCTGGGAGGTTCAAGGACTTCATCGCCATGCCGAAGTTCAATATGTACCAGTCACTCCACACGACGGTCATCGGGCCGGAGGGTAAGCCGGTCGAGCTGCAGATCCGAACCCATGAAATGCACCGGGCAGCGGAGTTTGGAGTTGCTGCGCACTGGCGCTACAAGCAGGATTCCGGAGCGAAGTCCGGCCCTGATGATTTCGGGTGGCTGCGCCAACTGATGGAATGGCAGCGCGAAACCGAGGATCCCGACGAGTTTATGGATTCACTGAGATATGACCTCAGGTCCTCGGAGGTCTTCGTCTTCACGCCCAAAGGCGATGTCGTGGCGCTCGCCACCGGTGCGACCCCCGTCGACTTCGCCTACTCGGTGCACACGGAGGTCGGCCACAGGTGTGTCGGAGCCCGCGTCAATGGCAAGCTCGTGCCGCTTGAGTCAACACTCACAAACGGCGATGTCATCGAGATCTTCACCTCGAAGGCGGAGGGTGCCGGACCAAGCCGCGACTGGCTCGGCTTCGTGTCGTCAGCACGGGCGAAGAGCAAGATCAAGGCCTGGTTCTCGCGTGAGCGACGTGATGAATCGATCGAGGCGGGCAAGGATTCAATTGTCCGCGCCATGCGCAAGCAGGGTCTCCCGCTGCAGCGAATGATGACCAACCAAGCACTCACGAGTATCGCCGTTGAGCTTCATCAAACGGACGTCTCCGGGCTATATGCGTCGATCGGTGAGGGCCGCGTGTCCGCGGCGACGGTCATCCAGAGACTTGTTGACGCGGCAGGTGGCGCTGAGGCTGCTGCTGATGAGGCTGCTGATGCTTTCATCCCCAACAACTCGCAGCGGCATCGGTCCCGAACGTCGGGTGATGTGGGAGTCGTCGTGAAGGGAGCCAACGACGTCTGGGTGAAACTGTCAAAGTGCTGTACGCCGGTGCCGGGCGACGACATTCTTGGATTTGTCACGAGAGGCTCGGGGGTGTCGGTGCATCGCACGGACTGCGTCAATGTTCCGGGACTTCGGTCCGAACCCGATCGAATCGTCGAGGTTGAGTGGGCGCCGACCGCAACCAGCCTGTTCCTCGTCAATATTCAGGTGGAGGCGCTAGACCGGGCTCGGCTACTCAGCGATGTTACGAGGGCGCTTTCAGATATGCACGTGAACATCCTGAGCGCCTCAGTCACCACCTCACGGGACCGCATCGCGTTGTCACGATTCACCTTTGAGATGGCCGATCCGAAGCATATGGGTTCGGTGATCAAGGCCGTGCGAAACGTCGAAGGGGTCTACGACGCCTATCGGGTGTAGTTCGACTCCTGATCAGCCCTTGAACTCCGCGGCTGCTGCCTGTGCTGCGCCGAGCAATGCCCGGGTGCCGGCGATCGACGCATCGAGGCGCTCGACCTCAGCGAGGTCCCCTTTCACCAGAGCCTTCGCACGCTTGACCTCGAGCTTCGCGATCCCGTCGGTGAAGGCGTTCGCGGTAGATTCGGCGCGGGCGCGGGTCTCAGGGTTGGTGCGCTTCCAGGTCTCCGCCTCGCTGCCGCGGACGGCATCCTCGACCACTTTGAGCCGACGCTCGAGTCGGTCACGGTCCGCTCGAGGCAGGTCACCGACCTTTTCCCAACGCTCGCTGATGGTGCGAAGTGCGCGCTTGGCAACCGAGGTGTCGGTGACGGGAAGGAGCGCCTCGGCCTCAGCGACGAGCGACTCCTTGGCGGGAATGTTCTCCTTGAGCGCCTCCTCCTCGGCGGAATCCGAGGCGGTCTTCGCGGCGTAGAACACGTCCTGAGCTGCCTTGAAGCGCTTCCAGAGCTTGTCCTCATCCTGTTTCGATGAGCGCGGGGCGTCCTTCCAAGCGGTCATGAGGTCACGAAGCTTGCGACCGGTTCCAGCCCAGTCGGTTGAGGTCGTCAGTGCCTCGGCCTGGGCAATGAGCTCACGCTTGCGAGCGACGGCGACCTTGCGATCTGAGTCGAGTTCGGCGAAGTGGGCGCGTCGTGCCTTGTCGAACTGAGCCCGCGCAGCGCTGATCCGCTTCCACATGGCCTGTTCACCTGAACGATCTGCATGCGGAAGGGATTTCCATTCCTCGATCATGCCCGCGAAGCGTTCGCTCGTGGACTTCCACGACGTGGAATCGGCGAGCGACTCAGCCTCGACTGTGAGCGCCTCCCGGGCTACGGCCGCCCGAGCACGCTGCTCAGCCTTCTGTGCCTGCGCTGCGGCCTTCGCGGTGGCGATTGACGACTCAAGTGCCTCGCACTTGGACTCGAGGGCGACGATGTCGCCGACGAAAGAGCGAGCCGTAAGTCCGTCACGAACCTTGGCGAGGACGAGGTGTGCCTGCTCTCCGCTCGCCCGGCCGTCAACGAGGCGTCTACTCACCAATTCGATCTCGACGACGAGATCGTCGTACTTGCGGCCGAAGAAGGCAAGGCCTTCGGCGGGATGACCCGCCGCCCACTGTCCGACGACGAGTTCACCCTCGGGAGCGGTGAGGTAGACCGTGCCATCGTCGGTGACGCGGCCGAACTTGCTGGGATCACTGCCCTGCTTGACTGCCGGCGGTCGCATGGCCCCGGGGTTCGGCACCGACGACTGGCTCGGAACTGCGACCGCAGTGCGATGCGGCAGGGAGCCTGGCGTGGGCAGGGAGCCTGGCGTGGGCAGGGAGCCTGGCGTGGGCAGGGAGGCTGGGGTAGGCACGGGTGCCGTGCCGGAAGCCGTGGCCTCGTCCATCAGGAAACCTGCCAATCTCGTGGGGTCACGGGTACATCTTGCACTAGCGGTCGTGATGTCATGCGGCGCTGACCGATGCCGACTCGATGACCACGGGTTGAACCGGGGGTCCATCGGATCCACCGCCCTTGACTCCTAGGGCAGCGATCTGTTCAACAGTGTCAAGGCCACCGGTGACAGTGCCCCAAATGGTGTAGCCCGAGGGCAGGGTCGTGTCGCCGTAGACGATGAAGAACTGAGACCCGGCCGTTCCGGGGCCGGCATTGGCCATGGCCACAGTGCCGGCCGGGTAGTTGACCTCTCCCTCGGTCGGCAGGTTCTCGTCGGGGACCGTGTAGCCGGGGCCACCAGTGCCGTCGCCCGCTGGGTCGCCGCATTGGAGAACGAGGATGCCCGCCGTCGTGAGCCGGTGGCACTGGGTCTTGTCGTAGAAGCCGTTTTCGGTGAGAAAGACCTCGGAGGCGACGGTGAGTGGAGCGGCAGATGGGAGGGTTTCGATCGTGATCGTTCCGCAATTCGTCACGAGGGTGATTAGCGCAGGCTTCTGGGACAGGGGTGATGGTTGCGGGGCGGTGGCGAATGTCTGATCATTTGCGCGGATGGCGCTTGGCTCGGTGCAGGACAGCGCTGCGGGTACGGCTGATACGGACGGCTCCGCCGACGACGACGGTGCGGATGACTCAGACGGCGCGGCAGACGACGAGGGTGCCTCTGACGGCGCCGCCTCCGCGACCGGCTCGTCGGTCGATCCGGAGCGACCGACGGCGACCCAGGCTCCTGCGGCGATGACGATTACGGCGGCTACCGCGATACCGATAATCCGTTGGCGGCGCTTGCGCGCTATCGCTCCCTGCTGTCGCCGCACCTGCTGCCGCTCGTACTTCTCGCGGGCTAGTCGCTTCTCGCGCCGGTTGCTTGTCACGCGCAGAGTCTATTCGGCACCTGTGCCGCCCGGCATTAGGCTTCGCAGATGCTCATCGTTGGCTTTCCTGCAGGTTCATGGGCCACCAACTGCTACGTCATTGCGAGTCGCCCCGGAGAGCCATGCCTCGTCATTGATCCAGGTCAGGATTCGATCGGTGGTGTTGAAGAGGCCATCAGGGAGCATTCATTAAAGCCAGCGGCGGTCCTCCTCACCCACGGGCACATTGATCACGTGTGGTCTGTCGCACCCGTCGCCCACGGATTCGGCATCCCGGCCTACATCCACGCGGACGATCGGTATCGGCTTGCCGATCCTGCAGGCACGAGCGCCGTGGCGTCACGGGAGCATCTGCTCGCGATGACGAAGGGGGCCCTTGAGTTGACGGAGCCTGACGATGTCCGGATCCTCTCCGACGGAGTGACCCTCGAACTCGCGGGCATCAACCTCGTCGTGTCCCACGCTCCGGGTCACACCGAGGGGTCGGTGGTGTTCACCCGACCGGGTGATGCGAGCGAAGATCCGATCATGTTCAGCGGTGACGTGCTCTTCGCCGGGTCGATCGGCCGTTCGGACCTCGCGGGAGGCGATGTTGATGCCATGCGTGCGAGTCTTGAGCGGGTCATCATCACTGCTGACGACGCGACGATCGTGCTCCCCGGGCATGGTCCCCAGACGACCATCGGCGCGGAGCGTGCGGCAAACCCGTTTCTTCAATTCGGCGGAGGTTTTGGCTCCGCCCCATCTCGGGGAATGTAATGGGTCTGTTCCAGGCACCGAAGGGCGTGCCGGAGTACTTCGGGTCCCGTGGTCAAGCCTTCCTGAGCGTGCGCGAGGCGCTGAGCCGGCCTGCGATGCTCGCTGGCTACGGCTATGCGGAACTCCCGGTTTTCGAGGACACGAACCTGTTCGTTCGCGGCGTGGGGGAGTCCACCGACGTGGTCTCCAAGGAGATGTACACCTTCGAGGACAGGGGCGGACGATCGTTGACCCTGCGACCCGAGGGCACGGCGGGTGTCATGCGCCTCGTGGTGGAGCACGGCCTTGATCGGGGGCAACTGCCAGTCAAGGTCTGGTACTCAGGTCCGTTCTTTCGGGCCGAGCGTCCGCAGCATGGCCGGTACCGGCAGTTGCAGCAGGTCGGCATCGAGGCCATTGGTTCCGATGACCCCGCGATCGACGCAGAGGTCATCGCCCTTGCTGATGAGGCGTTCCGGTCCCTCGGACTCACCCAGTACACGCTTCATCTGACCTCGCTGGGATGCGCTGGCTGCAGACCCGGGTACCGCGAGGTGCTCATGTCCTTCCTCGCGGGTCTCGAACTCGACGAGGCCACGCGAGCGCGCGCAGCGATCAACCCGCTGCGAGTGCTTGATGACAAGCGGACTGAACTGCAGTCGCGACTCGCAGAGGCTCCCCACATGGTTGATCACCTGTGCGACGGCTGCGACGCCCACTACGCCGCGGTGCGGCAGTCCTTGAGCATCCTCGGGGTGCGGTGGAGTGAGGCCCCCGCCCTCGTCCGCGGTCTGGATTACTACACGCGGACCACCTTCGAGTTCACCCACGACCTGCTTGGCGCCCAATCGGGCATTGGGGGAGGCGGGCGCTACGACGGCCTCATGGAATCGATCGGCGGGGCGGCACTTTCGGGCATCGGCTGGGGCATCGGTACCGACCGCACCCTCCTCGCCTGCGAGGCGGAGGGCCTCGATGTGGGTGCCGGACCGCTCGTCGACATCTTCTGCGTACCGATCGGGGCCGAGGCCAAGATCCGCCTCGTCGGCCTAGCTGGACGACTCCGGGCCAGCGGCGTCCGCGCCGACATTGCCTACGGCGATCGGGGGCTGAAAAGGGCGATGAAGTCGGCTGATCGCAGCGGCGCTCCGCTCGTCATCGTGCTCGGCGACGATGAAGTGCACAGCGATACGGCGGTCATCAAGCACATGGCGACGGGGGAGCAGGTGACCATTCCGTGGGACAGTGTGCTCGACGTGGTTCAGGCACGAGTCCAGGAGCAAGCAAGCGAGAGGAATGCGCGGTGATCCGCTCAACGAATGCCGGAGCGATTCGGTCAGGCGATGTCGGCAACGTGGTGACGCTGGCGGGGTGGGTTGCCAGTCGCCGTGATCACGGAGGAGTCGCCTTCCTCGACCTGCGTGACGCTAGTGGCATCGTCCAGGTGGTCGTCCACGATCCCGAGGTCGCGCATGGCCTGCGCGATGAGTATTGCCTGCGCGTCGTCGGCTCAGTCTCGGCTCGCCCGGCGGGCAATGAGAACCCGGATCTTCCCACCGGCTCAATCGAGGTCATGGCGCAGGAGGTCGAAATCCTGTCGGTTTCTGCGCCGCTGCCCGTCCCGATCGACGATCGAGTGATGGTGGGCGACGAGGTCCGGCTCAAGTACCGATACCTCGATTTGCGGAGGCAATCTGCGGGCGACGCCCTGCGCATGCGATCGAAGGTCAACCAGATCGCTCGCAACGTCCTCCTCGATCGCGACTTCATCGAGATCGAAACCCCCACCCTCACCCGGTCAACCCCGGAGGGTGCGCGCGACTTCCTCGTTCCGGTGCGACTGCAACCGGGACACTGGTACGCCCTTCCTCAGTCACCGCAGTTGTTCAAGCAGCTCCTCATGGTCGCTGGGATGGAGCGCTATTTCCAGATCGCGCGCTGTTATCGAGATGAGGACTTTCGCGCCGACCGGCAGCCTGAGTTCACTCAGCTCGACATCGAAATGTCGTTCGTCGAGCAGGCGGATGTTATTGAGGTGGGCGAGGCAATCGTGCGCGCGCTGTGGAAGGGAATCCTCGGGTTCGAGATCGGCGATATCCCCCAGATGACGTATGCCGAGGCGATGCGCAGGTTCGGCAGTGACAAGCCCGACCTACGATTCGGGCTCGAACTTGTCGACCTCACCTCGTACTTCTCGGCGACCCCCTTCCGGGTGTTCCAGGCGGAGCACGTGGGCGCTGTCGTCATGCCGGGGGGCGCCGACCAGCCGCGGAGGCAGTTCGACGCATGGCAGGAGTGGGCGAAGCAGCGAGGCGCCAAGGGCCTGGCCTACGTGACGATCGATGCCGACGGCGAACTCGGTGGGCCGGTCGCCAAGAACCTGAGCGATGACGAGCGGGCTGGGCTCACTGCCGCCACTGGTGCGAAGCCGGGGGATTGCGTGTTCTTCGCTGCCGGCAAGACCTCCGACGCGCGCTCCCTGCTCGGTGCCACCCGAATCGAGATTGCCCGCAGGCTGGACATGATTAATGAAAAGGCGTGGTCCTTCCTCTGGGTCATTGATGCGCCGATGTTCGAGGAGACCGAGGACGAGAACGGCGTGAAGGGCTGGACAGCCGTCCACCACCCATTTACATCCCCGAACGAGGAATGGCGCGATCACTTCGAGCAGTCGCCCGGTGAGGCTCTCGCGTGGGCGTACGACATCGTGTGCAATGGCAATGAGATAGGCGGCGGATCGATCCGAATCCATCAGGCTGACATTCAGGAGCGGGTGTTTGCGATGCTCGGAATGACGGAGGAGGATTCACAGGACAAATTCGGCTTCCTGCTCGATGCGTTCAAGTTCGGCCCACCGCCGCATGGCGGCATCGCGATCGGTTGGGACCGCACCTGCATGCTCCTCGCGGGGGCCCAATCGCTGCGCGAGGTCATCGCCTTTCCCAAGACGGGCGCCGGCCATGATCCCCTTACCGGGGCGCCGACCCCCATTACGGCCCAGCAACGCAAGGAGGCCGGGATCGACGCTGTCCCACCAAAGGTCGACGCAGCGGCTGACAGTCCAACTCAGGACGCATAACTCAGGAAGGCCTACCGTGGACGTTGACGTCGCTGCGTATCGCGATCGATTCCCGATCTTCAAGAACGCCACGTACCTTAATAGTTGCTCCCAGGGTGCACTCGCCGACACTGTGCGTGGTGCGATGGATCACTACATGGACGGCATGGACGAACTCGGTTCGCACTGGGATCAGTGGGTGGGCAAACAGGAGGAGGTCCGGGGCCTGCTTGCGCGGTTGTTCAACACGACCCCCGGTGAGGTCGCCGTCACCGCCTCCGCATCGGCCGCGATCGACTCCATTGCCTCTGCACTCTTCTTGGATGACGGCCCGCGAACGGTCGTGACGACATCCCTGGAATTTCCGACCGCCGGGCAGATCTGGCACGCACAGGCGGCACGCGGCGTGAGCGTCGTTCACGTTCCGGCCGGTCCAGGCCACCTCCTTGCGATTGATGCCCTCGCCGCCGCGATCGACGACGACACGGCACTCGTGTCAGTGACGCATGTCTGTTACCGCAACGGGGCGATGACTGACCTGGCAGCCGTGATCGAGCTCGCCCACTCGCGGGGTGTTCGGGTACTCGTAGATGCCTACCAGACTGCAGGGGCCGTCCCGATCGACTTCACTGCGCTTGGAGCCGATTTTCTCGTCGGTGGCTGTCTAAAGTATCTCCTCGGCATGCCCGGAGTTGGATTCGGGCTCGTGACGAAGGAGGCATGCGCAGCGTTGGTCCCGACGTCGACCGGTTGGCATGCGGCGCGGGATATCTTCGCGATGGACATCTACGGGTATGACCCGGCGACCGATGCCCGTCGATTCGAGGCCGGCACTCCAGTGGTGCCGAGCCTGTATGCCGTTGCCTCCGGGCTCGATCTCCTGCTCGAGATCGGCGTCGACCGGGCTTGGGAGGTCTCGTCGAACCTGCACGATCAGTTGCGCGCCGGGGTGGGCGAGCTTGGGGGCACCGTCGTCACTCCTGGCGGGACCGGTGAGCACGGCCCGATGATCGCCATCGCGTCGACTGATGAACACGCCCTCGTTCGGGCCATGGCCGAGGATCGGGTGATCGTCTCGAGCCGGGACGGAAATATTCGGATCAGCCCGCACTTCTATAACGATGGCATCGACATTGAAGCGGCGCTGACCTCGATGCGTCGGCATCGTCACCTGCTCGCCTAGGTGATGTCTATGCTCAAATCATGATTCCAGGCACCGTTCTGACCGAGTCGAATGTCGAAGCCGTCGTGGTGCCGGGCGATACCGTTGTTGAGCGCCGCATCATTCCTGGTGGGCACTACGCCGAGCCGATGGTGCACCGGTCGTTGCGCGCTGCTGCGGGTGAATCTGCACCCCGTCGCGATCATATGAACGACGAGTTGCTCTACATCATGGCAGGGGCTGGAACGATCGCAATAGGCGTCAAGGGGCGCGATGAGTCCTGTGAGGTTCGCGAGGGCGATGCAGTTCAGATTCACGCGGGGGAGTCATGGACCGTTGTTGTGTCAGAGGGCGAACTTCACCTGCTTTCGTTCCTTGTGCCTGCGCCTGTGACCCCATGGTCGGCCCAGTTGGCTCGCCCGGTGGATCGAGTGATCCATGTGGCGCGACTCGGCGAGCAGCACAGCCAGACGGCGACTGCCGACCGCCAATTCGAAGTCCTATTCGACCGCAAGCGTGGGAGTCGGGGGGCGACGATGTTCGTCGGATTCATTCCGACCTCCGGTGCCCCGGAGCACTATCACCTCTACGACGAGATTTGCGTGATCATTCGAGGTTCCGGCCTCCTTCATGCGCTTGGCCGAGCGCAGCCGATTGAGTCGGGGAGCGCCTTCCACGTGGCGCCGAGGCTGCTCCACGCCATTGACAATCCCAATCCCGCCGACATCTGGATTCTCGGAGTGTTTCGTCCCGAAGGGTCCGCGGCCGCGGCGTACTACCCCGATGGGCGTCCGGCCCCAACGAACGAAGGCTGAAACCAGCCTGGGCGATGGCCTTGCTTGTACGGTTGACTTGGATCAAGCAGACCAACCTCATCATCTGGAGCGAACGTGGACACAATCCAACAGGCAGTATCCGAGTTTGACCTCTCCCGAAGGCAAAAGGTCAGAGTCGTGCTTGAGTCGCTGGCACGGATGTTCGTTGGTCTGGCGTTCGTCATTGTCATGATGCGCCTAGTTCCCGTCGATCCGCACCTGAACCTCTGGATCCCCATCTCCATGGGCATAGTGATGCTCCTGGCATTCGCCTGGTACTTCAGGCTCCAGCTTCGCCGGATCCATGTCGCGCAGTACCCACGCATTCAGGCAACTGAGGCACTCCTGCTCCTCGTTGCGATGTTCCTCGCGTTCTTTACCGTGACCTACAACGCCATGTCGCTTGCGGAGCCCGCCAGCTTCTCGGAGAACCTCGATCAGTTCTCGGCGTTCTACTTCACGGTGACGGTTCTTGCCACCGTCGGCTTCGGTGACATCACCCCGGTGACGATTCCGGCCCGCTCCGTTGCAATGGTGCAGATGGGATTCGACATCGCCTTCATCGCAGTAGCGGTTCGAATCGTCACTGGGACTGCCAATCAAGCCCTGAAGAACCGCAGTGAACAAGCGAATGGGGGATAGCCTGTCATCGTCGGTGGTGGGGGTGTCGATTCATCATGCGGCTCTCCTTCGTGAATTGCAGCAGGCTCGGCCCGACGACCCATTCGTGACATGGCGCGCTGACTCCCTCAGCATCGAAGGGCTTGCGACGGAAGACGACCATGTTGCGTGGACGGGGCGAAGGCGCGGTCGAACCGAGCTATGGGCGACAGTGCTCGGCGACGACGCAAAACGAGCGACGGGCTTGCTGCGGGCACTGGATCGCCTTGATCCCCTCGACGGGGTGACGGTGCACGCGAGTGCGTACGGGTCACTGCCGCAGGAGTTCAGAGCGCCAGTAACGAGCCAATGGTGTCTTTGGTCCCTCGCGGCGAATCGGATCACGGGGGCGACACACCGTTTCGCTGCTCAGGCAACGATCCTTGACCTCGATGACTCGAGAATCGACGAATTACTTAAGCACTCCGACTCCGCCCACATCTTCGCAGGTGCCCCGGGCATCATCCGGTGGGCTGGTGTCGAGAGGAACGGACGACTCCTCGCGGTTGCTGGTCAGGAGGTTGAAGTGTCTGGAGCGGCACATCTCGTGAGCGTGTGCTGCGACCCAGAGTTCCGTGGAATGGGCTACGCGCGAGCGGTATGCTCTCGTCTCGTCGTCGAGGCCGATTCCGACGGCTCACCGGTGACGATATTGGAAATGTACGCTGCAAATGCAGCAGGTCGAGCCCTGTACGCGGCAATCGGATTCACCGAGGTGCGTCAGTATCGAAGTGGCCTCTTGACGCCGAGGATCAGCGTCACGGAGGATGCAGCGTGACTCCGGCGAATCGACTGGCCAGCGCCGGAGCACCGAGGGGTGCGGCCGCCGTTGTCCTTGGTGTCGGCCTCGCCGCGGCAGGAAGCACCCTGAGCCTCCTCAGTGCCACAGGGATCACGACGGCGGCGGGCGATGTCGACTCAGGTGCGATCTACACGGGCATCTACGTTGCCATCGGCTTAGTAGCCGGGGCATTGAGCATGCCCTACGCCCCTCATCTGTGTCGAGTCATGGGCACGCGCGTGGCATACGCCTGGGCCACGTCCCTGCTTTCTGTGTTCTGGATCCTCGTCGCGCTGCTGATCGTCCTCGGCGTTCCTGCGCTCCCGGTCTTGCTTTTGGCCGCCCCGGTCGGCGGAGGCCTAATCGGATTCACGGCTGTTCTGTCACCCGTGGTGTACAAGGCCTACCTCTCGTCAGGCGATATGTTGCAAGTCATGGCCCGCATGACCGTGGTCAAGGGCGTGGCAGCAGTGATCGGTGCCTTGGTCGGCGGAGTCTTCATCACGAGCGGCACTGAAGCGCTCGGCTTGCTCGTAGCAGGGCTGCTCAGGGTCCCACTCGTATTTTTGGCCCTGAGGCTCAGTCCAGCACGCTCGATTGCCGAACCACTCCAAACCCCGACACCGTGGGGTGACATCCTCACCAGCCTGAAGCAGAGCCCGGCGCTGCGCCGATCAACGTACCTCGCATGCGGTGTGGCGCTGTTCATCGCGCCCATGCCATCCCTCGTGGTTCCCTTGACCCAGGCCCTCCGTAGGGAACCACTCCTGCAAGGGGCTGGCCTACTCCTGGCAAGCATCGCGATCGGGGAACTGCTCTCACCAATTGTGGTGTCTCGACTTCGGGTGAAGCGCACGCTGATCGCGTCCTCTGCACTCGCATCGGTGGTGGCGGGTGGGATTCTGCTTGCCCTCGCTGTGACCTCGATAATTCTGTCGAACGAAATCGAGTTGTTTGCCTGGGGGATATTGGGGATTGGGTTCGGGGCCAGCCGCTTCGCATCGCGCGCGCTCACGTTCGGGGCAGCATCCGAAGCGCAGGAGGTCCACGATGTCTCGAAGAGCCTTGCCGCGATGTTGCTTTCCGCATGTCTAGTGGCGCCCATTGGGATTCTGGCGTGGAGCGTATTCCTCGGACGAGGCATGGCGCCCGTTGCGCTGGCATTTGGGGCGGTTGGGATCACCTGCGTCGGGTTTGCCGTTTACCGTCCTAGGCTGCGGGCGTGACTCTCTTTGATGACGGGCTGTCGCCCCTGCGAGCGTCGGCGCCCCTTGCGGTGCGTATGCGGCCAGTCAGTGTTGATGAGGTCATCGGTCAAGAATCCGCGCTTGGCGAGGGATCGCCCCTGCGTAACCTGCTTCAGTCGGCGGGTGAGGGTTCGACAATCTCGGTGATCCTGTGGGGACCACCTGGCACCGGGAAGACCACGCTGGCGTCACTTGTGTCTCAGGCATCGGGTCGAGTATTCGCCGAGCTGTCTGCGGTGACCGCAGGGGTTCGCGATGTGCGTGGCGTCATCGATAGTGCACGCGACCAGCTCGCGATGCATGGACGGGGCACGGTGCTCTTCATCGATGAGGTGCACCGCTTCTCGAAGAGCCAGCAGGACGCACTACTTCCGGCGGTGGAGAACGGTTGGGTCACGCTCATTGCGGCGACGACTGAGAATCCCAGTTTCTCGGTGATCTCCCCGCTGCTATCTCGCAGTGTCGTCGTGACGCTTACCTCGCTCGCTGATGCTGACATCGCAGCGCTCATCCGGAGAGCGGTTGTCGATCCACGGGGTCTTGGTGGTCGTCTCGAGATCTCTGATGACGCAGTCGCCGTCCTCGCCCAATTCGCGATGGGCGACGCCCGCCGGGCATTAACTGCCCTTGAGGCTGCTGCGGCAGGAATCCGGTCCCAGGCCGAAGACGCCCGGCCACTACTTGAGGTCGAGCACATTGAACGGGCTGTCCAGCATGCAGCGCTCCGCTATGACAAGGACGGCGACCAGCACTACGACGTTGTGAGCGCCTTCATCAAGAGCGTGCGGGGGAGTGACCCAGACGCCGCGATGCACTATCTCGCACGCATGCTCGAGGCCGGGGAGGATCCGCGGTTCGTCGCGAGGAGGCTGATGATTCTGGCGAGCGAGGATATTGGGATGGCTGAGCCCTCGGTCCTTCAGACCGCTGTGGCGGCGGCGCAGGCCGTGGCGTTGATCGGCATGCCGGAGGCTCAGATCATCCTGGCCCACGCGACCCTGCATGCGACGCTCGCACCGAAGTCCAATGCCGTTGTCCTCGCGATCAGCGCCGCAGTAGCCGATGTGCGCCGCGGCAGAGTCGGAACCGTGCCCCCGCGGCTGCGCGATGCCCACTACCAGGGGGCGGCGTCACTCGGGCATGGCAAGGGCTACGTGTACCCACATGACGTGCCCGGTGGCGTGGCC
>CAMAWO010000010.1 GCA_945861925.1 Bifidobacterium breve | reverse complement strand
CCGAGTCGGGTAACGGTGACGTCATCATCGTGAGTGTTGGGGCGTTTGCGCCAATCGCGATTGAGGTTGCCGATCGGCTCAAGGCACAGGGGATTGGGGTTATCGTCGTTGACCCGCGATGGGTCAAGCCGTTGCCCGTTGACCTCATTGAGTTGGCTTCGACTGCGCGCCTCGTGGTCGTCCTCGAGGATGGTGTCAGACAGGGAGGAGTGGGATCCGCAGTAAGCCAACTCTTGCGTGATCACGACGTCGACGTGCCAGTACGCAACCTAGGGGTTCCGGTTGAGTTCCTCGATCACGCGAAGCGAGGGCAGGTCCTCGCCGAGATTGGTCTCACCGCCCAGGAGATCTCCCGGTCGATCGTTGAGGCTGCGGCGCGGCATGCGCAGATGTCGGACGTACCGGCCACCGCCCCCTGAATAGAGGGGGCAACGAGCCCGGTAGCCCTCGTCGCTCTCGTTAGTCTCTTGGCATGCGCATCCATATTGTCGTACCGCTTGCTTTGCTTCTCGCGATTTCTCTACCTGCGTCGGCTGCCCACGCTGCTGATGGTGGCGTTGGGCCAATGCTTACTCTGGCCGATGTTCCATCAGCACTTGGCGCGGTGCCCCCGGGAGTTGACCCGGTGATGTTCACTCTGCCTACTCGCGGACTCGAACTGTGCGACGCAGCCCTCGGATCATGGCAAGTTCAAGTTGCAGGTCCGGCGAAGGCCACCGAAGTCATCGTTCCCTTGAGTAGTTCAGGCACGTCGGGCATCAGTGAACTTGCCTATGTCTATCCCTCGGAGGCTGACGCTAAAAGGGCGTGGAGCACGGTGCGTTCAGCGGCCAAAGCTTGCGATCGGACTGAGAAGAAGTCGCAGCCGGATGTTGGCGCAGTGACCTCAACAGTCACGACCGGCTACTTTCCTGGCGTCACCGCATATCCGGACCTGTGGATCAACCATCGTGACGTGTACGCAGGTGCTGCGGGGCGCAGTCGGGGGACCATCGCCCGATTCCGCATCCTCAGCCAGTCCAAGAACGCCATTCTCGTCACCTCAGCCACATCGACCACGAGGTCCAAGGGCTTTACAAACGAGCAGCGCGAGGCTGTTCGCACCCTTGCCCAGAAGTTGAGCGATCGCTGGGATGTTCGGTGACCGCCGGACTTCAGTGTCGTTGGTCGCGGCGTCTGCATTAATCGGCATGATGATGGCCGGATGTACCTACCCTTCGAGATTGGCTTCGGGCGCGTGTCAACGAGGCCCCGGAGCATCGAAGGTCGCGGTGCAGGTGCGAAACAACTTGAATGTTTCGATCACCTTCCATGTCCCGCAGGGTTCGTTCGCGGCGGACGACTGGCTGTGCGGAGTGGATCCAAGCCGTTGGGATGACGCCGAACTGAAACCCGGGCAATCCCGTGAGTTCGCGCTGATGCCAAACCCAAAGCCTCCACTGCACCCAACCGAGCAGCCAAGGGCTTTCCCGCTGAACCTTTCCAGTGGTGATTCGAAGATCACCTCCTTCAGATACGCCGTTGATGTGATCGATCAGGTTGATCGACAGTACATTCAACTCGCGGACAGGAGTAGGTATGACTGCTCACTGCAGGACACCTGGCAGTTTTCCTACAGAGGAGCACCCATGCAGACTCGAATCAACTGCCAAGGGGACCTGACCATGACCTTTGAGTATCCACTCACCCTGGTTCCTTGAAGTGAACCCGATGATGCAACGAGCCCGACTGGCAATCGTTTTCGTCTGCATGGCACTGCTTTCGGCACCCTTGGTGACCTCGTGTTCTTCGGACAGTGCGTCCCGGGCTGCTGCAGCGCCGCGCACTCAGGTGATTGTTTCAGCCGATTTTCTGACGGCGGACCCCACAAACGAGGATCAAGGGCTCAATGTTGACTCAGGCTCCGACGTCATCTTCCAGCATTCGCTCGGGGAGCGGGTGAGCAGCGTGGTTGTCGAGGATGAGTGCTGGTCTGATGAGGATTTCCGCCTTCTGTGCGCATCATCGACGTTGAAGCCCGCTGACCTTGATCTGGCCACGATCTCTCGGACCGGGGATACCTTCACCGCTACGACAACCGTAGACAGCACCTATCTCCCGGCTCACCTCATCCTCACCGTAACGAGTTCAACCAAGGCAGATCCAAGCAAGACTCGAAGCCGAACAGTTCTCCTTACGCTCACGTGCTGCTGACATGGAGGAACGATCGTGGAGAAGATTTCGGGACGAGCGTTCCTCGTCCTTGATGACCATGACCTGGTCCTTGAGGCAATCGGCCAGCGGTTACGGGTCGATTTTCCCAGGTGCACGATCATCTACTCAGGTGGGTCGCTCAAGGAGGCCGTGAAAGCAACGCGCACATTGCACTGCGACTGTGCCATCGTCGACCTAGACCTCGGCGACGGCGCAACGGTTGCCGAACTCGTGAGCTCCTTCACATTGCTTGGGATCCCCGTCGTTGTCGTAAGTGCCCTCGGCCGCCCGGAGGTCATCAAAGCCGCTCTCGCAGTCGACGTGAGTGCCTTCGTCACGAAGAGGTCAAGTGCGACGTTCCTCACGACAGCGATCAAGGAAGTACTCAGGGGCGGTACCTGGTTCCCGGCAGACATGGCAGGTGTGCTGCTCCAGGGGTCCGGCAGCGTTGACCTGTCTGGTCAGGAGCGGCGAGCTCTGACCCTCTATGCCTCTGGACTCACCCTCGATATGGTCGCTCGACGGATGGACGTTACGTCGAACACGGCGAAGCACTACATTGACCGGGTTCGGGCAAAATACACGGCCGCGGGCATCGCATCGCGCAGCAAGATGGAACTCAACGCGGTGGCGCGAAATGAGGGGATGCTCCCTTAGATCGGTGGGCGGCGCGGAGCTTCGATGCCGTCATGACCTCAATGAACCCCGCCAAACAGCAGTGGGGCACGTTTTTCGACACGGTGAGGGGTTTGTGCGTCTCACCGACCTACTCGGGCAGGGATGCGATGCCCGGTGCCAAGAAGCGCTTGCCGGTGGCCCTCAATGACGCCCCGCTGCGATCGAGGTACGGGGTGAGTCCGCCGAGAGCGAGCGGCATCCCAGCCCCGAGGATCATGCACAGGTCAAGGTCTTGGGGCTCCTTTACGACTCCATCGTCGAGCATGATGCGTGCTTCGCGAGCGAGTGCATTGGCAACTCGCTCGAGCACCTGTGCTTCATCGAGCCCCGAATCGCCCTGCTCAAGGAGTGCGATGACCTCGGGATCGAGCTTTGGATTGCCCTTGCCACCGGGCAGGAAGATGCCCGGCTTGCCTGCTTCGACGATGCGGCGCAGGTTGTCGGACAGCGGGTAGCGATCCGGGAAGGCGTCGTTGAGCACCTCCATGACGTGGAAGGCGACCGCAGGTCCGACGAGTTGCATGAGCGTAAAGGGCGACATCGGCATGCCGAGAGGCCGAAGGGCACGGTCGGCGACAGCGAGATCGGTGCCCTCGTCGACTGCGCGGAAGACCTCAGCCATGACGAGATTGAGGAGCCGGTTGACGACGAAACCGGGAGTGTCCTGCACCAGCACCGTGGACTTCTTCAGGGTTCGGCCCACCGCGAAAGCGGTGGCGAGCGTGGCGTCATCGGTGCTCGCGGACGGGATGATTTCCAGCAACGGCATCACGGCAACCGGGTTGAAGAAATGGAACCCGACCACTCGCTCAGGATGAGACATCGCGCTTGACATTGCGGTGAGGGAGAGGGACGAGGTGTTCGAGGCGATGACGCAGGTGTCGGAGACGATGGCCTCAAGTTCGGCGAACACTTGCTGCTTGACGGCCATGTTCTCGAAGACAGCCTCAATGACGAAGCTTGCATCGGCGAACCCGTCCTTCGAGGTGCTGCCGGTGATGAGTGCGCGGAGTCGGTTGGCCATGTCGGGCTTCATTCGGCCCTTGGTGACCTGCTGGTCAAGCTCGCCTCGCACAAACTTGAGGCCCTTGTCGATTCTGCCCTGATCGAGGTCGGTCATGACGACGGGGACCTGAAGTCGCTTGGCGAACAGGAGTGCGAGCTGGCTAGCCATGAGTCCGGCGCCAACGACCCCGACCTTGGTAACGGGACGGGCGAGCGAGCGATCAGGCGCGCCGACCGGTGACTTCGCCCGCTTCTGGACGAGATCAAAGGCATAGAGGGAGGCGCGGAGTTCATCGCCCATGACGAGGTTGGCGAGCGCCTCGTCCTCGGCGGCAAAACCCTCGTCGCGGGTCGAGGTCTTGGCCGCTGCAATGAGATCAAGGGCCGCGTATGGGGACTTGAACGCGCCGTGGGTTCGGGCATCGAGGGTTGATCGCGCGAATCCGATGACGGTGTCCCAGAGGCCGCGGTCCGGATCCTTACGGGTGATGACGATGTCGCCGGTGAGCACTCGCGCAGCCCAGTTGAGGGACTGTTCAAGGAAATCAGCCGGCTCGAACATGGCATCGAAGATGCCGAGCTTGCGGCCCTCGGCGGGCTTGAGCTGACGATTCATGGTCATGGCGTTCGTGAGGATGACCTGCATGGCGTCGGCGGGCCCGATGAGGTTCGGCAAGAGCCAGGCGCCGCCCCAGCCGGGGACAAGGCCGAGGAAAACCTCGGGCAGCGACAGGGCTGCGGTGCCGCTCGACACCGTGCGGTAGGTGCAGTGGAGGGGCAACTCGAAGCCGCCACCAATGGCGGCGCCGTTGACGAACGCGAAGGTGGGCACATCGAGCTCGCCGAAGCGCCGGAACACGTTGTGGCCGAGCTGCGCGATCTCAATGGCCTGCTCACGGGCCCGCACGTGTGAGATACCCGATAGGTCGGCGCCTACGGCGAAGATGAAGGGCTTGCCGGTGACGCCCACCGCGATGATGCCGGGCGTTGCGATGATCTGATCGAGGGCAGCATCAAGCGAGGCGAGGCCAGCTGGCCCAAACGTAGAGGGCCTCGTGTGATCGCGGTCATTGTCCAAGGTGATGAGCGCCATGGTGCCAGCTTCGAGGGGCAGGTTGACCAGTCTCACCCGCGCGTGGGTGACGACCTCGCCGGGAAGGGCGCCTTCGGTCAGGGTCTCGGTCATGCTGCACTCCCGTGGTTGAGGTTCTCCCAGATGACGGTCCCGCCCATGCCCAGCCCGATGCACATCGTTGTGATGCCGTATCGGGCCGATGGGTCATGTTCGAAGTCTCGAGCGAGGTAGTTCATCAGGCGGATGCCACTCGAGGCGAGGGGATGCCCCACGGCGATTGCGCCGCCCATCGGGTTCACCCGCGGATCCTCATCATCGATACCGAAGTGGTCCAGGAAGGCGAGGACCTGCACGGCGAAGGCCTCGTTGATCTCGAACAGGTCGATGTCGGTGATGGAAAGCCCAGCGCGGCTCAGGGCTTTCTCGGTACTCGGCACCGGCCCCACTCCCATGACCTCCGGCTCGACGCCTGCGAAGGCGAACCCGACCATGCGCATTTTCGCGGTGAGGCCGAGTTCCGCGGCCGTATCGGCACCGGCGAGCAGCGCTGCGGTGGCTCCATCGGTGAGTCCCGAGCTATTGCCAGCCGTCACCCGGCCATGCGGGCGAAATGGCGTCTTGAGGCCGGCGAGGCCGGCGAGGGTGGTGTCGGCGCGGGGGACCTCGTCGACGGAGACGAGACCCCATCCCTGCTCGCCATCGCTTACAGCGACGGGGACGAGATCAACCTGGATGCGTCCCTCGGCATAGGCCATAGCGGTCTTTGCCTGGGATCCGACGGCGAACGCATCGGCACGGTCCTTCGTGATCAACGGGAAGCGATCGTGCAGGTTCTCCGCGGTCTTGCCCATGAGAAGCGCCTCTGGGTCGACGAGCCTCTCGGCAAGGAATCGGGGATTAGGGTCGACGCCCTCGCCCATCGGGTGCCGGGACATGTTCTCGACACCGCCCGCGAGGGCCAGATCAATTTGCCCGGCCATGATGGCCGACGAGACGGTCGTGACGGCGGTCATGGCACCGGCGCACATGCGGTCGATTGCGTACCCCGGCACTGAGCTCGGGAGGCCGGCGAGCAGTGCCGCCGAGCGCCCGATGGTCATGCCTTGATCGCCGGTCTGTGTTGTGGCGGCAACGGCGACCTCGTCAATGCGTGACGGAGGGACATTTGGGTTGCGGCGGAGTAGTTCGCGCATGGCCTTGACGACGAGGTCATCGGCGCGCGTCTCGCGGTAGACGCCTCCGGCCTTGCCGAATGGGGTGCGAACCCCGTCGACGAACACAACATCGCGTGCCTCTGCCATGACTGTCCCCTTGGGTTGCCGACTCGGTGATGCCATATTACCGGTCAGTAACAAGGGTGGCTACGGCACCACCACCACCGCGACTGCAAGGGTCGAGGCGGTGAGCCCGATCTGCCACTCCCGTGCCCCGCCGGCCCTGAGGAATTCCTCGATCGATGCCGCAGTGACCGGCTCGGGCGGCTCCCAGCACAGTCGCCGCACGAGGTCGGGGGTGAGGAGGTTCTCTGCGGGCATGTCGATGCGATCGAGGATCACCCCGAGCGCCGCCTTCGCTGACTCGAGGCGCGCGAACGCCTCCGGATTGCGCTCAGGCCAGTTGCGCGGCGGGGGCGGTCCGGTGGGCGGCGGGCTGATCTCGGGTAGCTCGGATTCCGGCAGGGCCCTTGCGGCAGACACCGCGCTCCACCAGCCGGG
The DNA here is from genome assembly GCA_945861925.1 of Bifidobacterium breve. Taxonomy (GTDB): domain Bacteria; phylum Actinomycetota; class Actinomycetes; order S36-B12; family S36-B12; genus WLND01. The sequence goes on along the minus strand of CAMAWO010000010.1, from coordinate 25,029 downwards.
TAGCCGGCGCTGCTGACCTCGACCGCTGAACTCCTTCAGCGCACCGAGTGCCTCCTTGGAGATGGGCAGCGCGGTTGCCGCCGCGACGATCGCCGCATCGGGGAGGATCCGCCCTTGGGCGATGTCGCTGCGACGCGCCACCTCATCGCGAGCACACCACAGCGATCGCACGACCCCGAGGGCTCGCGCCTTGCGCAGCCGGTGGATCCCTGACGTGCGCCGCCATGCGTCGTCGCCCCTTTCTCTGGGAGTGAAGTGAACGAGTGCCGCGAACTCCTCGTGCGCCCAGTCGAGTTTGCCCGCGGCCTCGAGCTCAGCGTGCATGCGGTCGCGCAGCTCAATGAGCAACTCGACGTCTAAGGCGGCGTAGCGCAGCTGATTTGGTGTCAGCGGACGAAGGGACCAGTCGGCTGATCCATGGCCCTTCTCGAGTATTTCACCGAGCTCCGCTGAGACGAGGGCGGCGAGGCCCACCTTCTCCCTGCCGAGCAGTCGACCGGCAAGCTCAGTGTCGAACAGGAGGGTCGGACGAAGCCCGATCTCGGCGAGGCAGGCGAGGTCCTGGGTCGCTGCGTGGAGGATCCATTCGACCCCCTCCGTCGCCGATTGGATGACGGAGAGATCGGGGAGGTCGATCGGGTCAATGAGTGCCGTGCCAGCGCCCTCGCGGCGAAGTTGTACGAGATAGGCGCGCTGGCTGTAGCGGAATCCCGATGCGCGTTCAGCATCGAGCGCGAGCGGACCGACCCCGGCGGCGAGTTTCGATGCATACGCCTCAAGGTCTTCGAGGGTAGTGATCACTTGGGGGACGCCGTCGCGCGGCTCCAGGGGCGTCGACTCGGGTAATACTTCCGCGGGGATCGTCACATCATCCTTCGTCTGGAGGGGCGCATCCTCAGGAGCGGACGGGCGCTGGGTGGATCTGAGACTGCTGGACATGCTGCGCGCCGGGCGCCATGGGCATGAGCCCGGTCGCATGCCGCAGGAGTTCGATCCATGCTTCGACGTGGCGCTCCATGGATTCGTGCACGGGAGCATCGTCAACTGAGTAAGGGGTCCACGATGCCCGGATCTCGACGAAGCCATCGCGCGGCCGATCACTGAGCGAACCGAAGGACTGTCCGGCGGTCGCGGTCACCGTGCCACCGAGTTGCGATGCGTGGGCACCGGTCTCGGCCAGAGCCTCAACGAGCCACGTCCATCCGATGTCGTGGAGCATCGGGTCCGCGACGAGGTCCGGCTCAAGTGATGCTCTCGCGAAGACGACCGCTCGAAAGTCTCCGTCCCACTCGTCGACACCATCGGGGTCATGGAGGAGGACGAACCGCCCGGAGAGCGGATCGCGATCATCAATGGCTGATTCAACGGTGAGGGCGAGGGCGAAGGGCGCAAGACGCTGAGGTGCCGGGGCCTCATCAACCCGAAATTCCGGGCGTATACGGGCCTCCCGCACACGGGCCGACGCCTGTGCGAACACCTCGGCGCTCGCTGTCACTGACCTCACCGTCGCAGGCTACGCGCTGTTGGGTGCTGCTGGGAGATCGGCGCGCCGAGTCCGGGTGGGAGGACCTCAAGGGGCGAGCGCAGGGCCAACTCACCTACAGTCACTCCGCATGGGCGCACTTCTGGCATTGGCGTCGTCGATCATGTGGGGCGCGGGCGACTTCGTCGGCGGGATGACGAGCCGCCGGCGCCCTGCGCTCGCCGTGTACCTCGGCTCGCAAGTCTTCGGATTCCTCGGTCTCATCGTGGCTGCGACGATGACTGGCGTATGGGGTACCGCGCCGACATATGTACCGTGGGCTATCGCGGGTTCGATTGCAGGCGTCATCGGGATGTACGCGTTCTATCAGGCACTCTCCATCGGTCCCATGGGGATCGTGTCTCCGCTCGTCGCCCTGGCGGTTGTTATCCCGGTGACGTTCGGGCTTATTACCGGGGAGACTCCATCGAGTATGCGGGGTCTGGGGATCCTCGCGGCCATCGTCGGTGTTCTGCTGGCGTCGGGTCCTGAGCTCAGCGGAGCCGAGTCGGGCAAGCCCCTCGGCTATGCAGCCGTGGCGCTGGTGTTCTTCGGTGTCATGTTCATCACCATTGCCGAAGGCAGCAAGACGAGCGCCCTCATGACGATGACCGGCATGCGTGCGATGTCAATGGTGCTCATTCTCGTAGCGGTACTCGTTTTCCGCTCCAAGGGCGGCATCACCCCCCGTGACTGGCCGGTGCTCGCGTTCATCGGACTCTTGGATGCAGCCGCCAACGTCACCTTTGGAGTAGCAACGACCCTCGATCTGCTGTCGACCACGGCCGTACTCGGATCGCTCTACCCGGTCGTGACTGCGATTCTCGCCGCCGTGGTTCTCAAGGAGCGGTTACGTCCGGTGCAGTACGCGGGAGTGGTCGTCACCATGCTCGGGGTGTTCCTAGTCAGCGCCGGGGCTTAGTCGAACTGAGATGGAGTTGATGCAGTAGCGCAGGTCCGTGGGCGTGCCATAGCCCTCACCCTGGAAGACGTGACCGAGATGGCCACCGCAAGCGGCGCACCGAACCTCGGTGCGCACCGAACCGAGCGACCGGTCCTCGATGGTGACGATCCGATCCTGGGCGAGTGGGGAGAAGAAGCTTGGCCAGCCGCAGTGCGAGTCGAACTTGGTGTCACTGCGAAACAACTCCTCGCCACAAGCCCGGCAGCTGTAGACACCCTCAGTCTTGGTGTCGGTGTACTCGCCGACGAACGGTCGCTCGGTGCCGGCCTCGCGCAGGACGTGATACTCGAGCGGGGTCAACTCCTCCCGCCACTCGGCTTCAGGCTTCGAGATCGGGTACGGAGTGCCGTCTGGCATGAGGTTCATGCTTGTTACTGGGGTGTCGTGACTCATGGGACCATGCTGCCATGAGCCACGATACTGAGACCATGTCCGCCTGGCTGAGTTCGCAGGAGTTGGCAACGGCACGCGAGCGGCTGCCGATCGTGTACGTCGATGCGATCCCGGTCCGCACTGACGCCCAGGGGGCGGTCAGTCAGGTTGGCCTACTTCTACGTGCGATGCCCGACGGAACGATCAGCCGGGCGGTGGTCTCCGGACGGATCCTGCACGGTGAGCGCGTGCGCGATGCCCTGCTCCGCCATCTTGAGAAGGACTTAGGGGCGTTAGCCCTTCCGCAGGTCCCGCCGTCGCCCCAGCCATTCACCGTCGTCGAGTACTTCCCTGACCCCTCGGTGACGGGTTTCGTCGATCCGAGGCAGCATGCCGTGTCGTTGGCCTTCATCGTGCCGATCGCGGGGGACTGCACACCCTCGCAGGACGCCCTTGATCTCGTTTGGGTGACCCCGGAGGAGGCATCGAAGCTTGAGTTTCAAGGGGAGATGTCGGGTGGACAGGGACGACTCGTGCGTATGGGTCTCGCATATTGCGGTCTGCTGCCATAGTCTGCCGTGTGTTGCCCTCGTCGGGGGCACTTGACTTGAGGGCAGGCGACTGTCTCAGAAAGGATTGAACATGAGTGAATTCGGCAAAGCGGCGACCGAGAACAAGCGGATCTCCGCGCGTGGGATCATCGCGATCATCATTCTCGTGATCGCCGTAGTCTTCATGGCGCAAAACACCACAGACGTGACCATCAGGGTGCTCGGCTACAGCTATGACGTGTGGCTGTGGGCGCTGATGCTCGTCGTATTCCTGCTCGGCATGTTCCTAGGCGGCGCGGTTCGCTCGGGGGTCCGCAAGCTCCGTGGTGGGGAGAAGGCACCGAAGTAGTCACGTTTGTAAGCCGGGTCGACTCGTGCGCCGCCTCATCGTCGTACGAGTCGACACCGAGAACGGACTTCTGGGTGCGTCTGGTGGTCTAGTGAGCGTGAAGAGGCATGGTGACCGTACGGTTCATTAGAATGGTGCCATGACTGTTCTAGCTGACGACCTGACCGCCCAGCGACTGCTCATCGACCTTGAACCCGTCGTCGAACGTGAGCTCAACCGGCACTTGTCGACTGCCAAGGAATGGTTCCCCCACGAGTACATTCCGTGGGACCAGGCCGAGAACTTCGACGGCCCACTCGGCGGCCGCGAGTGGACACCGCAGGAGCGGCGATTCAGCGAGGCGGCCCGCACCAGCCTCATCATCAACCTCCTCACCGAGGACAACCTGCCGAGCTACCACTACGAGATCGCAACTCACATGGGTCGCGACGGCGCGTGGGGTACCTGGGTGGGGCGTTGGACCGCCGAGGAGGGCCGGCACGGCACGGCGATCCGCGACTACCTGCTCGTGACGCGTTCCGTCGACCCGATCGAACTTGAGCGTGCCCGGATGATCCACATGGAGGCGGGCTTCTCGGCGATCCACCCGGGCCTGCTCGGAGGGCTTGCCTACGTGTCATTCCAAGAGCTCGCGACCCGAGTTTCACACCGCAATACCGGCACCGCCACCCAGGATCCGATCGCAGAGCAATTGCTCGCCCGCATCGCGCTCGATGAGAACCTGCACATGATCTTCTACCGCAATACCTACGCCGCGGCACTCGACCTCGCGCCGGACCTTGCGATGCGGTCAGTCACCGATAATGTGCGCGATTTCGCTATGCCGGGGCATGGAATCGAGGGCTTCGGTCGAAAGGCGGTCGAGATCGCGGTCGCCGGAATCTACGATCTAAAGCAGCATCGCGATGAGGTCATCATGCCGGTCCTTCGCAAGTGGCAGATCTTCGAACGCAATGACTTCGGGCCTGAGGGGGAGGCGTCGCGCGATGAACTCGCTGCGATACTCGCCGACATGGATGTCGCGGTGGATCGCTTCGAGGAGCGTCGCGAGGCGCTTCGTGCCCGGTTCGCTGCGCGCGACTGAACACCGAGATGATCGGCATGCGGGTGCTCGCCGAGCCACTGAGCGTCTGCCGAATGCCGCCTGGGGCTCCATGGCCAAGGCCGGGGCATCCGTCATCTATCTTCTCTGTGACGAGAACCGAACACGAGGTATCAGTGGTCTGCCCCGCGTTCGACGAGCCGGCAGGTGCGGTGGTAGAGCCGGGCTGGCGGTGCCTAGAGGTTGATGGGCCCCTCGATTTCGGCATGGTCGGTGTCATGGCCGGAATCACCGGTTGCCTCGCGCGGGCAGCTGTGAGTGTGTTCGTCCTCTCCACCTACGACACTGACTACGTCCTTGTGCGCGGGCATGATCTAGAGATGGCGGTGACATCACTCGCACGCGATGGCTACCAGGTGAGCGAGTACCCGGTGCATGACGACTAGCCGATGAGCAGCGGGAACAGCGGGTGATCGAACGTCGCTCCGTCGGTGAGCGGCGGCTCGAGGTCATCAAACGGTGGCGAGGTGCGCCAAGGCCTCAATGCATGCCGTGCGTCGTCGCCGACGAAGCGTACGGAGAATGCGCGTCGCCTGCCCTGAGACCCGGCCGAACCGTGCAGCGTGAGCATGTGAAAGAACACGGCGTCGCCGGGCTCAAGGGCCCAGCCGAGGATCGGAAAAGCATCGCGATCGGCCTCGACCTCGGGCAGTTCACCGAGGGTTCCCTCGGGAAACCACCTCGCCTGGTTGTCCTTGAAGGTCCGGGGCATGAGCCACGGTCCGCGGTGAGTCCCGGCGACGAACTCAAGGGTTGATTCGCGGGGAACGGGGTCGACCGGCATCCACATCGACACGTTCTGGACACCATCGATGTTGTAGTAGGGCTGGTCCTGATGCCACGGCGTGCGCTGCTGGGTGTGAGCGGTCTTGGTGAGCATGTGATCGTGGTGGAGGCGCACCGTCGTGCTCGCCATGAGTTGTTGGGCGATCGATGCCGCTGCTGACTCTCGGATGAACTGCTCGTACTCGTTGATACGGGTCCAGTTGCGAAAGTCCTCTACGAAGGTGCCGGGGTCACCTGGGTCGCTGGCAACGAGGGAAAGCGGGCTCGGATTTGCGAGGTTCCGCTCGATCCCTCGCTCGACGAGGGCCACCTGCCCAGGAGTAAACGCTGATCGGACGACGACGGCTCCATCACGCGTGAAGTCACTCGCGGCGTTGGTGGGCAGGTTGAATGGAGGGGTCACATCTAGAGCCTACGACGGCTCTGACCCATCGCTGGCGTAACGAATAAACCGATGCTTCTTCTGAGGAATCTCCGATAGCGCTGGTGAACATGGAAGCATTGATTGGTGGCCAATTTCGAGGCGAAGGGGGGGCGTCGCAACGTGCTTGGACGATGGTCGGCCCGCACGGCGGTCGCCGGTGAATGGTCGACCTCGCCTACCCTCTGGCTCCTCGCTTTCCCATTCATTGTCCTGGTCCAGCAGGGTCGCTTCCATCGGTTCACTGCGGGGGAGACCCCTGCGTTGCTCGGGATTAGCTTCCTTGGGCAGGTCGGGGCGCTCCTCGTGCTTCTTGCCGCGCGACGTATCGGGGTCCGGCGCCGGGCGGTAGGCACCAGAAGCCTCATTGCCGTGATCGGGATTTGGCTCATCGCAGGGGGAGGAGCGGGCGCTGTCACCGGATGGCTCGTGGGTTGGTTCCAGATCATTCAAGTGCAGGGTCAGGTACTCACGGCCATGCTCATGATGGCCATCACAACGGTGCTCACCTACCTGCTTGTCTCCTTCACCATCGGCGTGGTTCGAGGCCACCGGGCGGAGGTCGGTCGCCTCCGTGCCTATCGCCATGTGCTGGTCCTTCGCAGTCAAGAGTCGGGCGCCTACGTCGAGGACCAGCAGCGACTCTTGCGCGCTGCGCTCAATGACGCAGTCCTTCCCGCATTCCGCGATCTTGTCGAGCGGGTCGAGGCACTCAGCTGCCGACCACTCCAAGAGGAGCTCGTTCCATTGCGGCTGCGCGTCATCAACACCTCGGAGACATTGGTCGGTCGCGTGGAGAACGGTATCGACGATGCGGTCCAACAGCAGCGAACGAATCGGCTGCGCCGTATCGCTCAGGGTCGACGGACCGATGGGGGATGGCGGAGCATCATTTTGAATTCGTCGGTCACTCCGCGAATGGGATGCCTCATCGTGGTCGGATTCGCATTCATGGAACGGCTACGTGGCTGCGTGACCACCTCGGTTGTCATGGCCGTTGGGATGGTGCTCGTTGTTCTCGCCGGGGCCGCGGTGCGCCGACATTTCTCCGGCGAGACGCCGGGCAGTCGCCTAGCCGTGGGGGTGGCAACACTTGGGGCAATCCTTCTGGTGTTCTGGTGGGTGACCCGCCTTGGAATTTTTGGCTGCTCGTGGTCAGGCTCAACCCTGCTCATCGTCACCTCCGGTTGCACGCTCGTGGGCGCTCTCGCATTCGCCGGGGTGTCACTTGAGGCGGATCGTCAGTTGAGACTCATTAAGGACGAACTTCATGACGGAAACGATGCATCCCAAGCCGCCATCGCAGCCCTGAACGAGACCGGCCGCATACTCCGCGATCAGGTCTCACATGTCCTGAACGGGGTTCTTCAAGGAAGACTCGCCGCCGTGTCGATCGCCCTTCAGGCCCATATTGACGACCTCGGTCGGGGTGGGCACCCGAGCACCGAGCGACTCGTCGAGCAAGTGACAGCACTGCTGCGCCTCGCAGACCGAGACATAGCCGAGATCCTCACCGAGCCGGTGCAATCGCTTCGACTCGACGAGGCGCTTCACCAACTTCGAAGCCGCTGGGCTGGACTCCTCACCGTCGGATGGGACATCGAACCTGCGGCGCAGGGTCTGCTTGACGATGACGTCTTCCTGCTCCAATTGGCGAACGAGGTTATTGACCATGCGGTGAGAAACTCGAGCAGGCACGGTGGGGCGACTGGGCTCACCATCCAGGTGAGCACCTCGGGGGTGGTGGTCGGGTGGCTCAGAATTCGGTTGCAGGACAACGGATTCGGGCCGGGGCCTGATGAGGCGCTGGGTGGATCGGGTGCACGATTGGTCACGGAGCGACTGGGAACCTGGGCGCTGCAGAGCCGAAATGGTGGAGGAGCTGAGCTCACCGTTGACCTGCCCGGAAGCCGATGGTCGAGCGATCACCATGCCTAAGATTCTGCGCACTTCCCGCGGTCTGAGGGCCACGCGGCCGTAGGCTCTTGCGCGGGGATAGCTGGAGGTTGCGGTGAACACGGCGGTGGTCGAGTACTCCTGGCGTGATGCGCTGAGGAGTCGATGGTCGACGTCGCCCCTGATGTGGCTTGTGGCTGTTCCCGTGCAGATCTGCGGAATCGCCATCCGAAACTTCCCCCTCCATCCTCACGGTGCAGCGGTAATCGTCGTGCTCGCTGTCATCGCAGAACTCGCGGTGCTGCTCCTGCTCATTCTCGTGGCCGGGCAGCGCTCGCCGCGTGGCCGGTTCCCGTCAATGACCTCCGGTCAGGTGATCTTCGTCTGGGTCGGGTGCGGGGTCCTTCTCGCACTCATCATGGAACTTGGCGTCAACCTGCTCATCGGGGGAGGCGGCCTCGGACTTGGTGTCCGGCTCCTGTGGACGATAGCAAGCACGCTCGTCTTGTTCGGTGCCGCCACCATCGTTGGGGCGGGAGTCATTGAGCGGCAGGCTGACATCGTGCGACTGCGGCGCGCGAATGATGAAATCACGGAGCTCGGTGTTGCATCACAACGTTTCGCTGAGGATCAGCGACTACTCCTCGCAGATGCTCTCGACGCAGTGGTGATTCCGGCCCTCGAGCAACTCGCAGAGGAGGCAGAGGAACTCAATCTGGCTTCCCAGAGCGACCTAGAGCCGCTGCGGTCTCGGGTCGCCTTTTACTCCGAGACGATCATCCGGTCCCTTAGCCGGGAGGTATCGGGCATTGCTCCGCAGTGGCCGGGGCCAACGCCGGCGAACGAGTCGGGAAGCGGCTTTACCCTTCGAGGGCTCATAGACCTCCTCATGAGGGCGAGGGTGCCAATTCTTCCGTCAGCGGCCTTCATTGGTGTCATCCTGTGGGCCCAGATCGTCCCCTCATGCCTTCAGCGTGATGCGTTGGCTGTGGTGAGCGGCACGATTGTGGTTGTTATCGGCCACCTGATCTGCCGATTGGTGTCGAATGCCACGCCCCGGGGCGCGGGGTTCGTCAACCTCGTGATCTATCCGGCGATCGGCGCGTCATTCGTGTGGAGCGTTCGTACGCCGATCGTTGCCTGCGAATGGGAAGGCTCAAACCCTCAATTGCTCGTCGTGGTTGGGATTGGGTTGACATGCTTGGCGCTGATCGCCATGGCTTTTGAATTGACCAGACGTTCACGCGATGACGCCTCGATGCTTGATTCTCGCATTCGAGTTGGTGAGGCGATGGCGGCAGAGTTGGATCGTACTGGTGAGCGACTGCGCGATCAGGTGTCACTCGTGCTTCATGGTTCCGTCCAGGGTCGCTTGACCGCAGTAGCGCTCGCCCTGCAGGTGCACATGGATGAGGTGAGGTCTGGTGGCCACCCCGATAAGCGACAACTGCTGGCGCGGGTGACCCTGCTGCTGAAACAGGCGGCGGCCGACGTGCAGTCGGTGTTTGCCGAGGAGCCGCCCCCCGCGAGCATCGTGTCGCGAATGGAGGCCATGCGAGCTCAGTGGCTTGGACTTCTCGACATCACCTGGGGGGAGTCGCCGAGGGCCGCGGAGGTCCTTGGTGCCGATCCCGAATGTGCAGCCTGGGTTCTCGAGATCTTGGAGGAGGCGATCACGAATGCCAGCCGTCATGGAATAGCAAGCTCGGTCCACCTGCGAATTGATGTTGACCGTGAGACGGGTACGGTCCTCGTCATCAAAGCGACCGACGATGGCATCGGACCGCCGAACGACGTTCAGGAGAGTCTCGGTACGCAACGAATCAGGGCACGCGGCGGATCCTGGACCCTTGATCCTGGGCAGGATGGCGGGTCTCGAATGACCGTGACACTCCCGATCGACTCAGGTCGCTGAGCTGTGGCTGGGAGCCGGTTTTGGACGACGTCATGGTCAGCGTTGATGAGTTGGTGGCGTCATTGGTGCGGATCTCGCGTACGAGTCGAGCCAGCATGCTGCGCCGATTGTAATTAGCGTGTTTATACGGTGGTGCGTCCGCTTTGACTGAAGCAACCTTCGAAACTTGCGAACGTCGACTGGGAGTAATTCCAAGTGGGGAACGATCAACGATGGCTGCATCATCGAGGCCCTGGGCGGGCCATGACTTCGGTGCGCGCTCGGCGCCAGCCACCGTCGAGCGAGTCCTGCGCAAGTTCCAACGTCACCTCGTCACCTCGAGTGTGCCGTGGCGACGTCGGGCGAGACGCATTGGTTCATGGCGGAGGATATCCGCCGCCCTGATCGTCGACTTTGCGGGCACAGTGCTCCTGACACCACCGGCGTTCGCGGTCGACGATAGAAGTTTGGACGCAGCATTCACGACAGCCAATGGCACTGGCGCGAACAGTGACGTGCGATCAATTGCGGTGCAGGCAGACCAGAAGTACATTGGCGGCAACTTCACCGACTGGAACGGCACCCTCGTCGGACGGGTCGTTCGACTGAACGCGAACGGCACCCATGACACGGCGTTCACCACGAACATCGGTACCGGCGCGAACGCCATCGTGTACTCGGTCGTGGTCCAGGAAGACCAGAAGATCCTTGTCGTTGGTGACTTCACCTCGTGGAACACTGCAGCGGTCGGACGGTTCCTGAGACTGAACGGAACTGCGGCGACGGGGTCTCAGTCGCAGGCAGTGGTTCTTCGAGCGCCCGTTATTCAGCAGTTTGGAAGGCCGCTGACGGGCACCTGCGACGCGGCAGCCTCGGAATCACTCAACTGGTGGGGCGTTGCCAGCGGTGGTTGGAGCCAATCCTGGGCCGCGTGGATGAACGACGGCCGCGGCGGAGCAGTGTGCACGCGCACGTTCCGCTACAGCACGGTGCAATCGCAATGGATCGTCGAGTAATTGCAGCCCTCTGTTGCAACATCCGCCGAGCAAGTCCTGCTGGGTTTGGACCTGCTTCACGTCCCCGCAAACATCTTCAACCATGTCGAGATTGCCTCAGATGGGGGGCCTTACGACCTGCGAAAAGTGCGGAACGTCAGGATAAGCGGGGATGTCTGTGAGATAACCGATCATGGGCCGTGGAGTCTCACGCATGGAGCGGGGGAAATGCGCAATGGTCGCTTCGTCCCGCGGACTGAAAGGGGGTGAACGACAGTGACCGAAGGCATCCGGGGATTTCGAACGAAGGTGCTTATCGTCGAGGACGAGGAGTTCACGCGCACCATCCTCGCCGACTCGCTGGAGGCGAGCGGGATGACCGTCCGATCTGCCACCTCGGTTGCCGAAGCCCTCGATATCCTGCTCGAATTCGAGCCAAACGCCGTGGTGACGGATCTTCACCTTGGCCCGGGTCCTGACGGGGTAGATCTGCTCCAGCGTCTCAACCGTGATTTGCCGTGGATTGGGCAGGTCGTGCTCACCTCGCATACGTCCGTCCAAGTCGCGCTCGGCATCAACCGGCGGATTCCCGAGCGGGCGGTCTACCTCGTGAAGTCACGCATCACGTCGCTTGCAGATGTCGAGGAGGCGATCTTCGATTCGATCACGCGCACGTCCGCAGCAGACTCGGCCTCGCCGGAACCGGCTGAGGGACGTTTTGAGCTGAGCTCCTCCCAGGGCGAGATCCTTCGACTCATGTCCGAGGGTCTTTCGAACGCAGCCATCGCCGCCCGGCGTGAGACAACCCTGCGATCCACCGAGAGCCTTGTCGCTCGGACGTTCGCGACCCTTGGACTATCGAATGACCCGAATGTGAATGCCCGAGTTCTCGCCGTTCGGATGTGGCTGCAGGGCCAAGTGGTCGTTCGCGAGCGAGGCTGAGCCCTCGAAATCGCCCTGGCTAATGCGGGTAACAAGTCTCAGTCTGCCTCGATCTCCCGCTGGATGACGGCACGCTGGACGAAGGCTGGATCGGATTCGCCAGCGTGGAGTTCGATTGACGCGAGCGCCCGGCTGATCACCTTGGCCTTGGCGATCCAAGCCTTCGTGCCAGGCCGCCCCGGTGCGATCTCGGCATGCAGGCCCAGCTCGTGCTCGACGAGGGACTCGGTTCGAAGTAGGAGCGCTTCGATACTGCCTGCGTCGGAGGCGAGCCCGAGCCGACGCTGGGCGAACAGCACCGCGAGTATCCCGGCGACGGATGTCCTCAATTGGGTAGCGGTCTGGTCGGCCAGTTGCGTGGCCATGGCCTCGCGAACCAGCTCGTAGCGCGGGTCCTGCGGGCTCAGCTCGACCGCGACCCCGACACCAGTCATCACGGAGGCGGCGCCGGTGAGGGCGGTAAGCGTCGCGATACCCCCGACCATGCCGCCAGGGCCGAAGGTGGCGAGGGTGCTCGCTATCGCTGCAGCGCCGGCGAGGCCCACCGGTACTGCAATGGCCAGGCCAACACCGGTGGCGGCAAGGAGCCCGATGCCGGCGGTAATGAGCACCGGCCCCCAGCGGAACCCAGATTCCTGAAGTACTGCCTTTGATTCCTTCACCGCCGCGATCACGGCCTGCGCTAGTTCTGGCCCGGAGTGCCCCGAGGACGGGCGCCTCACCTGCTCGAACAGGGTCTCAAGAGCCAGATGGGCGTGCGATCCGGCGATGTCAAGGTCAAAGGGCGCCACGGCGGGTGCGAGAAGGAAGTCGACCCCTGCAACAACAAGCTGGGCGTCTGACATTTGGCCTCGCACGAGGCGAGCCGCGTGGATGAGGAGATCGCCTTCCGTTGGTGTCCGCGATGGATGCAAGGGGCTGAACTCCCTGATATCTTCCGGCATTGCGTCGTGCCGTCGTCGGATGTCGTCGATCGTCCGGCGGGCGAGGACCCGCCGCGCTGCGTCGAGATTCCGGCGAAACCCCCACTTGCCTGTGTCGCACGTGGCCCACAACTGCTGGGTGTAGGCAAATCGCAAGAGGAGAGGATCCCAGCGTGGATCGAGTCGACGCGATGGAACCCCCAGCGATCCTTGCTCGGCGGGGTCGCCGAACATCGTGAAACCCACGGCCGCAGCAACGACCGGGTGGCTCATATAGCCGGTGAGGCTGTGCGACGCACCGGTGTTGATCGGCGCATCGAGGGCCGCCTTGAAGAAGGGGCTTGCGCCTCGCCCGATCGTGATGATGTCGCCTGGGTCGTAGACATTGAGCCAGGACAGCACCCGGTCGGACGGGAAGCCGGCGGCTGTGTCGACGCCGTGATGATGCGCCCGCAACGCCTTGACCCCCATGGGGGACCCGATGGTGAGGAGGAGATCGATCTGCAGGCCCGGAGGCAGGCGCGTGAGGATGTCGATCATGAGGATCGACCCGAGACTGTGGGCGACGACGGTAATCCGGCCGGTCTCGGGGAGGCAGCCAATTACGGCCCGCCATGCGGCATGACGGTGCCTGCTCGACCCCCGATATGTTGCGACGGCCTCCATCGTGCCGGCAATTGCATTGGGCAGGGGGGTGTCGCTCACGAGGCCCGCGTGCAGTGGCCCCGGGGTGTTTCGCGAACGCTCGATCACCTCGGCGAGCGCTTCTCGCCGCACGAGGTAGTCCGCCCAGTTCGCGTGGCGTATCCGCGGCTCGGGCTCGGTCCACTCGATCGCCGGGGTGGTCCCCTCGGCGCCCTCGAGTAGGGCGACGAGGTAGTCGGCCTCGATGATCCGATCGCCATGCGCGCCGATGATGGGATAGTCGAGGCCTGCCAGGCCTGCGTTGAGCGGATTGAGCCAGGACTGCCGCGACTCGAACCCGCCCTTGCCGTGCACGAAGAGGATGGTCCGTCCGTCGGTCATGGAGCATCCCTTCGTTAATGAAGTCGCTCAAGTTGCGTATCCGTCCCATGGTTCACGCACGAGCCCTATGCTGGCATCCTCCCGGCAAGTGGAGGCGGTGTCATGACGATAGCCCCACAGGAGGAGCAATGTTCCGTCCCACACAAACCATCTGCCGCTCCGGCGGGATGCTTGCCTTAGCGGGGCTCGCTGTCGTCGTCCTCTCGTCCTGCATGAACCTCAACTACACACTCGTGGCGAACCCCGATGCGACGGTCAGCGGAACACTGCAGCTTCAGGTCGCCAAGGAGGCGGCGTCGATGCTTGGCATCGCGACCGCCGAGGACCTTGAGGTCCAGCTGAAGTCAGGGGAACTCACGGACGCAGGCAATTCAAAGGTCCTTGACAGTTGCGTGCCGGGATCGGACGACACCTACATCATCTTGAACTGCGGAGTCACGAATGCCCCGCTCACCGACATTGATGATGGCTGGAGCCTGGTCCGCGAGGGCGACACCCTCGTCATGCATGTGAAGACCGACAGTGGCGCAACGGGCGAGGAATCCACGGTCGATCTCGGTGCGGTCTCAATCACCGTGACCTTCCCCGGGGACATCATCAGCGTGGAGGGCAACGGGGTCACAAAGACGGCACCCGACACGATCGTCGCGAAGGGGTCTATCGATGAGACCCTCGACTTCACGGTGACGGCCTCAGTGGCCGGCGCAAGCGGCATAAATCCGATGTGGCTCCTGCTGGCCGGATTCATCGTCGTCATCGGCGGCCTCGCGCTACTGCTGTTCATGCGACGCCGGCGTGAAGAGCCAGCGGCATCTCCCGTCGACGAACCAGGGCAGATCGACTAGCCTCACCGCATGCCCATCGTCATCGGAGACCGAATTCCGTCAGTAGACATCCGCCTCATGGTCGATGGAGTTCCGGCTATTGAGTCTGCAGCAGAGGTGCTCGGCCGCGGGCAGGTTGTCCTGTTCGCGGTGCCCGGAGCTTTCACCCCCGGCTGCTCGACACGCCATCTGCCTGGCTACATCGAGCGCGCGGCGGAGATCTCGGCGAGGGGTGTCGACACCATTGCCTGCATCTCGGTGAACGACGCGTTCGTCATGGATGCGTGGGGCAAGGCTCATGGCGTTGCTGAGACCATCACGATGCTCGCCGATCCAGATGCCGCCTTCACAAGGGCGATCGGGATGGAGATCGACGCGTCAGCCTTCGGGCTAGGGGTGCGATCGAAGCGCTACGCCATGGTCATCAGCGACGGCGTTGTCACAACCCTCCTTGAAGAGGAGAACGGGCTGTCGATCATGAACAGCACTGCTGAGTGCGTGCTCGATCGGCTCTAACTCAAATCAGATCTGGGTAGTGGAGCCGGACCACCTCCGGGTAACTGCGTATGTAGTAGTTCCACATCTGCTCGCCGAATACCGGCGCGGGCGCACTCGTCGTTCCCGACTCACCGGCAAGTAACTCATCGCGTTTTGCCATAAAGGCGGCATCGCGGTGGCGGGGACTCGCTTGGACAACCTCGGCAAATCTGGGTTCGAGGGCGATTGGGTGCAGGTTCGTGCGCAAGTCTGGGCCGTGGAAGTACGCCGACGAGTAGCGCTGGGATGACGTGATGACCCGATGGGTGGTCGCGACCAGGTAGTTGCCGGTCATGGACTGCAGCATTTCGCCGAGGTTGATGACGAAGGCGCCAGGTGTGGGCGGAACATCGATCCAGTCACCATCAGGGTTCAGTGCCTGCAGCCCCCCGACTCCGTGCTGGAGCAGGATGGTGAGAAAGCCCGCATCGTGGTGCCCGTTCACGCCCGCCTGTCCTGCAGGAGTAGGCGGGTATGAGATGAGCTTGGCGAACGAGAGCGGACGCTCCCCGAAGACGGTGCGAAAGGCGTGGGCCTCGAGTCCAAGGCCCACGGCAAGAATCTCCATGAGCTCATCGGCGAGAGCACCCATCCGTGCGAGGAACTCGTTGACGATCGAGTGGAAGCCGGGGAGCACGGATTCGGGAAGCCACTGGTTGGGTCCGTCGAGGCGCAGGTACGGCGGCATCGCGTCAGGCGCGTAGGGCGGATGTTCGGTGGATAGATCGAGCTGTTCGCGATAGTCGACCCGGTTGTCGGTGAGCTCTGCCCCGACCTGCTCCCAGCCGCGAAAGTGCGGTGACTGGCGCTTGTCAATGAGGGCCTTGGCTGCGGTCGGTAACGCGAAGAAGGACTCGAGGGAGGCGAAGTACGACGCGATGAATGCCTCGTCGATGCCATGATCGACGAGGGTGAAGAAGCCCACCTTGTGGCAGGCTTCAACGACCTGCTCGGCAAATGGCTGACGGTGAGTGGGACGCTGCCGCCAATCAGCGAGCGACACGATGGGAATGTCCGTGAATGCGGTGTCCGGCGCGAATGTGGTCCCGTTCATCGCTTGAACCTACCGCATCGTTGTAGTTATTCCATCGTGATCTGGACGCCTTCAAAGAGGAGCCAGGCCCCGACGACGAAGAACAGGCAGGCCGCACCGATCCGGAT
This sequence comes from Bifidobacterium breve, assembly GCA_945861925.1. Classification (GTDB taxonomy): domain Bacteria; phylum Actinomycetota; class Actinomycetes; order S36-B12; family S36-B12; genus WLND01. Next base: position 8,764 of record CAMAWO010000010.1, on the reverse strand, counting down.
AACCCGCGCAGGCAGCGCCCTTCCAAGGAGGGCCCCCACGCCAATTGCGAGCGCGTCAGCGGCGACCATGCCGACCGTTGACCCGAGCCAGGTGCCGAACCAGCCCTGTGTCGTGGCGAGGGTGACGGTGGCAAGCATTGTCTTGTCGCCAAGCTCCGCAAGGAAGAAGGCGATCGTCACGGCAAAGAACGCTGACCTCGTGCTGCGCTGTGCTCTGGACTCCTCGTCCACGCTCAGCTTGTCTCCGCGCAGCGTCCACAGGCCGAAGGCAACAAAGGCAACACCGGCGAAAACGCTGATTGGTCCCGTTGGCAGGGCAAGGCCGACGAGGCTGCCGAGGGCCACTGAGAAAAGGTGGACGACTGCCGTCGCCGTTGAGATGGCTGCGGTGACCGTCCAGAATCGGTAGCGTGTCGCGAAGGTCATCGCCATGAGTTGAGACTTGTCGCCGAGCTCCGCGATGAAGATCGCGGCGAAGCTCAGGAGGAATGCGCTCATGCAGTTCCGTGTCCTCCGGTTCTGTCGGTGAGGGCGGGCAGGCGCAGACGAGTCTTTAGGCTATCGGTGCGAAAAGGCCGTATCGACAGGGGGAACGAGGCACAATGCGGTCATGAGGATCGAGTTCGCACGCCGACTCGGGCGACGGGGAATCGTCGCCCTCGCCTGCATCGCGGTGATGAGCGGATGCTCAGGACCGATCACGACCCCGGTTTTGACCGTCCCCTCGTCCGTTGAGCCTACGATCGATGACGACTCGGTCATCGTCTACAACTTCTATGACTCGTCGGTGCCACCACCCTCACACCGGAGCCTGGAGCTCACCGTCAGCCGAACTCAGTCGCGGCTCGTCATCGACAGCTACGGGGACGTGCTCGCCGATGAATCGCGGCCCACCCCTCCTGAGGTCTGGAGCGGCCTTGTTGATGGGGTTCCATCCTTGGCCGCCCTGCGTGTCGATGGTGCGCAGGAGGGGTGTGTCGGCGGAACGGGGGAGGCGGTGCACGTGTCGTTGGGCAAGCAGGTGATTGTTGAGCTCGCTGTCGACGAGTGCGCCGGGAGCACTGAACGTGTCAGTGAAGCCATCGGAGGATGGATCAAGCCGGCCCGGGACTTGTTCCCTCCAACCCAAGAGCTGGCTCCGACCGGGTAGCGATGCCTCGCAGGATTGAGACTTTCCTGTCGCCGCTGCGATCGGTACCATCAAACGCTGGGGGAGGCGTGATGCCAGCCTCCGTGCGCCGTCTTCAGATCCGTCAATGAGCTAGGGAGCACATGATGTCCAAGCATGAGAAGTCCAGCGAGTCGATCGCCTACCTCCCCGGTGCCAGCGCCGATGAGAGTGCTTCGGGATTCACGCCCATCTCGACGCAAGCCGAGCCGCCCGTCGTCGAGGCTCAGCCGCCATTCGCCGCCGAGCCGCTCGTCGTCGAGGCTCAGCCGCCATCCGCCGCCGAGCCGCCCTTCGACATCGAGCCTGCTGCTGGCTCCGAGGTGGAAACTGGCGGCGAAGCCCAGGCGCGGCTTGCTGCACTTGAGCAGCAGCTCGCAGAGATCGTGGCCGACCGCGATGACCTTCGCAGGCAGCGCGACGAGCTGCGCGATGAGGTGCTTGAGCTCCCGGAGGAGCTCGAGGCCATCGCGAACTCGCGGGCCTTTCGCATCATGAAGTCCGGACCCCTCCTGGCGATGCGCCAGCCGCTCTCGACCCTGCTCGTCATCAGCAGCATTGGCCTGCTCACGAACCTTTGGTCGTTCACGCCCATGGCAACGTCGATCTACATCGGTGTCGGATCCGTCGTGCTCCTGATCTCGGCACTGCAATTTTGGGCCAGTAACGACTGACCGGATGATCCGTGGCCTAAGCGTGCTCGACCCCCATGCGCGCGGCTAACCCCGGGCCACGGCCGCAGCGCTCTCACGCCCATTGCGATCGACCGCGGTCACGACGTACGTGACGAGGTTTGCGGGATCGGCGGTGACCTTGCCCGGATCTGTCCACGACATCACCACACCCGTTCGACGCACGGTCGCGATGAGATTGCGAGCATCGACGAGATCACACGGGCCTGGCGAAGACCCGAGGACCCGGTAGATCGCATACGACGTCGCTGATGGGTCTGACCCGGTCCAGTTCAGGGATGCCCCATTACGGCTGACGGACGTGACCTCTTGGGGCGCCGAGCCCAGGGAATCGCCGACGACGGGGAGCAGCGCCGGTCGCGTGTACCAGCGCTGGACGAGTGCGGTCGTGGTGCCGCGCCTATCTGCGAGCACGTCCTTCGCCGAGAAGTAGATGTTCCCGACAACCTCAGGAATACCGGCGGTCTCTGCGAGGTGGCGACTCAACTCTTGGCGCTTTCGCCACTGTCGATCACCCTTCGTGCCGGCTCGGTAGGTGGCCTCGCCGATGTAGAGGCCCACATTGTGCCCGAGTGCGGCAGCAGCGGCGACCTCGCGGGCCCACCAGCGGGCGATCGTCCCGTACCGGGCGATCTTGAACCCTCTGGTCCAGTAGATCTGTGGGGCGACATAGTCGATCCAGCCCTCGCGAACCCAGAGCCGGGTATCGGCGTAGAGGTCGTCGAAGGTCTCGATGCCCGCCCTCGTCTGGGATCCCTCCTCGTGGGTCGAGTCATTGCGCCAGACTGCGAAGGGCGATACCCCGAACTGCACCCAGGGCTTGACGGCGTTGATGCGGTCGTGGAGACCCTTGATGAGTGCATCGATATTCGCCCGACGCCAGTCGCCCTTCGAGGAGTAGGCACCGCCATACGCTGCGAAGGCCTTGGCATCGCGAAAGGGCCTGCCGGATCCGGGGTAGGGGTAGAAGTAGTCGTCGAAGTGGACGCCATCGATGTCGTAACGGGTAACGGCATCCATGATCGCGTTCGTCACGAACTCGCGGACCTCCGGGATGCCCGGGTTGTAGTAGAGCTTGCCGTCCTTGCGCACTATCCAATCGGGGCGGGCGCGTGCCGGGTGGCTGGGCGCGAGCTTCTTCAGCGTGCCGTTCATACTCACCCGGTAGGGGTTGAACCAAGCGTGCAGGTCGAGGTTCCGCTTGTGGGCCTCGTCGACGGCGAAGCGAAGCGGGTCGTAGCCAGGATCTTGACCCTGCTTGCCGGTGAGCCAGGTGGACCAGGGTTCGAAGGTCGATGGCCAGATCGCGTCGGCCGCAGGTCGCACCTGGAGCACGACCGCGTTGAAGTTGTTCTTGACCGCGAGGTCGAGCCAGGCGCGGAGTTCGGCCTGCTGGGCCTCGGCGGAAAGGCCGGGACGGGAGGGCCAGTCGACATTCGCGACGCTGGCGATCCACATCGCCCGGAAGTCATGCTTCTCGAAGCGGGGATCAACCGGGCAGGTGCCGGGTGAGGGGAGGTCGAGTTGCGGTGCGGCGGCCTTCGCGGGTGGAGATTCGGCGATGCCGGTGGTGAGCGCGAGGACTGCGAGGCCCATCGCCACGATCAGCGCCGTGACGCATCGACTTGGACGGGTGGAGGGCACAGGGCGCGGCAGTTTCATAGTCATTTGATCCTACGTCCCCACATGTTTTTATCACATGACCCTTACGAATCCGACCCTTGACCGGGGGTAGAAGGTTGTCAAAAGCGTGTCACTTCTCGTCACTAGCCGCACCTCAAGGGGTGCCGATGACAAGGAGTCAGGAAATGGCATATGCAGTGAAGCGGGCCGGTGGGTTCGCGGGGTACTACCGGGACGTGCGCGGCAAGCGGTGTTCGGCCGGGATCTTCCCGACCCAGGCCGAGGCCATCATCCGCGCTGGCGACCTTGAGGGGTTGACCCCGATGGAACGGGCGCAGGTATCGGGGACCGCTCCCGATGTCGGCACCTACGCCGAACACTTCGAGGTATGGCTGGTCGATGTGAAGGTGAACGGCGGGCTGGCGCCGCGTGCGTGGATCGGGTACGAGGACCACATCCGCAGGCTCGTCCTGCCGTTGATCGGGGACCGCGAGGTGTGTTAGGCGTCGCTCAACCAGAAGGTGATCCGCGACATGTTCGCGGTGATGACCCGCAACGGCGTGGGTCCGCATGTGCGGTTCCAGTGCAAGTGCGCCATCGGCCGATCGCTGCGGGAATTGGTGCCGTCGGTGTTGGCGTCAAACCCAACGCACGGGATCCACATCGCGAAACCCCCGACCCCCCAGTTCGCGCTGCTCACCCCGGAGTACTTCGCCAAGGTCTGGGCGCTCCTGACGGTTGCGCAGGCGCTGTTCGCGGCGGTCCTCATCTCGACCGGTGCGCGCTACGGGGAGGGGTCGGAGTTGCGGGTGAAGGACATCGACTTCCGCAATGGTGAGTTGTCGATCAGGCGGCGCATGACGACGGTGTACGGCCAACTCGGCAACGGGTGCCGCTACTTGGTCCTGCACGGGACCAAGTCGGGGGTGGAACACGGGCGGAGCATCGGCCTGCCGTCGTCGTTGATCGAGTCGCTACGCGGTTGATCGACACCAACGACCTTGCGCCCAACGACCTGCTGTTCCCGTCCTATCTCGTTAGTTCGGCTGTGACCGGAGTCGATCACGAGAAAATAGAGGGCAAGGAGTTCACGATGATGGGGGTCATGGTCTACTTCCATGGGACCGCATTCGGCTATGTCGGGGGCATGTGCCGGTGCGACGTATGCCTGCTTGCGTGGCGCTCGTACAAGGTGCATGCGGAGTCCGGCCCGACGCTTCGGTCATCCACCATTGGCAGTGTCAATCTCACTGGGCACATGGGCCCCGAATCGTGGCGCGCCATATGGCATGGTGCGTGCGACGCATCCGGCATCGGATGGCGCCCACGGGTCCACGACACTCGGCACGCCTATGCGACCCATTTGGTCGGGGCGGGGGTGTCGCTGAACGAAGTGAAACATTTGATGGGCCACAGATCCCTCGATACCACCATGAAGTACCAGAACACCGGGTCGAAGCGATGCGGTCAAAGGCCGTCGAGGTCGCGGGGGCGTTCACCATGAGTAGGCCAACCGCGCCGTAGGTTAGTCAATTCACGGTGTGAAATGGGGCGCCCCTCCACCGACGGGGGGACGGGGAGGGGCGCGCCGGCAATATTACTAGGACGTGATGTCGACGACCTCGTACCCGAGTCCGTCGGCTGAGCAGGCGAGTTCCCGCGACCCGGCGGTGGTGTCACCGGTCTCATAGAACGCGAGGTCGGCCCACCGAATTTCCGGGAACGTGGCCATCGCGGCGTGGTAGTCGTCGGCGGTGATCGGCTGGTAGGGGGCTTGGGCATAGGTGTGATCCGAGAACGGCAGGAATGAGATTCCGGTCACCTTGTCGAAGTTCTTGTACACCCACGTCGCCACGTCCAGCCATTCGTGCTCGCGGACGTTGATGGTCACGCTCACCGAGTGGTCGGCCCAATGCTCCTTGAACACCATCCACAGGGCGAGGTGCGCAAGTGCGCCGATGTCGTCGCGCAGGATCGCGCACTTGGGCGCCGCGACCGGGAACGAAAACACCATATTCGTGTCCGGCTTCATCACATCCGGCTCACTCGGCACACCCGCCTCCCGCAGGAGTTGGGTGAGCGGGTCGCTTGATGCGCCGCGCACCGTGCGCGTGTAGTGCTGGCTATGCCACGGGTGGATGCCAGACGAGACGCCGGTCAACTGGCTCACGGTGCCGCTCGGCTTCACGGTCGTGATTGCCGCGCTTCGCGCGATGCCCAGACGGTCTGCTTCCTTGTCGTTTGTTCGCCGCGCGAGTTTGCGCAGTTCCGACAGTCGGTGGGGCAGGCGGGAGTCGGTGGGGTCGTTGAACATGCGCGATCCGTAGATGCCGGTGAGGCTCACCCCGAGCAGTCGCTCCTCCACCGCATTGGCGGCCCATTGCGGTCGCAGTCCGTGGAAGTTGGTGAGGGTCGACTGCCATGTGCCGATGGCGGTCGCGAGTGTCACTTTGCGGCGCATGTCGGCGACCGTGTCGGTGGACCGGATGACGACCTCGGTCAAATTGCATACGCCCATGTCGCGAAGGAGGATCTCGGCGCATGGGTTGGTGCCGTCGATCTTGGACCCGGCGCGTCCGATCGCGTCCGATGTGGCACGCGCACCGGCGAGGTTGAAGATGCCACGCTCACCGGACTGGCTCTCGATGAGGTTGCGCCATTCGCGCAGGAACTGGGTGATGCTCGGGCGCTCGGTGTAAACCGCTGAGTTGTTGGCCAGTGCGCGGTGCCCGTGGGTCTCCCACCAGTTGCCGCTCTTGGCCTTGGCCATGTCGTGGTCGTTGAGGTCCGACAGACTGATGAGCGCACTGCGCCGGACGCCTCCCGATACGACGATGTCGCCGACCTTGCACATGAGGTCGTGGCATTCCAGCGGGGTGAGTCGCCTGCCCTGAGCCGCCTTGAAGGTGTCGACCGTGAACCGGAACAACTGGTCCAGCGGGCCTGGCGGGGTGCTCGTCCACGACAGCGTTACCTGCTGGCGCGATAGAGGACTTTGTCTTGGGGGAGGCATCGTCTGCGTCACCGACGTCATCGTCATCGACTGCGGGTCCTACCTCTTCACCTGCCCCGGTCAGTCCCAGTCCCGGGCCGACCGGAGCCACGGCAAGCCCGACTGCGTCGCCGACGGAGTCACCCTCGTCGACGGAGTCACCAGTGGATCCGGCTCTGCTGGGCAATCCTGCGCCCGGGAGCAATGATGTGTGCGATACGGGTATGCAGGTCAGCTGTGGTGACATCGGTCATAGTGGTAGGGGCACCGTCTTCTACGCCTCAACGGTCCCTTTCGACTGCGGGGAGAACATGACATCGTCATGCAACTAACTTGAAGTGGCGCCGAACGGCTGGAACGGGACACCGGTCAACTGCCCAAGTACCAACGATTGCAAAACGTCAGACTATGGCGATAAGGGCATGGGTGACGGCAAGGGTTACGACTACTGCACTGGGAGCGGGGAAACAGCTCTCATTCCGAACGCGTCCGGCACGGTGATCGGGTCGGGGTTCACGAACACCTCCGCGATGCTCACCATGTGCGTTTCGGGTGATGCGGCAGAGCAAGTTCGCGCCTACACCGGAGGAGGCCAAACGGACTGGTCCCTGCCGTCGAAGGACGAACTCAACGCCCTCTACTACTACGGGGGCCGGGACGCGATCGGCGGTTTCGCGGCGTACTGGTACGGGAGTTCCTCGCAGTACGATGCGGACAACGCGTGGTGGCAGGACTTCCACAACGGGAACCAGAATCACAATCTCAGCAACAAATCGAATCAAGTCGGCCTCCGCCCAGTGCGGGCTTTCTAACTAGTCATCACTTCGCCTATTTGTTCTCTCCTGCTCCAAGACACAGTTGTTCGTTTGCCCGGTGTGTGGGGGTCGGCCTTGATGGTGGAAGGTCGGCCCCGGGATTGGGTGTCGTTCAGCGATGCCGTGCTGGGGCTTGGGGTGCGGTATGTCTGACGGGTCCGTGCCAGCCCTTCGCAAACATTTTCACCTTTCAGGGAACCTTGGCGGGTTATGGTTCGTCCAACAGTCATCGGGATGAATGGCATCCCCATCGTGAGAGATAGCTGACGTTCCGCACTTCTCGATGAGCGTTTGGCCCCCCACTTGGGGTGGTCAATGCGTCGCTGTCTTGCTGGGGTTCGTTGGGGCTGCTTGATGTAGGAGCAGTTGGGTTGCTGCTGCTGAGGCGTGGTCCATCTTTGTGATGAGCCCTTCTATGCGTCGCCGGTTGGCGATCCAGCTCTGGTAGAGCTCGGCTTCTGCTTTGGTGAGGCGGCGGCTGACGGTCTTGCCCGCGACCGCATGGCTCCACTGGTAGTACGGGCCGTGGCGTTGCGGGGGGTCGGCCAGGCATGGGCAGCCGGGCTTGCCGCAGGAGGTGTAGCAGCCAGTGCCCGGTGGATGCGTTCATAGCGTTGGAGATCATTCACGCGCTTCGCCACGACACGCCTTCCTTCAACTGCGATGTCCCCGATCAGGCATCGATCAGTATATATGCGGACCGATATTGCGGTGCCCGTCAAGGAGGACCACGTTGATGCCAGTCGAGCCGTTCACGTTGCGCAGCCAGCGGCTGGGGTGTCTACCGATCGTGAACTTCCTGCTCGACCGGATGGGTGTTGCGGAGAGGCTGCAGGACTACCTGCCGACCGATGACCCACGGTTGTGATTGGCGCCAGCCACCGTGATCGCGACGGTGGTCCGCAACATCGTGGCCGGTCACCGGCCGGTCTATGCCCTGGGCGAGTGGGCAGCCCCGTATGACCCGACGGTCCTCGGGCTCGCGCCGGGCGAGGTGGAACTGCTCAACGACGACCGGGTAGGCCGCACGCTTGACCGACTGTTCGACGCTGATCGGGCGAGCTTGATCACCGCCACGGTGCTCGCCACGGCCACAGCAAGGACCACCGCCCGACCTCAAGCAGCTGCTGTTCATCCTCACGATCTCCGCCGACGGTGCGGTCCCGATCGCCTACCGAGTCGCAGACGGTAACACCCCCGACGACCTCACCCACATCCCGACCTGGGACGAACTCCGTGCCCTCGTCGGCCAGCCGGGGTTCTTGTATGTCGCGGACAGCAAGCTGTGCTCGCAGGAGGCGATGCGTCACATCTCCAGCCACGGCGGGCGTTTCGTCACGATCGTGCCCCACGGTCGTAGCGAGGACACCTGGTTTCGGAACTGGGCCCAGACCCACGCGCCGGACTGGACCGAAGCCCGCCGGGCCCCCGCCGCGCGGGCCGGGGACCCCGACCGCATCTGGCGGACCTTCCA
>CAMAWO010000009.1 GCA_945861925.1 Bifidobacterium breve | reverse complement strand
ATCCCAAGAGTCGGGAACCCAGACGAAGACAGCAATGACGACGAGGATCGCGCTGATGACCGCCGATATGAAGAACCCGCGGTTGATGGCGGACATGCCCGAGCGATCGCTCTTGCGCGGCGAGACCGCGAAGATGCCGATGACCGCAGTGATGACACCAATGGCCGGGATGATGAGCGGCAGGACCAGGCCGAGCTCGCCGAATGCCGCCTTGCCCAGGATGAGCGCGGCCACGAGGGTCACGGCGTAGGACTCGAAGAGGTCCGCTGCCATTCCGGCGCAGTCGCCGACATTGTCGCCGACATTGTCCGCGATGGTCGCGGCGTTTCGGGGGTCGTCCTCAGGGATGCCCTGCTCCACCTTGCCCACGAGATCTGCGCCGACATCGGCCGCCTTCGTGAAGATCCCGCCTCCGACTCGCATGAACATCGCGAGGAGCGCTGCGCCGAAGCCGAAGCCCTCAAGCACCTTGGGCGCCTCGCCCTTGTAGACGAGGACCACGAGTGCCGCGCCAAAGAGGCCCAGGCCCACCGTGAACATGCCCGCCACGCCGCCGGTGCGGAATGCGATCTTCATCGCCTTCTGCTCACCGGACTCCTTCGCGGCAGCGGCCACGCGGACGTTGCCGCGAACAGCAAGCCACATGCCCATGTAGCCCGTAACGCCCGAGAACACGGCACCGACGAGGAAGAAGATGCTGCGGCCGATGCGCTCATTGTTCGTTTCCGCGGGGAGTAGGAACAGGATGAAGAAGACAATCGCCGCGAAGATCGCGAGGGTCTTGAACTGGCGCGTGAGGTACGCGGATGCCCCCTCTTGGATCGCGCCGGCGATCTCCTTCATTTTGGGTGTGCCTTCACTGGCTGCGAGGACTTCGCGGACCAGCACGGCCGCGACCCCCAAAGCGGCAAGCGCGATGATGGCAACGACGACGACTGTCGTGAGGTTGCCTCCGGACAACTCGATCATGGGTCTCCTGCCTTAACGGCGTGCGTGAACCGCCGGGATCATGGGTTAGATCAACCTGCGGAGTCTACGCACCTCAGGTATAAGTACGCGGGCGGTTGGGTCACCGGCCGAGTTTGGCCGACTCTAGGGAATCGAAGACGTCAATGAGGGTGTCCACGCCAGTGATCTGCAACACCCTTTCCACGCGGCCGCTCGGGGCCGCTATGCAGAGGTATCCATCGACGTCGCGGGCGCGCGCTGCCGCCTCGATGATCGAGGCCAGACCGCTCGAATCCATGAACTGAGTACCGGACATCTCGATGATGGTTTGACTGCCTGGCTGCATCAACGGCATGAGCAGTGCCAACATCTGCGGGGCCGCTTGGACATCGAGATCCCCGTGCGATGTAACGATCTGCAGGTTTCCCTCGCACGACGCAGAAACTGAGAAGTCCATTGCCGCACTCTGACACACCTGTCGCGTAGGTTTGAGTGTGATGACGAGATTGGTGAGGCCCAGCCCCGAGGAGGTCCTCGGCAGGCTCACCTTCAGGAGACCCGACCGGTTGCGGCACACCACCACAATTCCGGCGCGCGAGGCCACCACCGCCGAATGGCCGGACTGGGTCCCACCCGAACTCCTCAAGGCCTGGGCCGGGCAGGGCATCACCCTGCCGTGGGCCCATCAGGTTCGCACGGCTGAGTTCGCTCACGCGGGCCGCGACGTCGTCATTGCCACCGGGACCGCATCCGGCAAGAGCCTGTCCTTCGCATTGCCAGCACTTTCAGCTATCCATCGCGGCCTGGGTGCGCCGAACGGCCGCGGCTCCACCACGTTGTACCTCGCCCCCACGAAGGCGCTCGCCCACGATCAACTGCGGTCACTGGGCGAACTGGGCCTTCCGTGGCTTCGAGCGGCAACAGTTGATGGCGATGCGTCAGCCGACGAGCGGACGTGGGCGCGGGCCCACGCCAACTACATCCTCACCAACCCAGATCTCATCCACCGGTCGATGCTCCCCCAGCACTCAACCTGGGCCCCCTTCCTCCGACGCCTTGACTACATCGTCATCGACGAATGCCATAACTACCGTGGCGTTTTCGGCGCCCATGTGGCTGCGGTCATCCGACGACTCCGTCGAACCTGCGAGCGCTACGGCTCATCCCCAGTCGTCATCGCCGCTTCAGCAACGGTCGCAAACCCCGACGTCTCCATCGCCCGCTTGGTCGGAGGCGCCGTCGAGGCTGTCACCGACGACACCTCGCCGCGCGCCCGCAAGGTGATCGGACTGTGGCAGCCGGCAATCGTCGAGCGAGGAATCGGGGGCACCGAGAGCCGTTCCGCCGCGGACGAAACGCCGACCCGACGCTCGGCAACCGCAGAGACAGCCGATCTTCTCGCCGACCTCGTGGTTGAGGGCCTGCAGAGCCTCGCATTCATCCGAAGCCGCCGAGGCGCTGAAGCCGTCGCGATGATGACCCGCGACCTGCTCAACGAAATCGACCCGGCACTGGCCCGCACCGTTGCGTCATACCGGGCTGGATACCTTCCGGAGGAGCGGCGGGCGCTTGAAAGTCGGCTCCGCGATGGCTCCATCTGCGCGATGGCTGCGACGAACGCGCTCGAACTCGGTATTGACATCTCTGGCCTCGACGCCGTCATCACGGCTGGCTGGCCAGGCACCCGGGCCTCTCTTTGGCAGCAGGTTGGCCGCGCTGGCCGCAGCGGCGAACCTGCCCTCGCCCTGTTCGTGGCTCGCGATGACCCCCTCGACACCTACATCGCCCAGCACCCCGAATTAGTGTTCGGCCAGCCGGTCGAGTCAGTGGTGTTTGATCCGGAGAATCGCTACGTCCTCTCCCCGCACCTCTGCGCGGCCGCCTCAGAGTTCCCACTCACGGCCGACGACGCCATCCGCTGGTTCGGGCCATCCGCCATTGCCCGCCTCGACGAACTCGCCGCATCCGGACTCCTGCGCAAGCGCCCAAACGGCTGGTTCTGGACGAGCCGGGACCGAGCGAGCGACCTCGCAGACCTGCGCGGAACCGGCGGGCCACCCGTTCGGATCGTCGAGGAGGGCACCGGCAGAATCCTCGGCTCCCTCGACAGCACGGCCTCCCACGGGAACCTGCATCCGGGGGCCGTCTACACCCATCAGGGCATCACCCATCTCGTCACCTCACTCGATCTCTCGGAGGCTGTCGCAACCGTTGTTGAGCAGGAAGTCGACTACACGACCGATGCCAGCGAGGTGAGCGATATCCGCATCACTGAGGTTCGGGAGTCGCAGCAGTGGGGCGACGGCGAGGTGAGCTTCGGATCCGTTGACGTGACCTCACAGGTGGTCTCATTCAGGCGCCGCCGAGTGCTCACCGGGGAGTTTCTCGGCGAGCAGACCCTCGACCTCCCCGAGCGCGAGCTCAGTACGACGGCGGTGTGGTGGTCGGTGAGCCCCGAGCAGATCAACTCGGCAGCCCTCGACAACATCGACGTACCGGGGGCCGCCCATGCGGCTGAGCACGCCTCCATCGGGCTGCTGCCTCTGTTCGCCACCTGCGATCGATGGGATATCGGCGGCGTATCGACGGCCCTGCATCCCGATACCGGCCGCGCCACCGTGTTCGTCTACGACGGCTATCCGGGTGGCGCGGGCTTCGCCGAGCACGGCTACCGGGTCATTCGCGACTGGCTCAGCGGAACCCGGACCCTCATCGCCGAGTGCCGCTGCGAGCGAGGGTGTCCCTCGTGCATCCAGTCGCCCAAGTGCGGCAACGGCAACGAGCCTCTCGACAAGGCCGGTGCGATCAGGCTCCTGGACCAGTTGCTGGCCGGCTCAGGATCCTGAGCCGGAATCAGTAGCCCGCACGTGCCTGAGCTGACACCACGGGTGACGGCCGGCCAGCAGCCAAGGCCATCCGTTCGACGAGCGCGGGAGCAGGCATCGTCACCACCACGATCACATCGGGGCCGTCGATGCGACATCCAGTGATCACCGCGCCGTTGGCCTTGGCGACCGCTGCTGACGCACCGCAGGGATCGCCTGTGTCCTGCGCCCCCGCGAGGGCCGCAAGATCGGCCGCCATCTGAACTCGAGCGGTAAGGAGTGCGGCCTGCACGACCGCGAGACCCACCATCCCGCAGCTCATGAGGACTGAGATGAGCGCGACCGTGAGGATCGTCGCCGAACCCCGGTCAGCGGATCGCATCCGTCACCCCCGCGCCAAGGGCCGCCTCGCGTCGCGCGACCGCGTCATGAGCAAGGGTCAATTCCAGACCATCGAACAGGGGCAGCGGGATTGACACCACCTCGCGGATGGAGACCGTGACCGTCTCACCGTCCTCCCGGATGAACACGCGGGCCGCTGGCTCTCGCTGCGCAATTTGAGCCACGGCAGCCTCGGTGGACTCCCCGCGGGCGATGGCCCTAGCAACATCTCGAGCATGTCCCGCGAGCGCCAGCGACGTGACACCTAGCCCCATCGCCCAAATGAGTGCGGCTCCGACGCTAATCAGCACGGGGATCGCGATTGCTGTCTCGAGGGTCACGCTTCCCCGGGTTTCACGCCCGACATATTGGAAGGGCCCCGAGGAAATCGGGGCCCTTCCATCGGGCCTGCACGCAACCATTTCAGCCGATGAAGCCGGAGAGGGCGTTGCGGATGATCGCCCAGATGACATCGCGGAAGGTGTCACTGGAAAAGAACTTGATGAGCACACCGCCGAGCCCGACGATCGCCGCTGTTCCCATCGCGTATTCAACGGTCGTCATTCCACGCTCGTCACTCTTGATTCGAGTGAGGTTGCGCGTGATTCGAGTGGACATGTTTCGCATGTGTTCCCCCAATATTTTGACTTGATGGTCGCGCCGACGAAGGTCGGCTCGCTTGCCTGTTGGCGTGCCTACTGTGCGTCCACGTGGCCCCTTGCTGAAAGAGCCTGAACCGACCTTGGGGACGAGGTCCGGGTGGTGCGACCACCTGTGGAAATCGACTAGCGACTGAGCACCATCCCGGCCATCGAGGCAACCACCGGCATCACGCCCACGAGCATGAATGCGGGCAAAAAGCACGCGGCAAGCGGACCGATCGCCCTCACGCCCGCCGAACGCGCTGCGACCTCAACTGCCAGCCGGTGTCGGCGTCGAAGATCACTGGCGGTCGCTCCCAGTAGATCGGCGATCGGCGCCCCCGAAGACTCGGAGCGGATGAACGCAGCGGATAGCGCTCCGAGCGATCCCTGCGGATCGGCAGCTGACCACGCCTCCCCCGCGGAGGCTCCGAGGCGGAGCGAGGCGCTCACATGGGCGAGCATTGAGCGCAGCGGCTCGTCAACGGCCGCGCCCACGGCGCTGCACGCCTGACCCGGCGGCGCACCCGACGCCAGGGTGGCGGCAAGGAGGTCTGCGACGTCAGGAAGCTGGCGGGTGATGGCAATGCGGCGGTCTCGGGTGGATCGGGCTTCAAGTCGGCCGAGGAGTCGAGGCAGAGCGAATGCTGCCCCGATGCCGGCCACCACGCCCACCATCGAGCCGATCACAACTGCGACCCCGACACCGAACGCCACCCCGCACGCTGTGCCAAGCCACGGCGGTGGTGCCGCATCGCCGCCGGACTCCGGCCGGCCGAAGATGCGCTCCACCCGCAGTTCCGGCGGCCTGGGCACGATGAGCCACACGGCAACGGCACACAGGACCGCAATGGCCGCTATCACAGCTGGCGCTCCACCACTGCCACGATTCGGCTCGTCCACAGGATCCCCAGCCCGGTGAGGACCACTCCACCGGCCAAGCAGCCCAGACCGAGGGAACTGCCGACGAGCCAGCTCACCGGATCAGCACCCATGAGGATGCCGAGAAGCAGGCCGACGAGGGGAAGGGCCGCGAGGGTGCGAGCGGTGGCACGCGGCCCAGCAAGCTGCACCTCAAGTTCACTGCGGACCTCCTCCGCCGCGCGACTTGCCTCGGCAAGTCGATTGACCGCTGCCGCGAGCCCCGTGCCCGAGGCGGACCCGACCTCCCAGCATGCCGCCAGGGATCGCAGCACCAAATGAACGCCGGCATCGACCCGCAGCGCCTCAGGGACGTCACCGTCGAGACGGAGTGCTGAGAGGGCGCTGGGCCAGACGGGCGGCGTTCCCGCGGAGTTCAGCAGTGCCGGTCCTGGCGGCTGACCGGCCCGCAGCTCTGCGGCCAACGCCGAGATCGCATCGATCACCCGGGCCCGATCATCGGCGTGCTGCAGGCGGGCACGGGCACCGAACTTCGGTAGCCGAGGACGGATTGGCGCAACAGTCGGCACGGTCTTCACGCCGACATTTCGCAATCGGCGTTCGGGTGAGCCAGGGAAGAACAAGAGCACCGCAGCAGCGGCGAGGAGGGCTGCCAGCATCGTGACCCCTATTGGCCGGTCAACCGCGGTACGGCAACATTCGCCTGCGCCAGCCGCTCAGTGACAGCCCGCAGTCCAGGTTCGATCACCATGGTGTCGCCGAGCCGACGCAGGGCCGGAACTGCTTGGACCCCGCCGTTGCCGTCGCGGCTCAGTGAATAAATTCCGCTCACCACGCGCCTGCCTGACCGCTCACGCCGGAGGTGGATGACCGCATCGAGACCGGCGGCCAGCAATGCGTGGACTGCGCTCCGGTCAAGACCCGCTGTGAGGCCGAGGGCCTCGATTCGTGCCGGCACATCCTCGGCTGAGTTCGCGTGGATCGTGCCGCACCCGCCCTCATGGCCGGTGTTGAGAGCCGAGAGAAGTTCAACAACCTCCGGGCCCCTCACCTCACCGACGACGATGCGGTCCGGGCGCATCCGCAGCGATTGCCTCACGAGCTCCCGCATCGTCACGGCACCAGCCCCCTCGATATTCGCGAGACGTGACTGCAGCCGAACGACATGCGGGTGGTCTGGCAGGAGTTCGGCCGAGTCCTCGACCAGGACGATCCGCTCATCATGGGGAACAAGGCCGAGCAGGCTCGACAGCACCGTCGTTTTGCCCGTTCCCGTCCCGCCTGAGACAACGAATGCGAGTCTGGCCGCCACGAGGGCTCGAAGCCAGGCAGCCCCGAACTCGTCGATGCTGCCGGCGTCAATGAGCTCGGGGAGGGTGAAGGCCTGCCGGCGCGGCACCCGCAGTGAGATCACCGTGCCGTCGGGCGCTATCGGCGCGATGACCGCGTGCAGGCGTGTTCCGTCTGCGAGTCGCGCATCGACGTAGGGGGTCGCGTCATCAAGTCGCCGGCCGACGGCCGAGGCGAGGCGCTGGGCGAGCCTGCGTACCTCGTCGTCCGACGCAAAGCTCACGGCGGCCCGCTGGAGGCCCTGCCCACGGTCGATCCACACGGCATTGGGACCGTTCACGAGGACATCGGTGACGTCCGGCTGTTGGAGGAGCACCTGCAGCGGGCCTGCGCCGATGAGCTCGCGGCGCAGGCTCTCAACGAGGGAGAGCACCGCTTCATCGCCGAGGACGATGCCCTCCGCGCGAAGGGCCGATGCCACCCGCCCCGGGGTCGCCTCAGCCTGTCCGGAAACGAGCCTAGATCGGACCCTGTCGACAAGGGGCTGGCTCATGCTGCGGACACCTTCTCGCAAACGGCGTCGGCGAGTATCGTGCGAACTGCCCTTGCATATGCGTCATTCGAAAGAAGGGGCTCACCTCGATCCTCCCGCGTCGCGAGTTGCAGTTGCTCGGGCACCACGCGAAGGGCGGCAAGGCCCAGGACGCGCTCCACCTCCCGTGCAGCGACCCCGCGCGACGTGGCGCGCACGACAACGCTGAGTTCCTTGGTAATGGATCGAAGCCAAGGCAGGGCTGCCGCAGCTGCCGCAATCCCGCGGACTCGCCCGGGGACAAGGAGGATCACGCGGTCAGCTCGGTCAAGCATCTCGGGAGCCACGGCCCAGGTCGAGCGCGGGACATCGATGAAGACCTGCTCGTACCCGCGCACGCCCGCGGCGAGGACCGAGGCGAACGCATCGGCAGGGACGTTCATCGCACCGGCGCGGCCATGTGACAGGAGCGCCACTCCACCGGGGTGCGGGAGGGCGTAGTCGAGGGTGGTCGCACTGAGCCGTCCGGCGGCTTCGGCGAGGTCGGGCCAACGGATCCCCGAGGCCTCCTCGGCACCGACAAGGAGATCAAGTCCTCCGCCATTGGTATCGCCGTCAATGAGGAGTACCCGGCCGCTCAGGGATTGGGCGGTGAGGGCGAGGCTGCCGGCGAGGGTCGAGACTCCAGAGCCGCCCGAGGCACTGGTGACGGCAGTGATGAAGCCGCCGCGCGACGGACCGTCGACTGATTCGCCGAGCCGCTGAATCAGCCAGCCACCGCCGTCGGGCAACTGCACCACGTGCTCGGCACCTAGCGCCACGGCATCGCGCCAGATCGCGTCGGTCGCGCCCCCCTCATCGAGGGGCCCCGCGCCCACAAGCACCACATTCGAACGCCTCGAAGGTCGGTCATCTGCGAGCGCCCCGGCAAGGTCGGCGCCCACCATGATGAGCGGCGCCGACGCCCAACCGGGCCGGACATCCTCGAGATCGGCATGAACGTCAATGTCCACTGCAACCGCGGCCGCCATGCGCAACACCTGCTCGATCAGCGCGTGATCCGTCGTGATGAGCACCGGTCGCCGTCCAAAGCCTTCAATTCCTCGCTCCATGCAGCGCAGCATCCTTCGGTGCGAGCATCTACGGCAAGGCACCGTCCACCGTTGTGGACGGGCCCCCGCGATCCTGTGGATAAATCCCAGCTTGAGCCCGGCTCGGGCAGGGGCTACCGTCCATGAATGGGATCAGCAGCCTTCTTCGACCTCGACAAGACGATCCTTGCGAAGTCGAGTTCTTTCGCGTTCGCAAAGCCGCTGTACAAGGGTGGGCTCATCGGGCGGGGCGATGTCGTGCGCAGCGCGTACGCACAGTTCGTGTACCTCGCCTCGGGCGCCGACCACCAACAGATGGAATCGATGCGCGAGTACATGTCAAAACTCGTGACCGGCTGGGACGTCGGCCAGGTTCGTCAGATCGTCGCGGAGACCCTCGATGAGATCGTCGATCCAATGATTTATCAGGAGGCCGTCGAGCTCATTGCCTTCCACAAGGCCGCCGGCCGCGACGTCATCATCATTTCGTCGAGTGGCACCGACGTCGTCGAGCCGATCGGTGAGCGGCTCGGGGCCGATATTGCGATCGGCACCCAGGTGGCCATCGAGGATGGCCACTATACGGGTGAAATCCTGTTCTACGCCTACGGCGAGGGCAAGGCTGACGCTATGCGCGCGCTCGCCGCAGAGCACGGGTACGACCTTTCCGAGTCCTTCGCCTACACCGATTCGCACACCGATCTGCCGATGCTCGACTTGGTCGGCCACCCCGTTGCTGTTAATCCCGACAGCAGCCTTCGCGCAATCGCCAACGAGCGTGATTGGCCGATCATGGATTTCCGAAAGCCGGTGGCGATGCGGGTCGGGATCGATGGAAAGCAGGCCGCTGCGGCCGCCGGGGCAGGTGTTGCGCTCGGCGCGGTCGCACTCGGGATCGCCTGGTACGCCCGCCGAAAGGCCCAACGCGCCTAACCCCCTGTTTCTCCGTTTGTCCCATTACATGGGACAAACGGAGAAAACCCAGCCGTTTCGGTTCGAATTTTGCAGATTCTCCCAGCCTGGGACAACCTGCAGAATCGGAGCGGAATCAGCCGGAATTCTGCTCGATCTCCCATTTCATGGGACAAACGGGGTGGGGACAGCGGTGGCGCCTTGGGCGCAGGCGGTGGCCTGCCACCCGATGAAGGCGAGCACGCCCTCACGGGTCCCCGATGAATACCCCTGCAGTGCGCGAACGTAGGCCGGCCGACCCATCTCGAACATCCCATGCTCCGGGATGCTGAACAGTGATGGATCCACCCCGCGACTGGCTATCACCAGCCGGATGGCAGCCCGCGCAACCATGCCCGAGCCCCAGGTGAACGGTCGTATCACCGCAAGTTCCGCGTGGGCAATGGCCGCGACAAGCAGTGCGGGCGCCTCGGTCGGGGTGGTGAGCGTGCGCGCCAGCAGCGACAGTCGCTCGGCAGCAAGGACCGCCGAGGGCAAGACGCCGAGGTGGAGTGGATCATCGGCCCGCTCGGCCGCGCGGGGCCGCCCGAGTTCCTCGTCCGGCACGAAGCCGGTGGCGGTGAGCGCATGAAGGTGCGCGAGCGCCTGCAGCGGCGAGGTGGCAAACACCTCGACCTGCCCCGGGATCGCGGCGGTGAGCCTCATTGCGGCATCAAGGACCCGGCCCATGGGCGAAGCGTCGGCCACCGCGAGGTCGGCGCCGTCGATCGCAGCGGAATCACGGGCCCCTCGCTCGGCAGACGAGGTCGCCACCGCAGCTGCATGCGTTCGAACATCTCGCCGCCACAGGAGCGAGTCGATTTCGGCGCGCGCAGCCGCGAGGAGGGTTGCGGTCGGCGGATCCGCGGCTAGTTCGGCGAGGGGGTCACGGGTGGAGCGCTGACCGATCATGACGCTGACGCTATACGTTTGCTGATTCTCGCCGGGCAGTCACATGCACCCTGTACCTTGACGTCAGCATGATGCAGGGATCCACCTATCTGGCCTTTGGGAGAACCGTGAGCACTGACGCCTTTTCCAGCCTCCAGCACGAGGATCGCGAATTTTCGCCCACTCCTGAGTTCGCGGCCCAGGCAAACGTCAAGGAGGACGCGTACGCAATCGCTGCGGAGGACCGGCTCGGATTCTGGGCCGAACAGGCCGGACGCCTGACCTGGGACACCCCGTTCACCGAGGTGCTCGACTGGTCCGACGCCCCATTCGCGAAGTGGTTCGTCGGCGGACGCCTCAACGTCGCCTACAACTGCGTCGACCGCCATGTCGAGGCCGGCTATGGGGATCAGGTCGCGATTCGCTTCGAGGGCGAGCTCGGTGATCGTCGCGACGTCACATACGCGCAATTGCAGAAGGACGTCTGCCAGGCCGCGAATGCGCTCATCGAACTCGGGATCAACACGGGCGATCGAATCGCCATCTATATGCCACTTATCCCCGAAGCAGTCGTCGCGATGCTCGCCTGCGCCCGCATCGGCGCGCCTCACTCCGTCGTCTTCGGGGGATTCGCCGCGACCGCTCTCGAGAGCCGAATCAACGACGCTGAGGCCAAACTCGTCATCACCGCTGACGGCCAGCACCGTCGAGGCGCGATCCTCCCACTCAAGCCCGCGGTTGATGAGGCCGTCACGAAAACCCCGACGGTTACGAACGTGCTTGTCGTGAAGCGCACCGGCATTGATGTCGAGTGGCACGAAGGCCGCGATGTCTGGTGGCACGACATCGTCGACCGCCAGCCCGAAACCCACGCTTACCAGGCGTTCGACAGTGAGCACCCGCTCTTCATTCTCTACACCTCCGGCACAACCGGAACCCCGAAGGGGATCCTCCACACGACCGGCGGATACCTCACACAGGTCTCGTACACCCACCACGCGGTTTTTGACCTCAAGCCGGAGACCGACGTCTACTGGTGCACCGCAGACATCGGCTGGGTCACCGGGCACTCCTACGTCGTCTACGGCCCGCTGTCCAACCGCGTGACCCAGGTCATCTACGAGGGCACGCCCGATACCCCGACCCAGGACCGTTGGTGGGACATCGTCGAGCGCCACGGCGTGACCATTCTCTACACCGCGCCCACAGCGATTCGGACCTTCATGAAGTGGGGCGACCACCTGCCGCAGGGCAAGGACCTTTCGTCCCTGCGCCTTCTCGGATCCGTGGGCGAGCCCATCAACCCGGAGGCCTGGATGTGGTACCGCGAGGTGATCGGCGGCAACCGCTGCCCGATCGTCGACACATGGTGGCAGACCGAAACAGGCGCCATCATGATCGCTCCCCTGCCCGGAGTCACCGCTTGCAAGCCCGGATCCGCAATGCGAGCCCTGCCGGGTATCGGCGCCGATGTCGTCGATGACAATGCGGCGCCCGTCAACCACGGTGCCGGGGGCTACCTCGTCCTCACTGAACCGTGGCCCGCGATGCTCCGCGGGATCTGGCGCAACCCCCAGCGCTACGTGGAGGGCTACTGGGAGCACTTCACCGGGGTCTATTTCGCTGGCGATGGTGCGAAACTCGACGACGACGGAGCAGTCTGGCTGCTCGGCCGGGTCGACGATGTCATGAACGTGTCAGGGCACCGTATCTCCACCACCGAGGTCGAGTCGGCGCTGGTATCGCACCCGAAGGTGGCGGAGGCGGCCGTTGTCGGCGCGACTGATGCCATGACCGGTCAGGGGATTGTCGCCTTCGTGATCCTTCGGTCAAATGCCTCCGATGACGGATCAGGGCGCTCCTCGATCGGCCGCGAACTGCGCGACCATGTCGCCCAAGAGATCGGCCCGATCGCCAAGCCACGGCAGATTCTCATCGTCGCCGAGCTCCCAAAGACCCGGTCGGGCAAGATCATGCGGCGCCTGCTCCGCGATGTCGCTGAGCAGCGCGATGTCGGCGATGCCACGACCCTCGCGGATCCGGCTGTCATGGCCCTCATCTCCGCCGGCCTTGCCGCGAATTCCGACGACGACTGAGCCGAACCACGGGCTAGGCTCGCAGCGACATGAGTGAGCCTGCCTTCATCCGCCCCAGCCGGCGCGAGCGTGGCTGGCTTGTCGGTCAACTTCGCGACGAAACTGTGGGTGGAGGCCTGCTCCTCATCGCCGCAACCCTCGCCCTCGTCTGGGCGAACTCCCCCTGGGCCGACTCCTACGCCGCGCTGGTCGCACTGCCCGTTGGGCCTGCGAGCGTGGGACTGCAGCTTCCCCTGGGGGCCTGGGCGGCCGACGGCCTGCTATCGGTCTTCTTCCTTGTCGTCGGCCTCGAACTCAAGCATGAGCTCGTCGTCGGGTCGCTCTCGAAGCCGTCTCGGGCCGTCGTGCCAATCGCGGCGGCACTGGGGGGCATGCTCGTACCCGCACTCATCTTCGCCGCCGTGAACACGTCGATGGTGGGCGGCGCGCCCTCCGGCTGGGGAATTCCGATGGCAACCGACATCGCCTTCGCCCTCGCAGTTCTCGCCGTTATCGGTCGGCGCCTACCCATTGCCCTGCGCGCGTTCCTCCTCACCCTGGCCGTCGTCGACGACCTAGGCGCGATCACCGTCATCGCAATCTTCTACTCCACGCACTTCGAGCTGGCCTGGTTCACCCTTGCCATCATCTGCTTCATCGGCTACGCGCTCGCCCAGCGGCGCCGGCTCAGGTCTGCGTGGATCTACGTGCCACTCGCGCTCATCGCCTGGTATGCGATGCACGAGAGCGGGGTCCATGCGACCGTCGCCGGAGTCGTGCTCGGCCTCCTCACCCGGGTTCGCTCCGACCCCGGAGAGACTCACCCTCCAGCTGATCGGGTTGCCCGCCGGGTCCACCCGTGGAGCGCCGCCCTGTGCGTCCCACTCTTCGCCTTCTTCGCCGCCGGGGTCGACCTGCGCTCGATCGGGCTTGTCGAGGCGCTCACTGCACCCGTGGCTATCGGGATCATCCTCGGACTCGTCGTGGGCAAGCCGCTTGGGATCGTTTGCACCACCTATCTCGTCGCTCGCTTCACCCGAGCCTCACTGCCGAAGGCCATTCGGTGGGCCGACATTGGGGCGGTCGGTGTGCTCGCCGGCATCGGGTTCACGGTGTCACTCCTCATCACCGAGCTGGCCTTCCCGGGCCAACCGGATACCGTCGCGGAGGCAAAAACGGCGGTCCTTGCCGCCTCGTTCCTCGCGGCAGTCCTCGCGGCAATCGCCTTGCGACTGCGAAGACGCTAGCCTCTGACCATGGCTGCCGCACGGGAACCCAGCATCGCGGACCTTGTCCGCAAGACGGTGTCCGACGCACAAAAGCTGGTGCGCGCTCAGATCGCGCTGACTCAGGCTGAACTCACCGCGACGAGCAAGGCCGTTTCACGGGCCGGTGTCTTCGCAGTGCTCGCACTCGTCTGCCTATCGCTGTTCGGGATCTTCCTGCTCGTCACCCTCGCATACGCCTTCGTGGCCATGGGGCTGCCGACTTGGGCGGGTTTCGGAATCGTGAGCCTCCTCCTCCTCATCACCGCCGTCGTCTCCGGCCTCCTCGCGCGCAATCAGGCGCAGCAGATTCGGGCGCCCAAACTGGCACTGAGCGAGTTGGCCAAGACGCGGAACACCATCGCGTCAGCCGAGCAACCGGGTCGGTAGCCCGTGCCCTTGGTCGATCCTGATCGGGTCATTGAGGCCCCCGGCCCGTGGACTCATCGCCAAGTCTCCGCCAACGGAGCGCGATTCCATGTGGTCGAAGTCGGCGAGGGACCTGCGTGTCTGCTGCTGCACGGGTTCCCGACCTTCTGGTGGACCTGGCGCAGCCAACTCACCGCACTCGCTGACGCGGGCTACCGGGCCATCGCCATGGACCTACGCGGCTACGGTGGCTCCGACCACCCTCCGAACGGCTACGACCCGGCGACTCAGACAGCAGATGCTGCCGGTGTGCTTCGCAGTCTCGGCGTCTCGTCGGCGTATGTCATCGGACACGGTTGGGGAGCGTTCGGCGCCTGGGCTATGGGGGTGCTCGAACCTGATGCCGTCCTCGGAATCGTCCCAATCTCAATGCCCCATCCGAGGGCCATGCGCAGCAACCTGCTGCGGGCAGGACAGTGGACCACGCTCGGCTATCTGCTCGACTTCCAGATGCCCCTCATTCCAGAGCGGTCGCTCCGTCGTCATGAGGGTCAACGTGTCGAGGACCTCATGCGACGCTGGTCGGGGTCGACCGACTGGATCGACGCCGAGGGCGAGGTCTACCGTTCCGCGTTCATGCGGTGGCCAACAGCTCATACTGCGATTGAGTACCACCGGTGGGCCGTTCGTTCCTTCTGGCGCAGCGATGGACTGCGGTTCATGTCGACGATGTCAGCGCCCATCACCACCGATGTGCTGCACATACACGGGGCGCTCGATCCGATGGTGCTGAGTGCGAGTTGCCGTGGGAGCGGTGGGTATGTCGCAGGTTCATACCAATTTGCAGCACTTCAGACGGGCCACTTCCCCCAGGAGGAGGCGCCGGACGACGTGAGCGCCCTCATCATTGGGTGGCTGAACGAGCGCACTCGTTCGTGACCGACCCCGTGAACATATGAACCTAGGGCGGCCGCGTGACAGATACGGCCGGCCACTTGGGCGTGGCACCGATCCCGGCAATGCGTATCCGAGCGTGCCCGACCGCACGGTCGTCTCGGCATCCCAAGCCTGGCTGGAGGCCCTCGACTACGTCGAGCAGGACCTGCCCTTCCACGCTCACGAGGTCTTCGAGCAGCGCTGGAGATGCGCTCCCCAAACAGAGCGGGCGCTCTGGCAGGCCCTGGCGCAGTGGGGCGCAGCCCTCACCCACGATGCTCGGGGGAATACGATCGGCGCCCGCAGGGTTGCGGAGCGCGCTCGCCGAGGCCTCGATTCGGCCACCATCGTCGAACCCATCGATGCCGGCGTGGTCACTGAGTCGCTGAACCGGCTACTCGCGGATATTGCATGAACCGGTGTCGACCGGCGCGGTGCGACCACGCCCAGCCTGCGCCGAACTCGCCAATTGCGCGCCGGTGATGGCGTAACCCGTGGGGCCATCCAGCAACCCGGCGCCGAAGACCATCCCGAGCACCGAGCCGGTCATGCCCAGGAGGGGGCCGCCGGAGTTGCCCGGAGAGACCTCGCCCCGAAAGGAGTAGACCTCGCGGGCGACCCCGGCATCGCCGTAGATGTCGTCGCCCCGAGCCGTCACCGTTGCCCGAATCCGGACGGCTGACGCGACATAACGGCCACCGCCCGGGAATCCACCGACGACCGCTTCCTCGCCCGAGACTGGCGGCGCATCGGCAAAATTGAGTGCCCGAGCAGCGAGGTCGGGGACAAAGAGCACGGCCGAGTCGAGCTTTGGGTCGAAGGCGACGACGGTCGCCGTAAACAGCGGCTCCCCTGACCGCACCTGGACCGTCGGGGCATCGACCCCAGCGACGACGTGCGCATTGGTGAGCACGTAGTGGTCGGCGTAGACGAATCCCGACCCGCTGAACGACGACTGACAGGCGCCAGCGCTGCCCGTCACGCGAACGATGGAATCCCGAGCCCCCACAATGGCGATGACATCAGTCGATTGCGGATCAGGGGGTTGAACATCGGGCCCGGTGACCTCGCCGAGGCCCGAGAAGATTCGCGGAACGGCCGTTGCACCCACCGCATCACGAACCTCCCCGAAGCCGTTGCGCACAGCATCCGGGATAAGACTGTCAAGGCTGACCAAGACCCCGGACTGGCGGATCTGGCTCGAGACGGATGATTGCGGGAGGAACGCAATTGCGGTCGCGATGATCCAGGTGACGATCGCAAGGGCGAGGATGTTCAGCCCGGCCCCGGCGGCGCTGTCGACGAATCGTGCAGGGGTCCACGTGATGCCAGTTCGCAGGGTGCGACCGAGGTATGAGAGCAGAACCTGCCCGCCCGCGGCGCACACAAGAATGCCACCGGCGAGGAGAAGGGACCGGACGAGGCCCGGCTCAACCCGGGTCTCAATGATGCCGGGGAGGAGGAATGCCGCGGCGAGTGCTCCTCCGAGGAATCCCGCGAAGGACAGGGCCCCCGCAACGAACCCCTGCCGCCAGCCCGCCCACGCGAAGACGATGAGTGCCCCGACGAGGATCCAGTCGACCGGGTTCACCGGATTTCCAACTCGGAATCGGCGAGTTCCGCGAAACGTTCGTGATCCCACGCGACCGCCCAGCCGGCCGAGTTGAGGACTGCGGAGATGATGCCCGCGGTGAAGCCCCACACGAGCAGGCCTCGCACCTCGAATCCAACACCGACGTAGCCGGATGGATGACGAACCCGGCAGCGGTTCGCCGGGTCGATGAACTCGGCTATGGGGACTCGGTGAACGCTCGCCACCTCGATCGGGGTCGCCGCGTGCACCTCGCAGGGCTCGCGCCACCAGGCGAGCACCGGCGTCACGACAAAATCGCTCACGGGGAGAAAGAGGTCAGGAAGCTGGCCGAAGGGCACGACCCCGGAGCGAATGAGAGCGGTCTCCTCATGAGCCTCGCGGAGTGCAGCGTCCACCGCATCGATATCGCCCGGATCAACAGCGCCACCGGGGAAGGCTGGCTGCCCAGCATGCGCCCGCATCACGGCGGCCCGCTCGATGAGGAGGAGGTCGGGACCGCCTGGACCTTCGCCGAACAGGACGAGCACCGCTGAGTGGCGTCCAGAACCGGCTGGCGGAAGGAATCTGGTGATCTCGGCTACATCGATGGTCCGGGCCATGTCGACGACCGGGAGAAGCCAGGTGGGCAGGCTGCCGACGACGTCCTCGCGAATCGATCCGATGCGCGACCAGTTCATCGGCGGACACCGGCTCTGACGAGCCCGGCAGCCTCGGAAGGTTCCGTCGGGCCCTCGCCGAACGACGGGCACGAGGTCGCGAGGGTGCATGCACCGCAGGCGGGCCGCCGCGCGTGGCACCGGCGACGGCCGTGCCAGATGACGAGTTGCGACACCTTGGTCCACTGGGCTTTGGGGATGAGGGCCATGAGGTCCCGTTCGACCTTGACGGGTTCGGTCTGCGTGGTCCAGCCAAGCCGCCGAGCGACTCGCAGCACGTGAGTGTCGACGGCGATGCTCGGTATGCCGAAGGCCTCGCCGAGAACGACATTTGCCGTCTTGCGCCCGACGCCCGGCAGTGACACGAGGTCCTCCAACGAATCGGGTACCTCCCCACCGAATCGCTCGCAGAGGCCTTGCCCGATTCCCTTGAGGGTGGCCGCCTTCTGTCGAAAGAAGCCCGTCGGCCTGATCACCTCCTCCAGCTCGGCAAGGACGGATGAGGCCAGCGACTCGGCTGTGGGGTATCGCGCGAACAGACGGGGCGTTACCTCGTTTACTTTCACGTCAGTGCACTGGGCGCTCAGCACCGTGGCCATGAGGAGTTCGAGCGGTGAGGTGAAGTCCAGCTCGCAGCGGACATCAGGGTATTGCTGCCCGAGGGCTTGGACGACCGTGCTCACCTGCCGCGTGGATACGCCCGATTCACTCACTCGCCAAGACTAATTGGCACACGACACACTTCGACTGCACGTACCTCCGTCAAATAGGACAGAATGATCGCGTGGACGATGTGCTGATGCAAGCCCCGCTGTTCCTCGCGCTCGATCCCGAGGGTGCGGCTGCCCTGCGCTCATCCCTCACGGAACGTTCAGTCACCAAGGGCGAGATCATCTTTCAGGAGGGGGAGCCTGGGGACAGGATGTACGTGATCCTCGAAGGGAAGGTGAAATTGGGGCAGTCCTCAAACGATGGACGCGAATCTCTGCTCGCCATCCTCGGCCCCGGTGAGATGTTCGGTGAGCTGAGCCTGTTCGATCCCGGACAGCGGACCTCGACCGCGACAGCCCTCACCGATGCCGTCATCCTGGCCCTGAGCAATGAGCAACTGCGCCCGTGGCTCGCTGGCCGCCCGGAGGTTGCGACGGCGCTGCTCCAGGCCCTGGCCCGCCGCCTTCGGCGCACAAACGAGGCCATGGCCGACCTCGTCTTCTCCGACGTTCCCGGCCGCGTCGCCAAGGCGCTCATGGACCTCGGTGAGAAGTTCGGGGAGATCACCTCGGAGGGCCTCCTAGTGACACACGACATGACCCAGGAGGAATTGGCTCAGTTGGTCGGCGCCTCCCGAGAGACGGTGAATAAGGCTCTCGCTGACTTCGCTCAGCGCGGGTGGATTCGGCTCGAGTCACGGCAGGTCATGATTCTCGACGTCGAGCGCCTCGGACGTCGGGCTCGATAACAGGTCCATTGGTATGCATGTTGCATCCCAAGTGGTAGCGTTCACGCATGTCGACCCAGATTGCTGTTCGCCTCCCGGATGAACTCGTCGCTGAGCTCGACAGTTTGGTGCAGTCCGGCGAGGAGCCGAGCCGGGCGTCCATCGTTGAGGCAGCCCTCCTTCGGGAATTGCGGCGCCGGGTCTGGGCCAAGGAAGTCGCCGTCATTACGGCCCACGGCAGCACCTACGAGGACCTTGAGGGCCTTGACGCGTATCTCAGCCGAAGCCTCGAGGCGTTGGATTGATGTGCAGGGCATGCGACCGATTCACCTCGCCAATCTCGACAAGTCCCGCCCCGTCCTCATCCTCACGCGTGAGGGCGTACGCCGATCAATGCTTCGGGTCTCGGTTGCCCCGATCACGTCACGGGCGAAAGGGCTGCCGACCGAGCTCCCAGTCGGGCCGCGCAACGGCCTCGACGCCGAGAGTGTCGTGTCCCTTGACAACATCCTGACGATCCGGGCCTCCGACATCGGCCGCCAAATCGGGCTTTTGCTCCCGGAGCAAGAGGCACCGCTCGCCGCTGCCCTGAGCCACGCCTTCGACCTCCATCAGCAATAACCCCTCCCCGTTTGTCCCATGAGCTGGGAGAACGTGCGGAATTTCGGCCGATTCGGCCAGGATTCTGCTCGTTGTCCCACTCCGCGCGCCGGCTGGCGAACTCCGACTTCAAGACCAAGCCCTTAGTCTTCAGCGGCAAGGTAGGCGAGCTGAGCCCGGACCGACATCTCCGCGGCCGGCCACAACGCTTTGGGCGTCGCGGCGTACACCTCGGCAACAATGGCAAGCGGATCCGTGATCCCGCGAGACACCGCACTGCGCACCTCGTCAAGCCTCACCCGGCGATGCTCGAGGTAGCCGTCGAGAACCTGACCTGGGTTCGGCAGCAGAGGTCCGTGGCCCGGCAGGATGCGGTGGACGCGTTTCTCACCGGCCAGTTCGCGCAAGTGCTGGAGTGACTCGAGATAGGGACCAAGTTCACCGTCGGGCCAGGCGACAACGGTCGTGCCGCGTCCGAGCACGGTGTCGCCGGTGAGAAGTGACCCCTCGGATTCGATGAGAAGGCAGACACTGTCGCTCGTGTGGCCGGGGGTCGCGACGACGTGGACCTCGAGGGATCCGGCCGTGAGGACCTCGCCTCCGACGAGGCCCTCGGACCCGAGCCGGTGTTCGGGGTCGACAGCGCGCACCTCCGCTCCCGTCATGTCGGCCAGCAGGCGGGCACCGGCTGAATGATCAGCATGGCCGTGGGTGAGCAGGATCGTGGTGACCGGTGAGTCGACGGCGAGGGCACGAGCGACGATCAGTTCGAGGTGCGCGAGGTCTGCGGGCCCCGGGTCGACGACGATGGTCTGTCCCGAGCCGGGGCTGCTCAGCAACCAGGTGTTCGTCCCGTCAAGGGTCCACGCGGACGGATTGGGGGCGAGGACCAGGGTCGCGGCGACTGTCTTCGACCCGCTAGCCCAGGGCTCGGAGTCGCTCGCATCACCTGCGGGCAGCAGTCGTCCGCTCATTTGACCCCCGTCAACTCCCAGAATTGCGGCGGCTCGACCTCGCCCTCGATCAGATCGCCGGTGCGTCCGTTCACCATCGCCCATACGACGGACCCGTCATCGGCCACGATTCGCCGCGGCAGCATCGGCAGGATCGGCCGCTCCTGCACAGCGGCGATAACGGCTAATGAATCGTTGAACTGGCCGAGGTACTCAAGCACGCGGATGGTCGGGCGCAGGAGCGGCATGCGGCCGGCCTCATGCTCTTCAAGGGCATGGGCTGGCCGTACCCAGCACACGGACTGCGCCTCGGTACCGGTGAGCACCGCCTGCTGCTCCTTGGGCATCGGCGCTACGAAGAATCGAGTGTCGAAGCGGCGCCCCTCGACCTCGGGGGTGATCCAGTGATCGGCGAGGTGGAGATCGGGAAGGGGGACGGTGACCCCGGACTCCTCGGCGAGTTCGCGCATGGCGCACGACACGAGCGCCCGGTATTCGACCTCGTCGCTGCTCGCCCGCCGCGCATCGCGTGCGAAGATCCGGCCCGGGTCGGGGAGCGTTGCACCCGTCACAAGATCGGCGGGGTCGAGCCGTCCGCCGGGAAAGACGTGCATGCCCGGAGCGAAGGGCATCGTGAGCACTCGCTTCATCATGAAGACTTCGAGATCGCCGTCGCGGTCGCGCAGGAGCACGACCGTTGCGGCCGGCCTCGGTACGGGCACCACCCCGGTCACCTAGTCGGCGACTTCGACGATCATCTCGACCTCGACCGGGGCGTCGAGCGGAAGAGCAGCGACACCGACGGCCGAGCGCGCATGCACCCCAGCATCGCCGAAGGCCTCCGCAAGGAGGTTGCTCGCACCGTTCACCACGGCAGGCTGGCCGGTGAACTCGGGAGAGCTCGCAACGAACCCGACGACCTTCACGACTCGAACGACCTTGTCGAGGTCCCCGATGACTGAGCGCACGGCAGCGATCGCATTGAGGGCACAAATCTTCGCGAGTTCGGCGGCCTCCTCCGCGCTGACCGCCCCGCCCACCTTTCCGGTAACTGCCAACGCGCCATCGATCATGGGCAACTGCCCCGAGGTGTAGATGAGGTTGCCGGTACGCACTGCCGGAATATAGGCGGCGAGCGGGACCGTGACCTGCGGCACCGTCAAGCCAAGGGCAGCAAGCCTTGCTTCAACGTGAGACTCGTCACTCATCGCTTCTCCTTGGGTTGGTCGATTGGGTCCGTGGGTTAGGCGATCGGACGCTTCAGGTAGGCGACCATATTGTCCGGGTTAGGACCGGGAACCACCTGAACGAGTTCCCAACCGTCACTTCCCCAGGTGTCGAGGATCGCCTTCGTGGCGTGAACGAGTAGCGGAACGGTGGCGTACTCCCATGCGGTCATGGATGCACACTAGCCCTTGTTCAGCCGATCCCGATTACGCTGAGGCCGTGACACAGACGAGGTGGCCGGGCGTCGCCCTCCACGTCGTATCGGGCAAGGGGGGCGCCGGGAAGACGACGATTGCTGCGGCCCTTGCGCTCGCCCTTGCACACGACGGCAAGCGAACCCTCCTCATGGAGGTTGAGGGCAGGCAGGGCATTGCCCAACTCTTCGACACCGCTCCCCTGCCGTACACCGAGCGCAAGGTGGCGGTTGCGCCCGGTGGCGGCGAGGTCTGGGCCCTTCCCGTTGATCCGCACGAGGCGCTCCTCGACTACCTCGAGATCTTCTACAACCTGCGGCGCGCCGGGTCGGTCCTGAAGAAGATCGGCGCCATCGACTTTGCAACGACCATCGCGCCCGGTCTTCGCGATGTCCTCCTCACCGGAAAGGCCTGCGAACTCGTGCGCAGGATCGATAAGAACGCTCCTGATGCCTACCAGGCGATCGTCCTCGATGCGCCACCCACCGGCCGGATCGCCAATTTTCTCAACGTGAATTCAGAGGTCTCGGGGCTTGCGAAAGTCGGACCCATTCACAAGCACGCTGAACTGGTCATGAGCGTGATCGCCTCCCCTCGTACCGCCGTTCATCTCGTAACCCTCCTCGAGGAGATGCCCGTTCAGGAAACCGTCGACGGCATCGAGGAGTTGCGTGCCGACGGGCTACCAGTCGGCGGGATCTTCGTGAATATGACACGGCCCGCGATGCTTTCAGCTGACCAACTTGTTCAGGCGCGGGAGGGGACCCTGCCACTTGACGCCGTCGCTGCCGCGGCAGCAGCCGCAGGGGTGCGAACCGATCCGGCCCTCGTGGCGGCCGCACTCGGACTAGAGGCCCGAGATCACGCAGCACGCGTCGATCTAGAAACGAGGGAACGCAGACGCATCGATGAACTCGACCTCCCGACCTTCACCCTCCCGATGATTCCCGATGGCATCGACCTCGGTGCCCTGTACGAGATCGCACTCCTCCTTCGGTCGGAGGGTGTCCGATGACCGTCAGGGGTCAGGTCTCGGTCGATGCGCCACCATTGCGCATCGACAGCATCCTCGGTGATCGCTCGATCAGAATCATTGTGTGCACCGGAGCCGGCGGCGTCGGCAAGACAACCACGGCGGCTGCGATTGCCCTGCGTGCCGCGGAGCAGGGTCGAAGGGTGTGCGTTCTCACCATCGATCCAGCACGAAGGCTTGCCCAGGCCATGGGGCTCACCACACTCGACAACACACCGCGGGCGGTCGAGGGAATCGCCGGAGCCGGCTCCCTTGACGCGATGATGCTCGACATGAAGCGCACCTTCGACGAGGTTGTCGAGGCGCATTCGGATCCGGAGCGGGCGCAGGCGATCCTTGCGAATCCGTTCTATCAGGCCCTGTCCTCGTCATTCGCCGGAACGCAGGAGTACATGGCGATGGAAAAGCTCGGGCAACTGCGCACTGAAGCCGACCGCGACGGCACTTGGGATCTCATCATCGTCGACACCCCGCCCGCCCGTAACGCTCTTGACTTTCTCGACGCCCCTGCACGACTCGGTTCCTTTCTCGACGGCCGGTTCATTCGCATTCTCACCTCGCCGGCCCGGGGAGCGGGGCGCGGCATCGGCAAGATCGCTGTCATGGGGTTCGGACTGTTCACCGGCGTGCTGAGCAAGATCCTCGGAGCCCAGGTGCTCAGTGACATCGGCAACTTCGTCGCGGCGATCGACACGACCTTCGGCGGCTTCCGTGAGCGCGCTGACGCGACCTATACCCTCCTGCAGGACCCGGGAACCTCGTTCGTCGTGGTCTCGACGCCCGAGCGGGATGCCCTTCGCGAGGCCTCCTACTTCGTCGAGCGGCTCAAGGCGGACGGAATGCCGCTCGCCGGACTCGTCCTCAATCGGGTACAGGTCGTGACGCTCACCGAGATGTCAGGTGAAGAGGCGATCGCCTCAGCGGATCGTCTCGACGGCGGCGACGAGATCGAGGCACTCACTGCCGCCCTCCTGAGACTGCACGCCCAGCGGCAGCAGGTTGCGTCACGTCAGCATCACCTCGCAGAGCGATTCACCGCAGCTCACGCTGGCATTCCGGTCACGACGGTGCCAGCCCTTGCCGAGGACGTCCACGATCTTCAGGGACTTCGCGAGGTCGGCCAACTGCTTGCCGAGGCGTAGGGCCGGGTAGACCCTCATTCGATCCGAAAACTTTACGAGACCCGCGCGACCTGCTCACTCAGGAGCGACTGCCGCTCAAACTCACTTTGTGCAGTCTCAAGAAGATTGCTCCACGACGTCACGTGCGGACGGCGCCGGAGCAGCGCACGACGCTCCCGCTCGGTCATGCCGCCCCAGACACCGAATTCAACGTTGTTGTCAAGGGCATCAGCGAGACACTCGGTCCGCACTGTGCACCCCAGACAAATCGCTTTCACCCGATTCTGGGCAGCCCCCTGCACGAAGAGCGTGTCCGGATCGGTCGTGCGGCAGGCCGCGTGGGCGGCCCAGTCGTTGCTCAAGGTCATGGTCGCCTTACCCCTTCGTGCCTGAATCAAGAACATGGTGTGAGCCGGGACGCTACGCCTGTCAGAACCCCTCCGCATAGGCTCTAAATAACTATCTCGATTATAGTCATAACGAGTGATCCCCGGTAGCGTCCTCGACAAAGGAATTCCGGGTGGTTGCGCAGAGTTGCGGGTGAGAGGTGCGGGAGGGGAACCAAGGCACGTACGCTGGACGTCCCATGTCCATGCACCCACCTGCTCGCCCACGACCAGTCCTCGGCGGACTCATCATCCGCCTCGTTGCCCTGCTTGCCGCAGCCGTCATCGCGGGTCTCATCGCCGGGCTCATGGCGCTGCCGTTCATCGGCGGGGCTGGCGTGACCGCCCGAAACGTCGTCCAAAACTTTGAGCGTCTCCCCGAAACAATGGACACCCCGCCACTGCCCCAACGCTCGCAGATTCTCGCCTCGGACGGGTCGGTCATTGCGACGCTCTTCTACCAGAACCGGGTCGAGATCCCACTGCAGAGCGTCTCACCCGTCATGCGCCAGGCGACCGTCGCGATCGAGGACTCCCGCTATCTTGACCATAACGGCGTCGATGTCCGCGGAGCACTTCGCGCCGTCGCATCGAACACGCGCTCCGGCGACGTTCAGCAGGGCGCATCGACACTCACGATGCAGTACGTGAAGAACGTCCTCGTTAACGAGGCGACTACTGCCGACGAACTTGAGGCCGCGCGGGGCCAGAGCCCGGTCCGGAAACTCCGCGAAGTTCGCTATGCGCTCGCCCTCGAACGTCGCTACACCAAGCCGGAAATCCTCGAGCGCTACCTGAACATCGTCTACTTCGGATCAGGCGCCTACGGTGTTGAAGCCGCAGCCAAGCGATACTTCTCGAAAACAGCCGCCGAATTGACGCTCTCCGAGTCGGCTACGCTCGCGGGCATCGTCCAGCAGCCAACGGCCTTCGATCCCATCCGAAATCCCGAACGCAGTGCGAAGCGACGAGATGTCGTGCTCGCGCGCATGGCTCAACTCGGCTACATCACGAAGGGTGAGGCCGCCCAAGCCGCGCTCATCCCGATGCAGGTCCTCATCAAGCCCACCGCAGTCCCCAACGGCTGCACCACCTCGTATGCGCCGTTCTTTTGCGACTACGTCCTCCAGACGATTCGCACCGACCCCGCCTTCGGTGATACCCCTGAGGCCCGTGAAGCCTTCCTGCGGCGCGGCGGCTACACCGTCCGCACGACATTGAGCCCACTGGCGCAACGGGGAGCCTTCGACGCCGTTACGGGCGCAATTCCCATCGATGACGAAAGCCGGCGCGCGGCTGCGATCACGATGATGGAGCCCGGCACCGGCAACATCCTCGCGATGACCCAGAACCGCGAGTGGGGCACCTCTGGTCAGGGAATGACGACCTACAACTACAACACCGACCGCGCCCACGGGGGCACCATCGGCATGCAGGCCGGCTCTACCTTCAAGGTCTTCACGCTCGCAGCCGCGCTCGAATCGGGGATCTCGCCCGCCGAGTACATCAGCTCGCCGAGCCCGAACACCTTCGAGGGATTCACCAACTGCGAAACCGGAGCCTCGTTCGGACCCATCACCGTCCGAAACTCCACCGGGCAGGGCACATTCGACATGGCCCGCGCAACGGCCTATTCCATCAACACGTATTTCATGGCCATCGAGGAGCGCACCGGCCTTTGCCGGCCCGCCGAGATCGCCGAGTCAATGGGGGTGTTCCTCGGCAGCGGCGGACCGCTGCTCCGAGTCCCGTCATTCACCCTCGGCAGCATGGAGGTCACCCCACTCGCGATGGCCAACGCTTATGCGACCTTCGCGGCCCATGGCCTCTACTGCAAACCCCGGTCCATCCTGGAAATACGCGATCGCGATAACCGCTCCCTTGACGTCCCCGACGAGGACTGCAGGCAGGTCATCTCACAGGATGTCGCCGACGGAGTGACGGCGCTCCTCACCGGCGTCATCGACGGGCCAATCACCGGTCGAACCGGCTCTGCAATGTCGCTCGCCGATCGACCGGCGGCCGGAAAGACCGGCACCACGAATGAGTCGGCTGCTGTGTGGTTCGCCGGATTCACCCCCGACATCGCCGCCGCGGCTTGGGTCGGCGATCCTCGCGGTGGATTCGCGTACCCGATGAAGAACCTCACGATCAATGGCAAGTACTACACCCAGGTGTTCGGCAGCACCATTCCCGGGCCAATCTGGAAACAGTCAATGACGGCCGCGCTTCAAGGCAGCGAACCGGCCACGTTCGCGCTCAGCAACGAGTGGAGTCTTCGTCCGGCACGTGGGGTGACCTCCATTGCACCACTTCCCGGGGAGTCCGACCTCGGCGGTGGACCAGACGGGTTCGTCTTCGACAACAGCGCAAAGCCCGCGCCCGTCGCTCCCCCAACTGCCCCAACCACCGAACCAACCGACGACGACACCGTCCCGGCGGTTCCGGATGAAGCGCCGGTCACCACCCCCTGAGTACCCGATGCCGCTACATCCCAAACCCGGCCTTCACGAGAGCCGCTACCAGGCCACCATCGGCCCGACCCTTCACCTGCGGGGTCACCAACTTCATGGCCGCACCCACGGCGGCCCCTCCGGTCGCCCCGGTCAACGAGACCTCGGCCACTGCGGACGCCACGATGATGGCGAGTTCCTCGTCAGTCATCGCCTGCGGCAGGTAACTCGCGAGCACTGCGAGTTCGGCACGCTCACGCTCGGCGAGCTCTGGCCGGTCGGCGGTGTCGTACGCCTCCGCTGACTCCCTGCGCTTCTTCGCTTCGCGACCAAGGACCGTGATGACGTCGTCATCGGATAGTGCTCGGGCCTCCTTGCCGGCAACCTCCTCGTTCGTGATCGCCGTCAGTGCCATGCGAAGGGTCGCTGCGGCCAACTCGTCGCGAGATTTCATCGCGGTGGTGAGGTCCACCTTTAATTGATCCTTGATCTGACTCATACTGGCATGGTACTAGTACCACACAACAGTGTATTCGAAGGGAAATCTGGCCTTATCCCTTGACTAGCCCCGGCTCCACCGCGAGCATGACGCGTCTTGCGCACCTTGCGCAAGCACGAGTTCACGCGGCGAGCAAAGGGATGGGCAAGCATGTCACTGTTCAAGAAGTTGAAGAAAAGCATGGGCATCGGGACCCTCACGTTCGAACTCGTCGTGCCAAGCCACGTCGCGGGCAATTCCGGCGAGATCGCCGGAGAGATCGTCATCACGGCCAAGAGTGCCCAGCAAATCAAAGACGTCGAGGTCGCGTTTAATGAGGTGTTCGAGTGGGAAGAGCGTGAATCCAGATACGACTCCACGCAGAAGCGCACTGTCGATTACTGGGATTCAAAATCCAAAACAACTCGGCTCGGTTACATCAAGGACGAGGTGCCTTTCGAATTGTCGGAGGGGGAGATCAAGAAGTTCCCGTTCGTCATTCAATTCCAGCCATTCACCCCGCATCATGTTGGGGGGTCCTCCGCTGACGATGGGGTCTGGGGCTTCCTCGGCAGTGCCATCCGCGGTGGAGCTTCAGTCCGAGGTGAGCGGATCAAGTACGAGGTGAAGGGTGATGTTGATCTCGTTGACGTTGCATTCGATAAGGGCGACACGAAGAGGATCATCATCACGTAGATGCTGGCAGATGGGCCGTGGGAGCATACGACTGTGCATAGCTCATCGAAAATGCTCCTCGGTACCGCCGGCCTGGTGGCCGCCGGTGCAGCGGGGCTCACCTACGCCCGCTGGGAGGCTCAGCACTACACCCTCCGCCGAGCCACCGTCTCGGCACTGCCGGTGGGACAGGCACCACTGACCATCCTCCATCTCTCGGATCTTCACCTCGTGCCTGGGCAAGTCGGCAAGCAGTCGTGGGTGCGCGCCCTGCGCGAGCTGCAGCCCGACGCCGTCATCGCCACCGGCGACTTCCTGTCGCACCAAGACGCCGTCCCGCACGTCCTCAACACCCTCGAACCGCTGTTCGATCTGCCGGGCGCCTTCGTCCTCGGAAGCAACGACTACTACGAACCCCGAATGATCAATCCAGTCAAGTACTTCGCCGGGCCCTCGCAACTCGAGCCCAGCCGGGCGATGCTGCCGTGGAGCGACCTCGTCGACGGACTTGTCGACGGCGGCTGGTCGCACCTGAATAACACCAGAGGGACCTTGGTCATTGCCGGACGCAGCGTCGACCTGCGTGGCGTCGATGACCCGCACATCAGTCGCGATCGATATGCCGACATCGCTGGCGCATTCGACCCCTCGGCCGACCTCCGACTAGGGGTCACCCATGCTCCCTACCTGCGGGTACTCGACGGCATGGCCGCCGACGGCGCCGACCTCGTCCTTGCCGGGCACACTCACGGCGGCCAACTGCGCATACCAGGTGTAGGGGCCCTCGTCACGAATTGCGACATTGATCGGGCGAGATCCCGCGGGCTCTCAACACACCGGGCCCTTGGCAGCCGTCACACGGCAGCACTCCACGTCTCTGCGGGGCTCGGAACCTCGCCGTTCGCGCCGTACCGCTTCGCCTGCCCGCCAGAGGCGACCCTGCTCACCCTCGTGGCGCGCACCTGATCACAGCAGTCGCGCTGCGCTATCGAATCTCGAACATCTCGTAGACGATGTCGTCACCGTCGTTGCGCCCCTGACCCACGGCCTGCACTGCGTTCAGCCAGCCGTACCGCTCATCCGCCGTCTCGAATGTCGGGGCGACGGTGTAGGTGCCGCGCTCCCGATCGCACCGGCCGTGGTAGCTCACGTAGATAAGCGCACCATCGTCGGTCTGAAGCAACTGGCGGACATCGAGGATCATGATCTGGCCCGAGGATGGGATCGCCCAGTCTCCGCCGGGTCCGATGATGGTTGCGCTCAGCCGCTCACCCTCCCATCGGCCATTGGAGATACCGCCGATGACGCGCCGGCCAAACGGCGTCTCGCCAAGTCGGTGGATGTCGCCACGGGTGACGCGGACGGTCGCAAGCGGAACAACATCGAAAGGCACGGTCATGATGGCTCCTTGTTGGGTGTCGGGATGACGTTCGCGGCACGCTCTCGCACCGGGTCGGTGACTCCGTCCCAAGTCTCGTGCAGGGCCCTCAGGTGCGCGAAGAAGCCGACCGAACGCTCAGTGCGCCCGTAGAGCTCGACGAAGCACCCGAGGTCAGCGCGGCAGTCGAAATAGACGGCCGGGGCTGAGGTCATGAGCGACGCGGCCAGTGGGTAACCCGCATCGACAAAGGCAGCCACCTGCCGATCCCAGTCATCGGGCGGAACGAGGGCACACATGTGATGGAAACCGCCCTCACCCGGCCCGTACATGTCGCGGTAGATCGATGAGCCAGGGCCCGGCTGGGCGATGAGCTGCACCTGGACCTCACCACACTGGCCGAAGGCATAATCCACGGCGGTCGTACTCGGTTGCCCGCGGTAGGTCAGGTCGGTTCCGACGAAGTTCCGCATCACCACGAAGGGTCCCGCCCCCATCACCCCAACCCAGCGCTTGAGGCCCTCGTCCAGATCGGGCACGACAAAGGCGGCCTGGAGAATGGGATACCGCAGGAGCCCGGGCGCACTCATCACGGCATCATTGTGGCAGCGCCTCCCTGATTCGTTCCAGCCTTCCCGATGCAGGACACGAATTCGTTGTCCGTTAGGCTCGACACGTCCTTCGGGGTGTGGCGCAGCTTGGTAGCGCGATTCGTTCGGGACGAAGAGGCCGTGGGTTCGAATCCCGCCACCCCGACACCTGGTCGGGGGCCGATGAACATGTCGGCCCCCGACCCCGTAGCGCTCGACCGGAGAGCAAAGGCAGGGGTTGCGCGGTGAGCATTGATCGACGGCCGGCACCAAGTGATCTCGGCAAGACCACCCGCGCCTACGTCAAGTCCATGGGCTGGCGTTCGGTGAACCTTCACACGCACATCTCTCTCGTCAACCGCTACGTCTACATCGAGGTTCCCAAGGCTGGCTGCGGGACAATGAAAGCGACCCTCGGCGGACTGGAGGCGGCCCGGCAGGGCCCGGCCGCCGTCCTCCGCGTCCAGGAGAATCCTCATGACCGCAGCAAGGCCACCCCGTTCGTCAAGCCCTTTCAATTGCCGCCCGATCTCCTCGAGGAGGCCCTGCGAGGGCGCAAATGGTCCCGGTTCACGGTGGTCCGCGAGCCAGCGTCACGCTTGCTGTCCGGTTACCTTGAGAAGATCCGTCAGGGACTCCAGCAGAGCGATCCCATCCTCGCCGCCCTGCGCGACCGCGACGAGGCTCCTGAACTCGCCCAAGACATCAGCTTCGCCGATTTCATCGAGGTGGTGTCAGCCCAGGAATCACGGGATCAGGATCCGCATTGGCGTCGGCAGGTCGACCAGATCGGTTACGGGATCGTCGATTACGACGCGGTCATTCACCTCGAGGAACTCGACAACTCGTGGGATCGCGTTGCCGAACTCACCGGGGTCGCCGGGCTGCAGGAGCAGTTCTACTGCCGCAACTCCACCCAGGCAGGCTCGAGGATCAACGACTATTTCACCCCGGCAATTCTCGGCAAGGTCACGCACGCTTATGCGGGCGACTACGCCGCCTTCGGATACCAGGAGCCAACCCTCTGAGCCGGCCGCAACACCCGACTACAGAGTCGCGAGGACGAGTTCGGCGATTTGCACGGCATTGAGGGCCGCGCCTTTGCGGAGGTTGTCATTGCTCACGAACAGCGCCAGCCCGCGCCCGTCTGGAACCGATGGATCTTGACGGACTCTACCGACGAATGACGGGTCAGCACCGGCCGCTTGCAGCGGGTTCGGCACGTCAACCAGCTCAACCCCCGGCGCGGCGGCGAGCAACTCCACGGCCCGCTCGACTGAGATGGGTCGATCGAACTCGGCATTGATGGAGAGTGAGTGTCCCGTGAAGACCGGAACTCTGACGCAGGTCCCCGAGACGAGCAAGTCGGGCAATCCGAGGATCTTGCGGCTCTCATTACGCAGCTTCTGCTCCTCATCGGTCTCGAGTGAGCCATCGTCAACGATGCTCCCAGCGATTGGGATGACGTTGAAGGCGATCGGACGGACATACTTGCGCGGATCCGGCAGCGTTAGAGCCGAGCCGTCGTGAGTCAACATCGTGATGTCCTGGGTGATCACAGCCCGCACCTGATCCTCAAGTTCGCTAACGCCCGCGAGACCGCTCCCCGAGACGGCTTGGTAGGAACTCACGATGAGCCGCCGAAGGCCCGCCTCGTCGCTCAGAGGCCTGAGAACGGGCATCGCTGCCATCGTCGTGCAGTTCGGGTTGGCGATGATGCCCTTACGAGCCTCCGAAATCGCGGCGGGATTGACCTCGCTCACGACGAGAGGAACGTCGGGGTCCATCCGCCACGCCGAGGAATTATCGATGACGATGGCGCCGGCCGCCGCGTACTTCGGAGCGAGTTCCTTGGACGAGGCGCCGCCCGCCGAGAACAGGGCGATGTCGATCCCTGTCAGATCAGCCGTCGAGGCGTCCTCAACGATAACCTCCCCGCCCTTCCATGGCAGCGTCGTACCCGCCGAACGGGAGGAGGCCAGAAAGCGGATTCGCTCCATCGGAAACTCGCGCTCCTCGAGCAGCCTGCGCATCACCGCACCCACTTGGCCGGTGGCCCCGACCACCGCAACGACGGGAAGCCGGCTCATCGCCCGGTCCCGCCATAGACCACGGCCTCACCATCGACGTCGAGGCCGAACGCAGTATGGAGGGCCTGAACCGCGCGCTTGGCACCATCAACCCGGGTCACCACTGAGATGCGGATCTCGGAGGTTGAGATCATCTCGACGTTGATGCCGGCGTCGGCGAGGGCCGCGAAGAAGGTCGCCGACACACCTGGATGGGAACGCATGCCTGCGCCAACGAGCGATACCTTCGCAATCTGGTCATCGACGACGAGCGACTCGAACCCAATGGCCCCGATGCCGGCCTCCAGCGCCGCGGTGGCGTTGGTAGCCGAACCCTGTGTGCAAGTAAACGTCACATCCGTGCGTCCCGTCGAGGCCGCCGAGACGTTCTGCACGATCATGTCGACGTTGATGCCCGCGTCGGCAAGCGACCGGAAGATCGCTGCAGCACGCCCCGGCTCATCGGGCACGCCGACGACCGTGACCTTCGCGTCGTTCACATCGGCTGCGACGCCGGAGATGATTGGCTGTTCCATAGCTCTTCCTTCAGCGATAGCGGTTTCGATGGCTTCTGGCGACAGGACGTAGGTGCCCTCATGCTGCGAGAACGACGAACGGACGTGGATCGGTAGATCGAAGCGCCGCGCATACTCGACGCAGCGAAGGTGCAGGACCTTCGCGCCCACCGCCGCGAGTTCAAGCATCTCCTCGTACGTGACGAAATCCAATTTCCGCGCGGCCGGGACCACACGGGGGTCGGCGCTGAACACTCCATCGACATCGGTATAGATCTCGCAGACAGCGGCCTCGAGAGCGGCGGCCAGCGCTACCGCCGTGGTGTCTGACCCGCCACGGCCCAGGGTCGTGATGTCCTTCGTGTCCTGAGCAACACCCTGAAACCCGGCCACGATCGGGATCGCTCCCTCGCCGAGGGCTTCAGCGATCCGGCCGGGGGTGACGTCGATGATGCGAGCAGCACCGTGCGCCGAATCCGTGATGAGTCCGGCCTGGGAGCCGGTGTAGGACCTGGCGTCCTCACCGAGGTCCGAGATCGCCATCGCAAGGAGCGCCATCGAGATCCGCTCACCCGAGGTGAGGAGCATGTCGAGCTCACGAGCCGGCGGCTTCGGCGACACCTGCTCCGCTAGATCGAGCAGCTCATCAGTGGTGTCACCCATCGCCGAAACGACGACGACCACCTGATGACCCTCGGCCTTTGTCGCAACGATTCTGCGAGCGACTCGCTTGACACTTTCGGCATCGGCCAGACTCGAGCCGCCGAACTTCTGAACAATCAGGGACACGACGCGAAAGTCTACCCATGCCAACGCTCAGGCACCCTGCGAGTGCGCCTCGATGGCTAAGCCCCGGTGTTGGCGATCACCACCACCACGTCGCCAGCCTGGAACGTTACCTTTTCGGACTTCGGTGGGTTCATCCGGATACCGCTGGCCAAGGCCCCCGACTCTTTGCCGGATCCCACTGCACGGTATGCGATCGCAACGACGCCCCAGTTGCGAGCGGCAGCGACCACCGACTCGAAGTCCGATTCGCCCAACGGCACGTATCGCTCCACCGGATGCATCGCGACGGCAGCGCCACTTCCGTCAAACAAGTCGGCGAACACGTCGGCAAGGTGCGGGCTCTCGCTCAGCTGGGCGAGGAGCAGGCTGATGAGTTGCATGCTCACGATGAACTCCGAGCTATCGCCTTGACGGCCGAGTTCAACATCGTTGGGGTCTGCGAGTTCGGCGATCACATTGCTCGATGACTCAGGGGCCAGCGCCCGCACATGCATGAGGGTGAGTAGCACGCGAGCATCCGCCTCATCGAGGTCGAACTCAGAGCGCTCGCAGAGGATCATCACATGGTCAAAGGGGTCGCCCCCCATCACCTCGGCGATGACGGGTCGACTGATCGTGTTCCCGCTACAAA
This sequence comes from Bifidobacterium breve, assembly GCA_945861925.1. GTDB lineage: Bacteria > Actinomycetota > Actinomycetes > S36-B12 > S36-B12 > WLND01. The sequence goes on along the minus strand of CAMAWO010000009.1, from coordinate 355 downwards.
TAGTCACCGACTGCCCAGTGAGGCCAACGGCATCTAGTTCGGCCTGCACAGTGGCAGCCTCATGGTTATCGGGATCAATGAGGACGAGCAGTTCGGAGCCCGAAGCCACGTGGTTTTCGATCTCCTTGACCACCAAGTTCGCCACCGGGCTCCACCCAATGATGAGCGTGCGCTCCTGGATCACTTCCGGCGACAGGGAGGGATGGTCAACTGGCCGGGACCATGGCGCTGGCTCCCGATCGAACACGAACATCGAATCGTCCTGCGCAATGCCGATGGCCTTGTCTCCCGGCATAACGATGGATTCAGCACCGACCGTCAGTGAAACAGACCCGTCGGCCCGATGAAGGCCGAT
>CAMAWO010000008.1 GCA_945861925.1 Bifidobacterium breve | reverse complement strand
TGGGTCGCATCGTTGAACCGAGTGCTCAGCAGTAGCGATCAACGGTTTTATATCAAACTCCCGGCCTTCCCGTACGAGGATGATGCTGTGAGCTACGTCGACTTTGCTCTTGGTATCAACCCCAAGTTGGCCATGTCGCTGCTCTGGTTCCGTGGGGTTTCTGGCGATAGCCTTACCACGATAAAGCGCGAACACCCGGACAGGGTCACGCTAGTGAAGGTGCCGATGCGATCAACGGTCCTATGCCAAGAATGCTCGCTCTGACCAGTCTCCGTGTGCTGGCGCTTATTGCCACGTCCGCCCTCCTCGTTCAGGCGGCGCCAGTATGGGCGCGTCCATCATTGAGCCCTATCGTCGTTCTGCCTGCCCCCAAGATGCCTGCGGCGGCTGGGCTAGGGTCCGAGAATGCCGGTGTCGAAGGGCAGGGCTCGCGGGCGAAGCGAGGCTCGCCCACGTCACTTCCTGCGGGGGCCGTGGCCTCGACCGGAGTCTTTACGATTTTCTCCGGAATCGGGATGCCACCGAAGACCACCACGATTCGGATGCCGGCCGGCTCGGGGCAGCCGCTCATGGCGGACTGGAATGGCGATGGAGTCGATACGCCGGGTCGCTATGACCGGGGCCGGTGGTTCTACACCAACGCGGTGGTCGGATCACCGGCTTGGCAGGCGAAGGGAACGTGGGGCGGGCAGGCGGGTGAATTGCCAGTTACCGGGCTCATTGATGCTGATCGTCAGCCAGACATCGGCGTATTCAAGGATGGTGCCTGGAATTGGCGGCTCTCCTCCGAAAACACGAAGCGGACCGAGACCTTCGGAGCGGCGGGCGACACACCGGTCGTGGGCGACTGGAATGGTGACGGTCGTGATGACCTCGGCGTGGTCAGGCAGGGCGTCTGGATACTGCAGTTCACGGCCGTCAAGAAGCCACCCAAGGTGAGCAAGGGCGTTGACGTTTCCTTCGCTGACGCAACGAACACAGCCATCGTCACGATGCCGTTCGGCTTGCCGACCGATGTGCCGATCGTCGGCGACTGGGATGGTGACGGTATCGACACACCCGGAGTGGTCCGGGGCGGGGTGACCTGGATTTTCAGTGAGGGGGTCAACCGGATTAGCAAGACGGCGACCTTGACCGTCCCGATGCAGGCAGGGCAGGTTCCCCTTGCCGCAAGCCAAGGGACCGGGGTCGACCAATGCCCAACTGCATCCTCGGTGGCGCAGGCGAGGGCGCTGAAGTGGGCACGTCGCGTCGATCCTCCTGCTCGACTCACCGGGAGCACAGCGAAGGCCGGATACGCCGAAATCCAGGCAACGGTGCAGGACGGCCTGCGCTATGCCATGACGAATGACCACACAGTGCGCCTCGCTAACCGATGGGGGGAGCCGTACTTCGATGCACTGAGCGTCCATAAGACCGCTGAGGAGTCGATTCGCCGAAGCGCAAACTCGGCGCAGGCCGCTGCGATCATGCTCACGACCTCGACGTGGAAGAACGTCCAGAACATCAGCAGGGCTGACCTCCTCGCCTATGCGAGGTGGCAACTTCGGAGCATCGCCTGCCAGCACGCCTCGATCACCCCTGGTGGATGGGGGTTGCAGTGGCAGTCTGCGCTGTGGGCGGCTACGGCTGGGCAGGCGGGATGGCTGCTCTGGGATGAACTGAGCAAGCAGGAACGGGCCTACATCGTATCGATGGTTGCAGCCGAGGCCGATGAAGTCGCGGCCCGCGGCCCGCACTACTACCGCACCCGCGCTGGGGTTGAAATCTCCCCGGGCAACTCGAAAGCTGACGAGGTGTCGTGGGACCTGACCGCTCCCGCGCTCGCGCTCGCCATGATGCCCGGGGACAAACGAGCTGAAACCTGGCGGCGCACAGTCGTTGAGTACTCGATCGCGGCGTTCGCACGTCCGAGTGATCTCACGAACAACCTCGTGGTTAACGGCGTGAACATCAGCAAGAACCTCCCGGGCACGAACGCCAATGAGGACGGAACGATCACCAATCACGGGATCATCAACCCGGACTACATCCAAAACGTGCTTCATCTGTGGTGGGCTGCCAGCCTGCTGCGGAGCGCTAAGGTCCCGGTCCCGGAGTCACTGTTCCTCAATGCCGACATCGTGTATCGGGCACTGACTGTCGTGAAGTTCGCGTCACCGCCCTATGCGGCACCGGGCGGAATCGTCTACCAGCCGGGCGGCCAGATCTACTACCCGCAGGGGGTCAAGTGGGGTGCTCGTCGCCCCGCGACCTTCACCGGTGTTGACTCCTTCGCGTCGCTCTACTCGGCACCTGATACCCAAGCCGCGAAGTTCCTTGCAGCCCATGCGCGCGATACGCGGGGGATGCAGCAGCGCTGGACCGATGGGCGAATCTACGACAAGGGCGGTGTTGAGGAGTCATATGCGCTCGGACGTGAGGAATACGCGCTCAGCCAGACGGCATTGGCGTGGTGGGCGGGAGCGGTCCCATCAGGGCCGGGCCTGAAACTCGACCGTTCGAAGGTCCCGGGCGTGAATCTCAAGACAAGGGGCCCCGCCGGCTAGCCGAACGATTTCGGCGAGGATGCAGGTGAACTATCTGTTCTGGCTGCTGCGTTTGCCTTTTGCGAGCGTGGCCCCCGGATGACCCGTGGCGGCAAGCATGACCCATACGGTGCGCTTGGCGGGGTCAATTGCGTAGATCAGGCGGGCCCCGCTAGAGATGTCGATTTGCCACTGAGCGAGTTCCTCGCCGCGCACTTGACGCGTCGCGAGGGGACCTGCGAGTGGCTTCTGGGTGCCGGTGCGTTCCGTGGGGGAGTGCCGCATCCGCTCCCACGCCTCATGGGAGTTTCCGGGGAACTGTGCGCACATCTCCGGCCAGCTGGTTGCAGCCTCGGACGTACCAAAGCGGATCCGCCACTCGCCCGGTCGCGGGGGAGGGGCGACGTCTTCCAGTCGTTTGGGCACAGGCTAGTCCTGATTCGGAGCCGGTACGTCCCCACCGTCGGGGGTGTCCACGGGCTCGGTCAGCTGGGCGACCAGATGGGAGTCGGTGTAGATCTCCGCGGTCGCCTTCCATGAGTCGAGCGTGTCATGCAAGGCGCCGTACCGGCCTAGAGCAGCCGAGGCCCGCAGGACAATGAGCAGTTCGCGAGCGCACTCGCCGCGGACGGGGGCGGGCAGCAGCGCCATCCAGGGGAACTCGTCCTGCAGGCCGTCGGCGATCGCGGCGGACAGGTCCGTGTGGGCTAGCAACTGGGATAGAACGTGGGAGATTGCCTCGACCGCCTGGCGGTCGCCTTGGGTCAGGCGAAGCGAGCGGACCACGACGGCAGCCTTGCCAGCGCGCCGCTCGAGGACCAACTCGTCGTCGGGATGCGCGTCCAGCAGCGCGGCGTACTCGCGGGCAAACGTCGTGATCGGTAACGTAACGGTCATATTTGGCACAATGCAGTAGTAATGCGGCATTTGTCAACTGGGGCGTTCGTCAAGTGAAGGGAAGGGGGCGCTTGAGTTATGCACCGGCCCGCGGCTAGGCGCCTGACGACATCCCGGTGATCTCCTTGGTCGCCGCGAAGGCTTGGCACTCGGCCATTGTGGGGAGCAGGCCCGAGGCCCTTGCCTCCCCAAGGGTCGGCGCGGCAGCGTCCTTCTCCGAAAGAACCGACTCGGCGCCACTCGGCCAGGGCAGGCCCAGCGCGGGATCGAGCGGGTGGATGCCGAACTCGCGCCCAGGCGAGTACGGAGTCGAGCACAGGTAGCCAACCGTGGCCGAGTCAGACAGGGCGCAGAAGGCGTGTCCGAGTCCCTCGGCGATGTAGAGACCCTTGCGGCTCTCGTCGTCGAGTTCAACTGCGTCCCACTGCCCGAAGGTCGGCGAACCGACCCGGATATCGACGACGACGTCGAGGATTCGCCCCGAGAAGCACTGCACATACTTCGCCTGCCCGGGTGGGACGAGTGCGAAATGCACTCCGCGAACGGTGCCGATCCTAGAGACCGAGATGTTCATCTGCTGCAGGGTGAAATCGTGGCCGATCGCCTCTTCGAGGACCGACTCCTTGAAGGATTCGAGGAAGACACCCCGGTCGTCGGGCCGGAGTTTGGGGGTAAATTCCCAGACACCGTCTATCGAAAGTGGACTCGTCTGCACGCGCCGAAGGCTATCAGCGCAGACCACCGACGGGGGAGATGCGCACGTCGTGCAAGTACGGTGGTCGCGTGAAGGTCTCCCTGATGGGTACGCGCGGCGTGCCAGCGCTGCACGGGGGCTTCGAGACCGCCGTCGAGGAAATCGGCAGGCGCCTGGCAGCGCGCGGGTACGAGGTCACGGTCTACTGCCGCAATCCGGGCCAGCAGCGAACCGAGTACCTCGGGATGACCCTCGTCAATGCGCCGGCCCTGCGCCATCGCATGACCGAGACCCTCAGCCACACGGCGGTCAGTACGGTTCACGCGATCATTAAGGACCGACCCGATGTTGTGCTGCTCCTCAACGCGGGCAATGCGCCACTCCTGCGGCCGCTGCAGCTCGCTGGCATCCCAACAGCCATTCACCTCGACGGCTTGGAGTCGAAACGTGAGAAGTGGCGGGGTGTGGGCGCGCGGTACTACCGCTGGGCCGAGCGGGCATCGGTGCTGTGGGGCGACGAGGTCATCGCCGATTCACAAGCAATCGCCGACCACGTGAAGGCGGAGTACGGACGCGAAAGCGTCGTCATCCGCTACGGCGCGGAGATCATCACCCCGGGCAGCGACCGCATCGCAGAGTTTTCGCTCGATCAACAGGGTTACCACCTCATCGTCGCGCGATTTGAGCCCGAAAACCATGTGCTCGACGCGGTGAGCGCCTACCGGTTGAGCGCTGAAACCCGGCCGCTCATCGTGGTGGGCAGCGCGCCCTACTCGCACGGCTACATCGACGCTGTGCGGGCGGCAGCGCAGGACGACCCGAGGATCATTTTCACTGGCGGAATCTATGACCAGCAGTTACTCGACCAGTTGTACGCGAATGCCCGCACGTATATCCACGGCCACAGTGTCGGGGGAACTAATCCATCACTGCTCCGTGCCATGGGCGCCGGAGTCCCCGTCCTCGCCTATGACGTTGAGTTCAACCGTGAGGTCACCGACAGTCAAGCGTTCTTCTGGGCGACTGAGCCGGAACTCACGGCGATCTTCGATCAATCGGCCGGCGAGGGCCTTGATGAAACGTTCACCGAGTTCACCACCAACTGCCTCGCTAGAATCGCCGCGGTCTACCAATGGGACGCAGTCACTGATGAGTACGAAGCCCTCATCCAGGGCCTGGCAGCGCGCCCAAAGAGAAAGACATCACATTCATGAACGCGAAACCCCTTTCGTCCGCTGCACTGATCGTCACGAGCAATTCGGCGCAATGGATCGAACAGACCCTAGTCAGCATCGTCGGGCAGGAGCACCAGCCCGACGCCATCGTCGTCATTGACGACAATTCGACCGACACCACACGTTCCATCGTCCACGCGGTCCTTGGTGGTCGAGGGAGTGTCTATCGAGCAACATCGCGGGCCGAGGACGTCACCACCCGAATCGCCCACAACTTCCATCAGGGGATCCGCGCCTGCCTGAAGTACGACGTCGCGGTCCTCGGTGACCATGACGACCTGTGGTACCCGACCCGGGTCGGCCATCAGGTGGGCCAACTTGCGATGCAACCCGAGATGGCGATGGTTGCGTCCGACGGCACCCTCATCAATGCCCGCAATGAGTCGCTCGACGGAACGCTGCGCGCCACCTTCCCCGTTCCCAGCGACTGGAATCATGAGCCGTCAGCCGAGCAGATGCGCTACGCCGTCAGGCATTCGATCGCGACCGGCGGCGCAAGCGCCCTGCGCCCCGCGGGCTTCGCAGACCTCACGATCCCTACAGGATGGCTGCACGATCGCTGGTGGAGTCTGGTCGCGACCGCCAGGCGCGCCATGCTGATCAATACGGAGCTCGTCATCGACTACCGGGTCATCGACACCCAAGAGGTGGGCCTCGGACGGGGCCGACAGGACGACTCCAGGCTCAAGCGGCTGGCCTCCGCGGTCACCGCGGGGCCAGAGGTCGTGGGCAAATTGCGCGACCTCCACGGCAGGCTGCGGCCGCTGGCGACTGACGATGCGATCGTCGAATCGCTCTCCTGGGCTCGCCTCCTGAACGCCCTTCGGTAGTGGGCGAGATACGACGGGAGCGAGCGCGCCATCACGATCCGCGACACTGATGTAACCTTCAGGTGTCCTACAGGCCAACATAAGGTGACGAAATGCTGAATTCAGTCGGCTACATCGATGCTGGCACGGGTTCGTACCTGCTTGCCGCCATCGCGAGTGGCGCTGCAGGCTCTTGGTTCTTTCTCCGGTCACAGGTGGCAAAGCTACGTGGCCGGGGCAAGGGCACCGCGGTCACCGATCAGGCACCCGAGCCCACCCCGACCGAGTCCTAGCCCGCACGACACGTGACAATCCTGCCAACCGCGAGTTTCCGCGATCCCGAGAACGCAGCCTTTCTGCACGAGGGCATCTGGTACCGCATGGCCGGACCATCTTCCTCCGCTGCCATGCGGACACTGCGCGGCTCGGCACTGTACGGTTCGCTGACCGCCGCCGGCTCGCTGGTCGCATTCGAGGAATTGCCGGACGCAACTGCCGGGCCGATCGTCAGGGCATACGCGGCTCGTTCCGGCCGGAATCCGGCAACTGATGCTTCGGTGTTCTCGGTCGAACACGTGGACCTCATCACCTACCCGTGGGAGTGGCCGAACTCCCTTCTTGAGGCAGCGGCGCTGCTCACCCTCGACCTTCGGCTGAGCCTCCTTGACATCGGTCTCGACCTCAAGGACGCCTCGGCATTCAATGTGCAGTTCCGGGGCATGCAACCTGTCTTCATTGACCTCGGCTCGGTCGAGCGTTGGCGCCCGAACCCGTCCTGGAATGCGTCACGTCAGTTCATCGAACATTTCATCAATCCACTTGCGGTCGGCTCGGGTGAGCGCGTGACTGCCGCGGATGCTTGGAACGTGAGCATGCACCGTGGACTTCGCTCTGACTCGGCCAGGGCGCTCCTGCCGAAGAAGGCCCGCCGAAGCCTGTCGCTCCTGCTCCTCCAAGCCACGACGAAGCCGGTCGAAAGGAACGCGCCCAGTGAGTCCACCTTTGCTGATACCGCGAACAAGAATCAGGATCTCGCACGCAATGCCACCCGCTCGCTGACCAAACGCCTCGCAAAACAGGTTCGCACACTCCACGGCAAGGAGCACGCCACCACCTGGGTCGACTACGGAACCCGGGCGCATTACGAGAACGATGACCTCACCCGGAAGTCAGGGCTCGCCGCCGATTTCATCAAGGCCGATTCTGGACGTGGTCGACTCGTTCTCGACGTCGGCGGCAACGACGGATTCACCGCCGCCCACCTCGCCCGCCACGCAGGTGCACGAGTGATCGTGATGGACGCCGATGCCGGAGCGCTCGACATGCTCCATCAGGGCCTGCCCTCCGATGTTGCCGGCGACGTCACACCGATCCTCGGCGACATCACCAACCTCACCCCGGCCTCGGGCTTACTCAACGCGGAATTTGCGGCGTTCACCGATCGGGTGCAGCCCTCAGCGGTCATCTGCCAAGCGGTTCTGCACCACGTGGTCATCACCCAGGGCACGCCGATGCAGTTCGCGGTCGATGCCCTCGCTGCGTTTGGCGCCCCAGTCCAAATCGAGTTCGCTGACGAGAATGACGAGAAGTCGCGCATCCTGCTGGGTCAGATTCCCAATTGGAGCGGCGAATACTCAACCGATGCCCTCCTCGGTGCCCTACGGAATCGCTTCGCTCACGTCGAGGTCATGGGCACGACCTCAGCGACGCGAGTGGTCGTCAATGCCTGGGGCCTGCTGGAGCAGCGATGAGCGACCTTACTGCTCGCCTCGGTGAGCGACGCAATACAAGTCCCTACGACAGTGCCTCATGGCTGCTGGCCCTCGTCGTGCTTGCGGTGGTCATCCCCGCGAATGACAAAATCGCTGCGAACGAGGTGTTCTTCTCGGCGCACGGGGTGTCGAAAATCGCATGGGTACTTATGCTCACCGTTGTTCTGGTTGCCCTGTGGCTACTCCTGGCCGGGGTGCTCACCGTTCTGAAGAAGCGTCTGCAGTCAGCATCTTACGATGTCGCAGCGTCAGCCATCATGTTCGTCGTCGTCTGGTTCCTGGCCGGCAATGCCCTCACCCAGACCGTCTTTTCTGGTGCCCCCGCACTTGGGCCAATCATCAGCCTTGTTGTCGCCGCCGGCGTGATGCTGCTCGCACGCCGCTTCACCATGGGCTCGCCGCTGTTCGTCTTCGCCTCGATTGCGGCCGTGGCGCCACTCGCGCTCTCCGCGTTCGCCGGCAGCGCCGCAGAGGCGGCGCCCCCGCTAGCGTTCGCACCCGACCCGCAGCGTCCATCAATCATGTGGATCGTCTCTGACGAACTCCAGTACCCACTCGTCTTCGACAAGGCAGGAGCCATCCGTCCGGAGTTCCCGAATCTCAAGTCGCTGCAGGCGAATTCGACGACCTACACCCACGCCTATTCGACAGCGAACTACACCGACTACGCCATACCGTCGATGCTCGCAGGGATTTCGGACGTGGAAGCGGAGGGCCCAGAACGCATGCAGGAGGTTCGCGCGAACATCGGCATCGTTCCCAGCCTTGCGTCCGAGTACTCCGTCGTCATGGAGTCGCCGATGTTCAGATTCGAATGCGACGCCAATGAGTGTGCAAGCTTGGGGTCGGCTCGCGATACGAATGTGGTGAGCCAACTCCTCGGCTTTGCTGCGGATGCGGCAGCGATCGCCGGCCGCACGGCCCTCGCCCATCCCTTCTCGGCCGCCTTTCCCTCATTCGACGGCAAGTGGCGGGATTTCTGGGCCGGTGGCGACGAGTTCGGCGACAATGCCGAGGGCAACTCCGTGAGCAAGGCCATCGCGGGTCTCAGGAGCGCCGAGCAGGCAGCGCCGGGTGCGCCGATCTTCGGTTTTTGGCACACGATCCGCACCCACGCCCCGTGGAACGTCGATCGTGAGGGGAAAGTGATCTATCCCTCGCGCCTGCCTATCGTTGACGATGCTCACATGGTTGGCAGCAACAAGGCTGGCAATTACTCCACACCTGAACTGCAGTCGATCGAGCGGCGGCTCTACGCGAACTCAGCGATCGATTTCGATCGGCAACTCGGCCAACTGATCGCCGAACTTAAGGCAACCGGACGCTACGACAACACCATAATCGTTTTCACATCTGATCATGGTGCGACCATCAGCGTCACGGCTGATCGACGGGTTGGCGACACCCTGGAGCAGCGCTCGGCTGAGGTGGCCCATGTGCCGCTCATGGTGAAGGATCCGAATCAGGTTGAGCCGGCGACGGTCGTAGCTCCTCGCTCCACCGGGCAGATCGCCCGCACGGTGCTCATCACGGCCGGAGCAACTGCGCCGCCCGAGCTGGCCATGTCCCCTGACCTCTCGAAGGACCTGCCGCGAGGCCCGGTGTTCGCCACGGTTGGCGGCGGTGTCATGACGCCCTGGGTCTACGAGGGCGTCGTAGAGCCCGACCCATGGCTCCCTGAGGACCTCACGCCCCCCACCCCCGACCACCCCTTCGCGATCGGCATTGATCAGGCACTCCTTGCCAAGCCGGTGCCTGCAGGGTGGCAACAGGTGGACCTGGCAACTGTTGATGCGCTCAAGGGCGAATCGACGCAGCAACTCGTCGTCGTCGAACGTCAGCCGGGCGCATGCGACCCCGGTGTCACGACGGGCCTTGTCTCATCGGGTGGAGTCGTGACCGGGTCGGTGCTCTGGCAGAGCGCGAGTTCCAATGCGCCTGATCGTGGGTGGGCGGTCGTCCCGAAGGCCGAGTCCTACGAGTTCTGGTGCCGGTCAGCCTGAGTAGGCGAGGTCGTGAGGTGGCCGGATTACCAGCAGATGCTGCGTCGGCGTACGTTGTGAAGATGCGTGGATCAGCCTCCGGCGTAGGAACACCTACGCGATGGTGGGGTGCGGGGATCGACCCGGTGATCATTCTGGGCATTTCCGTATTCAGTGCCTTTTTCTCCGGTTCCCGGCAGTGGGCGGGTTTCAACTCCCCCGACTCCGAGTTCTACGCCTCCTTGGCCCTCTTCGGCAGCGACGTGACCGATCGCGCCATCGAGCCCGCCTACACCTGGACCCGGCTCGGATATATCGCCCCGGTTCGACTCCTCGTCACGGCTGGCGACCCGTGGACCGGGTTTGCTATTTGGCGCCTCCTGCTCATCCTCGTCATCGTCGGCTCGACCTACGTGCTCGTGAAGCGGGCGAGCAATCGGGTGCTCGCGGTGGGGGTGGCCCTCTTCGCGTCCCTCAACACGATGGTGCTCAGCTACGTGGGTAACCCGTACCTGACCGGGGCGATCATGGCAGCCACCACGCTGTTCCTCGCCTTAGCCGTTTGGTGCACTCTCGGTTCCCAACGAGCTCGTTGGCTGCCGGGGGCTCTTTCCGGGCTGGTGGCGGGGTGGCTGGTCATGCTCAACCCGTACGCCCTGTTCCTCGCCCTGTCCATGTGGCTCGCGGTGCGCGCCGTGGGGCTGTTCACCGACGCTGAGGAGCGATGGCGGCGCCTGCTTATTGATGCAGGGGCAGCCGCTGTGGGATTCGTCGTAAGTATCACGGGGTTCCTTGCTGCCGGCGCGGTGATCTTCCCTGGACGGTCCTGGGTTGGCACCTACCTTGACTGGAACGGCCGACTCGACTACGCGAGCTTCATCAGCGACCCGAATATCTGGACTCGCGATGTCACGCTCTTCGTGCCTGCGGCAGCCCTCATCATCAGCCTCATCGCGCTCGCCGTAACGCGTGCCAATCGATGGTCCCTCATCGCTTCAGCCATCGCAGGCATGAACATCCTGTTCACCTGGGGCTATCTGTTCCTCGTGCCGGGGCCCTGGCTTGAGGCCCCTCACTACACGGCGAAGCTCTGGCCGGGCGCGCTGGTGTCGATCGGGCTCGCGTTTGCGGCGATTGTCGGTGACAGGAGGCTGGGCTCGATCGCCTACCTGCCGATCATCGCGGGGGTGCCGCTCGTACTGTGGGCCGGCCGTTGGGAGGCGCAGGTCACGCTCAATCAGGGACTGCTCATCACCGGGGGTTTCGTGCTCGCGTTCGTACTTGCCGCCGTCGCAGCGCGTGGACCATCAGATGCACTGGCCGCCCTCGTCGTCATGGGCGCAATCGCGCTCATCGCGACAGGGGCTCAGGTCCTGCAAAACGGCCGGGGTCAGCTTGGGATCTACGGCCAGTACCCCTTCCGTGCCGCGTACGTCGACTTCAACGGCGAATTACTCATGCGTGCGAAGGTGAAGGCCGAGGAATGGGTGCTGGACCACACCGATCGCACCGATCGAGTAGCGATCTGGACAGATCCCGACCGAGTCATGTCAGCCGTGGCGGCCATGCAACTGTGGGGGAAATACAACCTGGTGACGGGGAACGCGGCGCTGTCACGGGAGGAGGTCAAAGCGCTCGAAATACTCAAGCCGACGGCGATCGCGATGTACGCGCCCAAGCGCGAACAAATCCAAGCCTTCTGGGAAAGCCTGCCAGCCTGGGCACTCCCGACCCAACCCGAATGCACGACGGTCACATACCTAGGCGTAGGCAACCCAGAGCCGTCAGTATGCGTAACCCACCTAAAGTGGGTCAACTAACAACCGCCCCCGAGCCACCCCACCCCCCACGAGTCATTTCAGCCGGATTCCGGCTGAAATGACAACGCGAATGGTCATTTGGGCGTGTTTTCGGTCATCTCATCCAGCTACGCACGGCGAGCTTGGAGCGATCAAATGCTCGACAGAGCAGAAATCGTACGGTTTGCCGCCGTCGCCTAGGCTGAGCGACGTGTCAGGGACCCCATTGTGAGCGCGACCCTGCTCGACGTCACCGACCTCGTTGAATTCCTCCAGCGCCGCGAATCTGTATCAGGCGTACAGCGCGTCATCGCGGAGACGGCTCCACTGCTCATCCGGGGGGCGGAGCACCCGGCCGTCCCCGTCATCCTCGACCGGCCGAGCGGGAGGTTCGTCGGCCTGACGGGCGATGAGATCAAGGCCATGTTGGACGCGCCGGGCAGCGCCACAACCGGGGATCGCGATGCAACCGCCGCGGCTGCGACCGGTGCTCTAGCGCGCGCGCGAACGGGGCCGCCAATCGACGTCACCCCCGACACCGTGCTCGTGTTCCTCGGCGCCGTCTGGATCAATGACGCTCTCATGCTCGCGGCGCGCGATGCCGGCGCCCGAGGGGCGCGTCTCGTCTTCCTCCTCTACGACCTCACCCCTGTGCTCGAGACGGGTCACACGGCGGCGGTCAACATGCTCTTCGAGCGCTACCTCGAACTCGTCATCCAGACGGCCTCCGCGGTACCGGCGATCTCCAAGGCAAGCCGCGACGACTTCATCCGCTACTGCGAGCGGGTGGGTAGAACCGCACCCCCAGGCGAGGTCACCGGCCTGCCGTGCGGCATCGGCCCTGCCCAGTTCGAGATTGCCTCGACGCCCTGGCCAAGGACGTACGCGCTGCTCGTCGGCACGGTCGAGGCCCGCAAGAACCACCTGCTGGCGTTCAAAGGCTGGCAGCGGCTCATCAAACGTCATGGATCAGATGCCGTACCTGATCTGGTCTGCATCGGCCGACTCGGCTGGCACGCTGATGATTTTCTTGAGCAATACGTTGCGACGCAGGGACTTTCTGGCAAGGTGTCGCTGCTCAGTAACAGCGTGAGCGATGTCGACCTCGCCCGCTTTTACGACCATGCAGAGTTCACGGTGTATCCGAGCAGGTACGAGGGCTGGGGGCTGCCGGTGAGTGAGAGCCTTGCCTTCGGCAAGGTCGCGATCACGGCGAACAATTCGTCGCTCCCGGAGGCGGGGGGTGATCTCGCTTCCTACTTCACGAGTGACGATGTCGATGATTTCATCCGTGTCGTCGAGATGGAGGGCCTTGACGTCGGTGCGCGCGCAACCCGAGAAGCGCGAATCGCCGCAGAGTTCGAGGACCTGACGTGGCAGCACGTCGCCGACTGCATTGCCCACGACATCGCACGCGCTCACGCGCAGGAAGCGAGGAAGCCGGTGTTCGCAGAGATCGAACTCGGACGCGAATACGTCCTAGCGACAGGAGGGGCGGCGCCCGACTCCGGCTATGCCGACCAGTACATGCGTCACCTGCAATCGGAGGGACTCACCCCGATGCTCCGGCAGCTGCGCGGCACCCGCGACTTCGAGACTGTCGATGCCGCGGTCATCGGTACCTTCGGCGCGCCGCAGGTCTGGGGCAATGAGCTCAGGCCGGGTAGCCGAGCCGATTTTAGAATCAATCGCCCGGTCGACGGCCCGCTCGTCCTCCTCGTCTCGACCCGTTCAATGCCGGGGGTGGTGCGGATTGACGCTGTGGGCCCGGGAGGGCCGGTGCACGAGGAGGTCTATCTCGGCTCCGTCATCACCCTGCCACTCGGGTCAGGCGCCGCAGGTGAGCCAGCGCAAGTGAGCCTCACCGTGACCGATGCCCAGGATTCGGTCGAAGGCTTCCTCGGAATCCGTTCGTTCGTGGTGCTGCCTGCGGATGACTTGCAGAGCCAGGTTGTAGCGCTCAAGTCGACGGCCGATGCTTTGCGTCAGGAGCTCGATTTTGTTCTCAATACTCGATCGTGGAAGGTGACTGCACCGCTGCGAAGGCTCAAGGGGCGAGGAGCGCCCTGAGCTGATCTTCGAGCGAGATTGCCCGTGTGGTGGTTTTACCGGCTTGGTGGCAGGCCGGAGGTTGAAGTCGAGGATGCCACGACCGACACCGTGTAAGTCGCCGATCCGGGCGAGTTGGCGGCATCACCCGGCGAGATCGCAGTGACGAGGCACTCCCCGGCGGCGAGCGCGGTGAGCACCGCCCCGTTGACGAAGCAGATACCCGATGCGTTGAGAAGCACCGTCGTGACGGAGGCACTGGTCCCCGTGAGGCTCAATGACTGCCCCGATGTCATCGCGATTGGCAGCGCAACCGACCACGGACCCTGGGCGGCGGGCGTGACGATGAGGGCATCCGTTGGGCGAGCTCCGAGCACGAACACCTGTTGAGTGGCCGTGCCACTGAACCCTGGGTTCTTGCCGGTGTATTCAACGGAGATCGTGTGAACCCCGTTTGCCGGCATCGTCACGAGTTGTGAGGCAACGCCGTCGACGGTTGGGGAGGAGCCCACGGGAGTCGATCCGTCGATAAGAAAGGCGACGCTGCCGTCCGGCATGCCCTGCCCGAGAACCGCTTGAACCACCGTGGGTGAACCTGCGTAGAGGGCAGCCGGCCGCCGTACCGAGACGGTTGCGTTCGCGGTCGTGGTGTTCGGCGTTGAGAAAATGCTCACGGACGCGAGTTGACCGCCGGACGAGGGTGCGTAGGTCGCCTTGATGGGGATATCGCCACTGGAAGTTGGGGTCCAGAGCAGGGTGGAGCTCGACGTGGCGGTCGCTCCGGCGATGAGGCTGGACGTCGACGAGGTGCCGGTCGTGCTGGCGAGGGTGGCCGAGGAGATCGCGTTGCCGGTGCTCGTCGAGAGGGCAAGGGTCCCCATTGGGGGCAGGACGCCGATCGGGGCGACAACAACTCCCAGGAGGCTGTTCGAGACTCTCTGCTGCTGTGGGCGTCCAGGTGATGGAGCCTTCGCCTGCGGCCCCGATGGTCGTCTGCTCGGTGAAGGCGGCAGGGCCTGAAAGGAGGCCCACGGGCACCGTCCGGCCCGCTGGGGCTAGCCCTTCTTGGGCGGCGCCGTCACCGCGATCGTGTAGATGGCCGAGGAGTTGTCGTACGCGGCATTACCGGGTGAAACGACCGTGACCTGGCACTGCCCGGCGACGAGCGCCTTGAGTACGGCGGCGCTGATGATGCAAGGTCCGGACTCGGAGAAGAGCACGGTAGCTCCTGATGAGGCTGTCGCCGCCAAGGTCACGTTGGTACCCGCCTTCATGACGATGGGCGATCCGACGGCCCATGGGGCCTGTCCGACCGGGTCGACGACCACCGTGTCAAGGGGCAGGCCTGGCTGGACGCTCACCGCCTGCGTCGAGGTGCCGTTCACGTTCTTCGGGGCTCCGGTTGAGAATTGGACGGTGATCATCTGGTAGCCGAGTTTGCCGGGGGTCCAGTGCTGGTAGGCGATGCCGCTCGTCGTTGGCACGGAACCGCCGATCGTGGTCGTATCGACGATGAAGGCGGCACTGCCGTCCGGCACACCGGCGCCCAGTACCGCGGTGAGGAGCGCGGGCTGGCCGAGTCGCAGCACGGGAGCGAACTGCAGTGAAACGGTTGGGTTGTCTCCGACGACGTTCGGTTGGGCGGTGCCGCTCGTTGAGGCCGTGTAAGCCCCGGAAGCGGGAACGTAGGTAGCGATGAGCGGGAAGGGGCCAATGGGCTCGGGGGTCCAGCTCACCTGTGCCAGGGCGCTCGTGGTGCCGGGCATCGGGGCGAGGGCGGCGGTGCCGACCGGTGACCCGAAGGCGGACGAGATTGAGACGGAGCCTGCTGGCGGAATGGTGCCGAGGGTCGCGCTCACGATGACGTTCAAGACGCCGGGGACCCGCCGCTGCACGTTGTTCGGGGCGATGAGCGTGGTCTCGGTCGGCATGGCGGCGACGCTCACGGTGGTCGAACCAGCGGAGATGGCGTTACCGAGGCCAGCGATTACCCAGCTGCCAGGCGTGGTCGGGGTCCAGTTGAGGGATCCGATGCCCGTTGAACCAAGGGTTGTTTGCTGGGTGAAGGAGTTGGTGCCCGAAGTGAATCCGATTGAGACGACCTGACCATTCAGCTTCGGGGCGGAGACGATCACCGATTGGTTGACTCCGACCATGCCATTCGGGGTCGCGACGTACCCCGCTGCCGCGGCGGTGGCTGCGGGTGCGATCCCGAGTCCCGCGAGCGGCGTGACGTGATGACGGTCATGGAAGCCTCCTTCAGGACTAGAGCCGACAATACCGATGAAGGGCGGCGTTTGGAGGCAAGGTGAGTTTGTGGTGGCACGTTAGGATCACCATCGTCATGAGTGAGAGAGGCGGGCACAAGTGCTGACCGACCTCTACACGCGTCGGGCCCTCATTTTCGCCTTCGCGAATCGTGACTTCGCTACCCGATACCGCTCGAGCATTCTGGGCTGGTCGTGGTCGCTCATCCAGCCACTCGCGACCCTCGTCATCTTCGCGGCGGTCTTCAGCCTCGTCTTCCGAATCAAAGCTCCCGAGCTCGGCAACGGTGAGGGCAGCTCCTACGCCGCTTTCCTGTTCACCGGCCTCGTCACCTGGAACCTCTTCTCCGGTCTCCTGACCTTGTCGATGACCCAGCTGAAAAGCAGCGGCGAGCTGCTGAAGAAGGTGCAGTTCCCAGCATGGGCCCCAGTGCTCGGTGCCTCGCTTGTCCAAATGATTCAGGTGCTGCTCGAGCTCGGCGTACTTGTCATCATGTTCCTGTTCCTGCGCAACATCAGTTGGACCTGGACCCTCGCGCTTCCGATCCTCGTAGGTATGGCCCTATTCGCCCAGGGAGTGGGACTGGTTTTATCGATCATCAATGCGCGGTTCGGCGACGTTATGTACATCGTCGCGGTGGTACTCGGCGCCTTGTACTTCCTTACCCCGGTGCTCTACCCAATCAGCATGGTGGATGGCCAGAACGAACTGTTGTCATGGGTGGTGAAGCTCAACCCGGTCTCTTGGTATGTCGAGGGTATGCACGACGCAATGTACTCACTCGTGGCGCCACCGGCACTCGTGGTCATTGGCCTCCTGGTCGGCGGTTTCCTCACCTTCTGGGCCGGCTTTGCGATCTTCAACCGCTGGAGCGAAGACATCGGGGAGATGCTGTGACGATCCAACCGGTCGGCGCTAGCCTCGCCGTCGACATCCAGCAAGTCGGCAAGCGCTTCAAGCGTCACACCGATCGACGCAACAGCATCAAGGAGCGCCTCGTTCGCGGGCGTGCCCGCAAGCCTGAGGACTTCTGGGCCGTTCGCGATGTCACGCTCCAGATCCCCAAGGGGAGCGTCTATGGACTCATCGGCCACAACGGCTCCGGCAAATCGACCCTCCTGAAGATGATCGGCGGCATCTACCGCCCGACTGAAGGATCCATCACTACAGACGGACGGGTTGCCGCACTCATCGAACTCGGAGCGGGTTTCCACCCCGACATGACCGGCCGAGAGAACATCAACCTCAACGGCTCGATCCTCGGACTGCCCCGCAAGGACATTCAGGCGGTGACAGAAGAGATCGTCGAGTTCAGCGGGCTCGGCGATTTCATCAATGACCCGGTAAAGCATTACTCGAGCGGTATGTATGTTCGCCTTGGATTTTCTGTTGCGGTGCATATGAAACCAGACGTTCTCGTTGTCGATGAGGTGCTCGCGGTCGGCGACGAGGAGTTCCAGCGCAAGTGCTTCGACCACCTCTATGCACTGCGGCGCTCGGGCCGCACGATCATCGTCGTGAGCCATGGCCTCGGTCAGCTCGAGGCGCTCTGCGATGAGATCGCCTGGCTCGAGCATGGTGAACTCCAGACGGCAGGTGCCCCCACGGAGACCATCGCCGCGTACCTAAAGCGGGTCAATTCGGACGAAGCCGCGCGCAATCTGCAAATCGAGGCGGTGCGCGACGACGCGGGTGACCCGCGGGCTGGCGATCAGAGCATCCGGGTGCGCAGCGCAAAGATCGTCGACCTCGACGGCCAGCCCATCGGTCACGCCGAGACCGGCACGACCTTCCAGATCAGCCTTGAGATGACGGCGCGCGAGCCCGTGCTCGGGCCGAACGTGCGCATTGCCCTTCAGCATGAATCCGGCCCCCTCGTCACCATGGTGAGCAATCACCGGGTCGGCACCGACTTCGGAACCCTTGAAGGGGACCGGACGATCACGGTCGCACTGACCGACAACCCGCTGCTGCCCGGCCGCTACCGGGTGCATGTCGATGTCTTCGATTTCAGCGGCTCGAAACTGCTCGACTCCTGGAATGACGCCGTCGAGTTCCCGGTGCGCAGTCAGAGAGGCGAGATCGGCCAAGGCTTTGTGCAACTCCCCGTCGAGTTCCGTCTCACCTAGGCCTTTTGATGCTGACGGAGAGGAACCCCATTATCAAGGCGAAGCGGCGCGCCGGCCGGGTGAAGCGCTGGGCCAAACGCAAGCTGTGGGAACGCAATATCGGTAAGCACTACAAGGCTTGGCTGGCCCTCGCCCCCGAGATTTCCGCTGGCACCACCGACCACGACGTCACCATCTCGATTCTCGTGCCGGTCTACAACCCGCCGATCGAGTTCCTTGACGAGTGCCTGAACTCGGTGATCCGCCAGCAGGCCCGCAACTGGGAACTCGTCGTGGCAAATGACGGGAGCACCAAGCCGGAGGTCGGGGAGTTCCTCGCGCAGTTTGCCGCCCTGCACGCCGGTGACGTCCGCGTCCGCATCATCCAGCAGGAGAACGGCGGGATTTCGTCCGCCCTCAATCATGCACTTCGGAGCGCAACCGGCGACTACGTCGCAATGCTTGACCACGACGATGCCCTTGATCCCCGATGCATCGAGATCTTCAGCCAGCGGCTGGATGAGGGCGACGAACCGGATGCGATCTACTCCGACGAGGACAAGATCAACCCACGAGGCGAACATTTCGACCTCTACTGCAAGCCCGACTATTCTCCTGAGTTGCTCCTCACCCAGATGTACCTGTGCCACTTCACGATCTTCAAGCGCAGACTCGTCAACGAGGTGGGCGGCCTGCGCTCGTCGATGGACGGCGCCCAGGATTTTGACCTGGCCCTGCGCCTCATGCCGCTTCTCACCAACGTGGTTCATATTCCGCTGCCGCTCTACCACTGGCGGGCCTGGGCTGAGTCGACCGCGCTCACGATCGAGGCCAAGCCGTGGGCGCAACAGGCAGCAGCGCGCGCCCAGCAGGAGCACCTTGATCGCACCTTCGACGGTGGCACGGTTGAGGCCAGCCGGGTGCGTGGACTCAATGAGGTGCATCCGCGCGTCAAGGGCGAGCACCTCGTGTCGGTCATCATCCCGACGATCGGCACACCGAATGAGCGCGGTGACCGCCGGTTCATCGACGACTGCGTCGCATCACTCATCGAGGGCGAGCGGCGAACGCGCCTGCAGATCATCATCGTGACCACTGGGGTCATTGACGAGGTGACCATTGAGCGCGCCGGCATGCACGAGGTGACCCAGATTGTGTACGAGACCGGTGACTTCAACTTCGCGGAGGCGATCAACCTCGGCCGAACCGCGGCGACCGGAGATTCCCTGCTCCTCCTTAATGACGACACGACGGTTGCTCAGCGCGATCCAGTCACCCGCATGTTGGAGATCGGCCAGATCCCGGGCGTCGGCGTCACCGGGTGCTTGCTCACCTACCCCGACGGCAAGCTCCAGCATGTCGGCATGGTCATGCTGCCGAGCGGCCCCACCCATGCGTGGATTGGCAAGTCGGGTAAGGAGTACGGCTACTTCGGCTCGATCCTTACGCCGCGCAACTATTCGGCGGTCACCGCGGCCGCGATGCTCGTCCGCACGTCGGTCTTCGATGAGCTCGACGGGTTCGACACGGCCTTCGCCAAGGATTTCAACGACGTCGACTTCTGCCTGCGGGCGCGCGCCGCCGGGTACCGCGTCGCGTGGACTCCGTACGCCCACCTCACCCATCACGAGGGCGCGTCCATCGTCCGAAAGAAACCCGACCCCGCGGAGCACGACCTGTTCGGGCAGCGGTGGGTGGGTGCGACCCCCGACCCGTACTACTCGCCGGCACTGAACGAGCAACTTGCACGTATCTACGAACCGAACTAGCAGCGAACGAGGCAGGTAGGGAATCGCATGAGCCAACAGGGCGCGACCGAGTCGTTCAAGTCGCCGAGGGGTCGGGTGCTCGTCGTGTTCGGCGACCCGGCGCTGCTCACCATGGATCGCATGGCGGAGTTCGGTCGGCGGATCGACAGTGACCCGCGCATAGTCACTCTCTCGCTGCACCCCAATGATCAGGTGACCGAAACATGGCTCCGGGCGACAGCGCCCGCAGGCCCGCTCATCGCTGTAGCGCGGGACGCGGAGGATCTTGTCGGACCGTTGCCGCAGCTGGCCAGAGATGTCGAGGACTTGCTCCTTTGGACGGCGAAGGCCTCCGAGCGGGGGCTGTGGCACGACTGGTGGCTCACCTCGCATCGTGACGTGGCGAAGGCGAAACCGATCGCAGGAGCCGCCGCGATGGACGAGATCGAGGCCGATGACCCGAGCAGTTCGCACTACTCAACGACCCACACGCAGCCGCTTAAGGCTCGCAATATCTCGGTAACGATCGACGTCACCTGGCTTGGCCCGTACGAGACGGGGGCGCAGGTGCTCACAACGGCGGCAGTGCGTGCGATGGCTGACGATGAGCGCATTGACGTCATCACGCTGGTCGGGTTGCCTGAGTTGCCTGCGTACGCGGAGCATCTCGTCACGCACCCGAAGGTGGCGGTCCATACTGCTGAGCGCCCTCCCGAGCAGGCCGATGTCGTGTGGTACCCGAATCAGATCGATGGCCGCAGCAATATCTCCGAGGCTCGTGGACTGGGCCGACGGATCGTCACCACATACCTTGATCTCATTGCGTACGACATCCCGCGCTACCACGGCTCCCCCGAGGCCTGGGCGGCCTACCGAGGCCTCCAGCGGAAGATCGCCCTCTCGGTTGACGGCGTTGCGACGATCAGTGCGGACGTCGCTGCGCGACTGCGCACCGAGGTGCCGCGCCTGGACCCTGAGCGCGTCCAGCCCATCCCGCTCGGCCTTGATCACATCGCGGCAACGAGCGCGCCCGAGCAGCCTGACGCTGACCTCGCCGAGATCGTCGAGAAGCTTGGCGGCAAGCGCTTCGTGGCGGTGCTCGGCAATGATTTCCAGCACAAGAACCGCGACTTTGCGATCGCAGTGTGGCAGCAGGTGCTGGCGAGCGGGCAGTCGTGCGATCTCGTGCTCGCCGGCCTGCACGTGAAGAGCAGCAGTTCCAAGGAGCAGGAGGAACGACTGCTCTCAAAGCACGTCGATCTGCGCGGCACCGTCCGCACCGCGGGCCACCTGTCGAGCGCAAGTCGGGCATGGCTCCTCGCCAACGCCAGCGCGGTGCTCTACCCGTCAAGCGCCGAAGGGTTCGGGTTCGTGCCCTATGAGGCCGCTGCCCTCGGAACGCCATCCACGTTCGCCGACTTTGGGCCGCTCAAAGAGATCGCCCACCTGAGCGGCCTCCCGAGTGGCTGGGTCATCGACGAATTCGCCGCGGACCTCACGACCATCCTTGCCGATCCGAAGGCAGCGGAGCAGCGCGTGGCCGACCTCCACCGGGCCATCACCGCGCTCACCTGGGACGGCTTTGCCAGCGCGCTCATCGACTTCTTCCAGCATGTGATCGGCCTGCCGACAGTGGCGACAAGCACGGTGAGCAGCACGGCGTCGACGGAGGCAGCGCTCGCAGCGATCCTGTCGAGCCGTACGTGGCGGGCGACCGAAAAACTGCGTCAGGCCAAGCGAAAGCTACGCCGCAGCTAGCGCGGACCTGACACAGCATGGCCTCACGTTTTGCAAGTCTAGCCCCTCATATTTTGCAAGTTTAGCCCCCTCACGTTTTATAAGTTTGAGTGCTGCAACTCTGGTATCCTGCACACATGAGCGGACTGTCCGAGGGCATGGCCCGTCGCAGACTTCACGATGTCATCGAAGCACGTTCGGCCGAGGAGCCAGTGATCGCGCTCCACGGGCCGAGGTCGGTAGGCAAGTCCACACTGCTGCGCGATTTCGCCGCTCGTCACAAGGTCGGGGTCATCGACCTAGACGACCCAGCGACTCTGGACGCTGCACGGGCCAACCCGACGCAGGTGGTGGCCGGAGAACGGCCAGTGTGCCTAGACGAGTACCAGAAGGCGCCTGAGTTGCTCGACGCCCTCAAGACCCGCATGAGCCGGGACGGGGCGCTCCCCGGGACCGCCGTTCTGACGGGATCTACGAGGCACGAAGCCCTCCCAGTCACGGCCCAGGCCCTGACCGGCCGGCTCCACACCCTCAACGTCCTCCCGCTCTCCCAGGGCGAGATCGCTGGCGACATCGAGGACCTGGTCGTGGCTCTTTTTTACGATCCCGACGCTGCCGTGGCGGCCCATCCCACGTCCACGACGACACGGGAGGAGTATGTCGAACGGCTTTGTGCAGGAGGGTTTCCCTTGGCTCTGCGCCGGGAGGGCAGGGCACGCAACCGGTGGTTCGACGACTTCGTCAAGCATTCACTCGAGCGGGACGCACTCGAACTGCAGAAGGTCAGGCAGCGGGCAGTTCTCCGGTCCCTGCTGAACCGCCTCGCGGGCCAGACGGCGCAGATCCTCAACGTCTCGACCGCCATGGCAGGCCTAGATACGACCCGGCCGACAGCTGACGGCTATGTGCGCCTACTCGAGGACTTGTTCCTCGTCGTGCAACTGCCCGCCTGGGGCAAGACACTGCGAGCACGGGCAGCAGCGAGGCCGAAGATCCATGTTGTCGACTCGGGGCTCGCCGCACGGCTGATGCGGATCAGCACGCAGAAGCTGGCGTCCCTAGACCCGACTGTGCTGACGGAGTTCGGAAACCTGCTCGAGACGTTCGTGGTGGGCGAGTTGACCAAGCAGGTGTCCTGGCTGCCCGAGGCTCCGATCCTCGGGTACTGGCGTACAGGCGACGAACACGAAGTCGACTTCGTGATCGAGGCCCACGACGGCCGTGTCCTGGCATTCGAGGTCAAGGCCAACGAGCGCGTGCCCGGATCGGACCTCAAGGGTCTGCGCAAGCTGCGAGAGGCACTGGGGGACAACTTTGTTGCGGGAGTGGCCCTCTCGACTGGGGCACGTTCGTACACCTACGAAGACCGGCTGCACGTCATGCCAATCGACAGACTTTGGCGACCGTGCTCACAGCCAGCTGAGTTTGGCAGCGGACTGTGACAGGGGTCCGATAGCTCGCTACGTGGGGACGTGACGACCAGATACGTCCGAAAGCTGGTCTGACTCAGGTCCAGGCCGTAGGGCAAGCCGGGACGACGCAAGCAATGATCGCGCGTTACGAGCGGGGTTCGGTGAGTCCGACGGTGAATACCCTGAAGCGGGTCCACGAGCGGAGCATCCGCAATCCGATCTGAACATCCTTGTCGACTTTCCAGTGCGAACGCGCGGACTGCTTCCGCTCGCCCATCTTGGTGACGAGATCTCCCGACTGATCGGGGTGAACGTTGATGTTGCCGCCTCGGAAGCCATGACGCCGTCCGTTGCCTCAACCGCCCTCCACGACGCGGTGTTTCTGTGAGTCGGTCGGCTACGGAACGAATCGATGACATCGAGGACGCAGTCAGGCGCATCCTCTCCGCGGAACTCATACTCGACGAAGCAGGTGGTACGGATGACTCCGGTCTTTTCTTTGATGCGATCCTGTACCGACATCTGCAGGTTGCGAGACCTTCTTGCGCACCAATACCACCGGGCGCGCTGATTGCGGACGAACTGATGTTGGACGAGTGAGAAGACGTGAAGTCGAGATTGCCCAAACGACGAAGGGCGCCTCGTTGTAGGGCAGGTACGAGATGCCCAGGTCAAGGGTCTCCCAGAACTGGTCACCGCCAGTCACCGTGAGATTCAAGCGCTCGGTCACCGGTATGCAGGAGCCGTCGCCGTCACAGTCCAAGGGATTCGAAAAGGCGCACCGAGGATCCCATGTTCAACGAGGACGTCTGGGTGCACGACACCCTCGAGCTGCCGAGCCGGATCGCGCGGCACTCCGCTGAGCAGTAGGCCCAGGCCCATGTCGCTCCTCCGACCGCGATGGAGGTGGCAGAGCGCTTCTCAACCTTGGCGCTCCCCACCAGTGTGAACAACCCCATGGTTGAACTGCTGAAACCCTTCTGGTCCAGCGCCAAGCTCCAGCAGGAGTTCAAGGCGTCGCGTCAGGCGTTGGACTCGCGGATGCGGGTCGGGTCCCTGCTCGGCCTGTAGACCGGCGACGGGCAGCTTGTCTTTCCGCCTTTTAGTTCATCAGGGACACCAAGGGCGGGTTGAAGGTGCGTCCGGGGGTCATCGACATGCTCAAGATCGTTCGCACCAGCGAAGGCTATGAGCCGTGGACGTTCGCGACCCCGCTCCACACTGGCAGCCGGCCGCTCGCTGACTCGACACATGCGTCCGCCGCTGCACTAGGAGCGACGAGAGAACTCTCGGCCGCGACGGGCTACGGCCTGACCAACCACGGTTCAGCACAGGCACCGAGGTCGCGGTGGCCATCTTTGGCGCCGAGGGGTCCCGGACTTGGGCAGTCCGCTCAAGCAAGGCGATGCGCGAGGTCGTTATCGGCATGGGGCTCACCATTGCTCCGGTTCCACATTCCGTGGACGCCGATGACACGGCTACGTCGAACAGTCTCTGATCGCCTACCGGATGAGTCCGTGCAGGCACCCGCCGTACCTGGACTTCGCGAGCGCCTCGGCGTGCACGAGCAGCTGAGCGTCGTCGATCCACCCATTGCGCCAAACGATCTCCTCGATGCACCCGATCTTTGTGCCCTGCCGATCTTCGATAACCCGCACGAACTCGCCGGCGTCTTGGAGTGACCTGAAGGTTCCGGTGTCGAGGCAGGCAGTTCCGCGTTCGAGCACGGTGACGCTCAGGGTGCCGGCGCGCAGGTAGTGGTCGCTGACGGCGGTGATCTGGAGCTCGCCGCGAGCGCTCGGCTTGATGGCTTTCACGACCTCGACGACGGTCTCGTTGAGTGAGCCCCATCGGAATTCGTGTGGTCGCCTGGCCAACTGAAGTCGCGAACGCAGTTTTCCACAGCCGTGAAGGGTGGCGCACCGATTGCTGATTCCAGCATTCCCAGCCAGCGTCGTGAGGTGTCAGAATCAGTGAGTGCCGCACTTCCCGTCCTTGAAGGCTCGGGAATTGGAGCGGGTCCTTCTTCGAGCACCGTTGAACTACAGCGCGGCCCGCCAGACCGGGTCACATCGCCGTTTTCGTACCATGGTGGTTCCACCTTTCCTCCTGGAGTGGTGCGCAAGATCCTCGTGAAGGATGTTTGACTGACCCAAGAACAGGCTCTGAAACTACTGGGCAAGGAGACGTCATGAGACACACCCACGTCGTCATGCATTACGAGGACGGCTCATGGTGGGCGGATAGCCCCGACCTCGAGGGCTTCACAGTGGTGGCCCCGACCCTCGCTGCACTGCAGGTTGCAGCGCGCGGTGCGCTCGCATTTCACCCGGATACCGACAAGCCAGTGCTCGTCGCCGAGTCCATGGCCGGTGCTCAATCGGCTGGTGACGCGACCTGGGTGCCTCGAAGCGCGGGATCCTCGGATCAGCGAATGGAAACCAGAGCTCCCCGTGCAACGATGCGCGAGAAGTGGACCGCATGACGGAGAACTCGAACGCGCTGTCCGGCTTCGATGTGCAGTTGTTGCTCTGTGACTTCGTTTCTATCGCCGACAGCAAGCTCTTCATCAACGGCGCCGGTTGGACCTGGATTGATCCGGGGGTCCCCTTCGGGATCGCCGCACTCATCCACGTCCCTTGGACGAGTACGAATCGTGGGATCCCATTCGAGTTGCGGCTATTGCAGGCCGATGGCGAGCCCGTTTTCCAGCAGGGGCCAGCGGGGATGCAGCCGGTGGCTATTGCTGGCGAGTTTGAAGTTGGACGCCCTGGGGGCCACACCGCGGGGGCACCAATCGCGTTCCCGATGGCCTTCAATTTTGGCCCGCTTCCGCTCCCTCCCAGCCAGCGGTTGCGATGGGAGCTCTGGATCGATGGAGTCAGGGAAGGCGATGTGGCGTTTGAGTCGAAGGGTACGACTCATCAGCCTGGCTGACGAGTACGGACACAGGCCCAGTCTCTGATCGCCTACCGGATGAGTCCGTGCAGGTACCCGCCGTACCCGGACTTCGCGAGCGCCTCGGCGTGCACGAGTAGCTGAGCATTGTCGATCCACCCGTTTCGCCAGGCGATTTCCTCGATGCACCCGATCTTCGTCCCCTGACGGTCCTCGATGACGCGAACGAACTCGCCGGCGTCCTGAAGTGACCTGAAGGTGCCGGTGTCGAGCCAGGCGGTTCCGCGCTCGAGCACGGTGACGTTTAGGGTGCCGGCGCGCAGGTAGTGGTCGTTGACCGTGGTGATCTCGAGCTCGCCGCGGGCGCTCGGCTCGATGGTCTTCACGACGTCGACGACGGTTTCGTCGTAGAAGTACAGGCCCGGGATCGCGTAATTGCTCTTGGGATTCGCGGGCTTCTCCTCGACGGAGAGCGCCTTGCCGCTGGCATCGAACTCCACGACGCCGTACTCGCTCGGGTTCGCGACCTCGTAGGCGAACACATGCGCACCGCTCTGGTTGGTGAGCGCCGAGAGTTTGCGCCCGAGGCCCTGGCCGTAGAACAGGTTGTCGCCGAGGATCAGGGCGGCCTGGTCGCCGGCGAGGAACTCAGCGCCGATGAGGAACGCCTGGGCAAGCCCCTCGGGCTTCGGCTGCACCGCGTATTTGATCGTCATCCCGAGGTCGCAGCCGTCGCCGAGTAGTCGCGAGAAACTCTCTGAGTCGTCCGGGGTCGTGATGATGAGGATCTCTCGCAACCCGGCCGCCATGAGGGTCGACAGCGGGTAGTGGATCATCGGCTTGTCGTAGACGGGCAGCAGCTGCTTGCTCACGCCCTTGGTGATCGGCCAAAGTCGGCTGCCGGTCCCGCCGGCCAGGATGATGCCCTTCACGATATGCCCCTCTCGAAGACTCGCAAGGCTAACGGCTCGCGCGCGGCCATAGGCCCTTGATGGTCCCCTTGGTCTTCGCCCATCGGTTCTCTTCGACGGTGGCACCGAGGACGGCGTTGACTCCGACTCGCCTGAGCGTGCGAAAGGCGTGCTTCGGCGACTGCTTGAATTCGGCGGGGGCGAGGCGCAGCCTGTTGCGCACCATGGTGGTGCGGCGCTCGGGGCTGTGACCGGTTGCGACCACCGTTCGGCCGAGAAGGGTGACCTGACGTGCCGCGCCGACGCGATGTTCGAGCCGCACGCCGGGGGCGAGGGCCACGATGAACCCGCGCTCGCGCAGGCGAAGGCACGCAGCGGCGTCCACCGCATCGATGCCGAGCAACTCATCGAACCCGCCGATAGCGGTCAGAGCGGCCACCGACCAGAGCGAGCCGGTCTGGAAGACCTCCTCGGTCGTGAGGTGGCCATCGCTTTGGGTCGTTGGATACCGGACGTCGCCGCTGGCGTCGCTGATGATTTCGGCACCGATGACACCGACCCGATCGGTCGTTGCGGCGAGCAGGGCCGACACATAGTCGGCGGGTAGCGACGAGTCCTGGTCGACGGTGAGCAGCCAGGTCGCCCCGCGGGCGACTGTGAAGGCCAGGCCGTCGTTCAGGCCGCGGGCGATCCCGCGGTTATGGCTGTGCCTGACGACGTCGACCCCGAGCGATTCGATCTCGCGCAGCGCTGGGTCCGAGGTGCAGGGCGAGGCGTCGTCCGTGACGAGCACGCTGATGCCCTGAGCTTCGAGGGACGCAACGAGGCTATTGAGTTCGTCGGCGTTGGGCCGGAAGGTCGGGACGACTGCCACCACCGACTCGTCCACGCTCCGGAGTCTAGGCCGCAAGATGGAGTCATCCCTGAAACCTCCTGAGTCAAAGCAGGAACGGGAGTGATGGAATCATGGTTTAATTCATTTTGAAATATAGTTATAAACTATATTTAGTTACGTTGGAGGGAGGCACCCACATGTTGTTCACTGCGCCCACCCTCACAGACACCGACCTGGCCCTCCTCGAGAAGATCGGCGAATACCGCAGTCGCCTGCGGTGGCAGTTGCACGAGCCGAAGCGCTGGACCGGATCCCTGCGGCGGCTGTCGTTCGCCCGCAATATCCAAGGATCAAACAGCATCGAAGGGTTCGTCGCCGGCCTCGACGACGCGGCTGCGGTCGTTGCCCGGCAGGACCCGATCAGCGTGGACGAGGGAACGCGCCAGGCGCTCGTCGGTTACCGCGAGGCAATGACATACGTGCTGCAGATGTCAGACGACGATGACTTTGCCTATGACGAGCGGCTCTTGAAGAGCCTGCACTTCATGATGACGAGCGATTCGCTCGCCAACCGGCCGGGCCTGTGGCGCACCGGAGCGATCTTCGTGCGGCGCGATATCGATGGCTTAATCGTCTACGAGGGCCCAGACATCGGCGAGGTCCCGCACCTCATTCGCGAACTGTGCGGCTCCTTGAATGAGTCGTCCACCGAGCCGCCCCTTGTTCGAGCGGCCCTTGCCCACCTCAACCTAGTGATGGTGCACCCCTTCCGTGACGGCAATGGCCGAGCGGCCCGCTGCCTGCAGAGCCTCGTCCTCGCGCGCACCGGCGTGCTATCTCCGGTGTTCATGAGCATCGAGGAGTACCTCGGCCAGCACACGCAGGAATACTACGACGTGCTTGCCACCGTCGGCGGCGGAAGCTGGCAGCCAGCCCGCGATACGAGGCCTTGGGTGGAGTTCATGATGACCGCACACGTTCGGCAGGCGCAGACACTGCTGGACCGCGTGCGCGAGAGCGAGCACCTTTGGATGGCGCTCTCTGAGCTCGTCGCTGACCTCCGGCTGCCCGAGCGCTCGTTGACCGCCCTCTTCGATGCCGCACAGGGCATGCAAGTGCGCAATGGCACGTATCGAGCGAGCTTCGAGATTGCCTCCGAGCAAATCTCGGAGCAGACAGCGGGAGGCGACCTACGCCGGCTCGTCGAAGCGGGCCTGCTCGAGACACGAGGGGAAAGAAGGGGACGTCACTACGTGGCCGGTGCGCCGCTCGTCGAGTTGATGGATCGAATCCGAGGGGGTCGGTCGAACTCAGCCCTTCGGTGAGACGGGCGACTCTTGCTCCGGCTGCGCGGGGGTCGGGCGCCACGTCGCGACGATCCAGCGCCGTGCAACCGGCTCGAGTCGCGAAGAGATGAACAGTGAGAGTGCGACGACGACGGCGAAGGCAATGAGCAGGGCCAGTGGTGCCGCAAGCCCACCGATGCCCTGCAGCCAGATGACAAGGCGATTGCCGAGCTCCTGGTGCATGAGGTAGAGCGGGTAGGTGGCGAGCGCGCACAGGGTGAGCACCTTCGCGAGTCGCACGGGCAGCGGCCGGGCCGAGAGGCTCCCGAGGGCTGCCGCAACGCAGAGGAGCACCAGCCCGACTCCGACAAGGGTGGGGGCGAGCGCGCCACCGAAGTCGGTGGGCTCGATCGCCGCGCCCGAGGCCCGCTCGAGGAATCGGAACAGCATCATGGTCGTGGCGAGGAGCAGGATCGGCGACATGCGCAGGGCGTCACGCCACGAGACAACCGTCCCGAAGAGGGCTCCGCATAGAAAAATCGATGCGTACCCGGCAAGGGTGAGCAGGCCCGGAATCTCCTGGACGTTGGCGAGCGCCATCGCGAGCAGCGCGAGCCAGACGAGGTAGACGACACGCAATTGCGACAGCGACGGGAACGAACGTCGCTTGCTCTTGCGCGGGAGGAGAAGGCCGGCGAGGAGGAATAGGGCGATGAGCAGGTAGAACTGGATCTCGACCCAGAGCGTCCAAGAGTCGAGGATCAGCAGGCCGCCCGACTCCGTGCCGGTGACGTACTCCGAGAATGTGAGCGATGACAACGCCGATTCGAAGGTCAGGCGCGGGTCGGACACGAGGATGTCGACGACGATCGTCGCGCCGAGGATGAGCAGGTACGCGGGGGCGAGGCGCGCGAACCGGGCAACGACGAAATCGCGCGGGTGGCGTCCGACTGCGGAGCGGGTGATGACGACCCCGGAGATGAAGAAGAAGACATCGACGCCCATGAAGCCGTAGCGCATGAGCATCGAGGGAGCACCGGGCCCGGCGAGATCGCCGAGGCCGTAGGGCCCCCAGTGCTAGCAGACGACGACGAGCGCTGCGAACACGCGCAGGGCGTCGAGGGGCCAGGAGCGCCGACTCACCTCTGCGCCAGTCCCATGACGCCAAAGGCTATCCCTGACCGTGCCCGCCGACTCCTGTGACACAGTCGCGGAGCCCTCGATGCCCCCAAAGTACCGTGGACACAAATATTCGTACATCCGTATACTTCTGTCATGGACCTTGGAGTCACCGAGTTCGCAATCTCCCAAGGAATATCCCCGCGCAGAGTGCTGCAGTTGATCGCACAAGGGAGGGTGGCCGCTCGCCGGACCGGCGGACTGTGGTTGATCGACTCCCGAGAATTGCGCAGGCGGTCGTTTATCCGCCGTCCCATGAGTCGCAAGATGGCCTGGGCCTTCATCGGCTTGCTCTCTGGCGGCGCCATGGATCCGGACTTGGACCCGGCCGAGACATCCCGTCTTCGATGCCGGCTGCGTGAGGTCGCTGAACATGAAGATCCAGCCCGGCTCCTGTCGTCGTGGCTGCACTCACGATGCCCCGTCGCCAAGTTCGCAGTCAGCCGGGACGACGGTCCCCGGTTCGCAGCGGATGCGCGATTCGTGCTATCGGGCATCAGCGACCCTCGTGCGCGACTTTCATCGAGCGGTGAGTTCGAGGGATATGTCATGGGGAACGATCTCGCCGCATTGACGCAGGATTTCCTCCTGGTTCCGTCGTCGCAACCGAACGTGCTCCTGCATGTGGTGGATCACGCGATTGGATCCCCTGCACCGTTGGGCTTGGTCATTGCCGATCTCGCGGACCGGAATTCGCCGCGCGAGGACGCGCAGGTCGCCAGATTGCTGGGGCGGTAGTAACTGACGGCATCCCGCTCTGCATACATGGTGCAGTTGCGGCATCGCCGCCCGCCGATCGGCCGCAGAGAGCGACAATCCAAGGGGTAGGCTGCGGCCATTGCCGTCCCCCAGTTCGAGCGTGACCCGCTCGCCTGAAGAACGCTCGGAGGAACCCTTGTCTGAAGCCAAGCGCGCGCTCATCACCGGCGTGACAGGTCAGGACGGCTCGTACATGGCCGAGCAGTTGCTCGACAAGGGCTACGAGGTGCACGGCGTCGTGCGTAGGTCGTCGACCTTCAATCGTTCGCGCATCGACCACCTACACAAGGACGACCACACCCCCGGAAAGAACCTTCACCTTCACTACGGAGATGTCACCGACGCTGCCCGCATGTCGGCGTTGGTCCACGACATCCACCCGCACGAGGTCTACAACCTCGCGGCTCAGTCGCATGTGCGGGTGAGCTTCGATGAGCCGGTGTTCACTGCGCAGGCAACGGGCGTGAGCACGATCAACATGCTCGAGGCGATCCGCAGCACTGATACGTCGATCCGGTTCTACCAGGCGAGCACGAGCGAGATGTTCGGCGCCAGCCCGCCCCCGCAGAACGAGGACACCCCCTTTTACCCGCGCAGCCCGTACGGCGCCGCGAAGGTCTACAGCTACTGGATCACCAAGAACTACCGCGAGGCCTACGACATGTTCGCGGTGAACGGCCAGCTCTTCAACCACGAGTCGCCCCGCCGCGGCGAGACCTTCGTGACCCGCAAGATCACCCTCGCCGTTGCGAACATCGTCAAGGGCCTTCAGAAGGAACTGTGGATGGGCAATCTCGACTCCATTCGCGACTGGGGCTACGCCCGTGAGTACACCGACGGTATGTGGCGCATGCTGCAGGCCGACGAGCCCGAGGACTTCGTGCTCGCCACCGGCACCGCCTACACGATCCGCGACTTCCTCACCCTCGCCTTCGAGCATGCTGGCCTGAACTGGGCGGACTACGTGAAGTTCGATCCCAAGTTCCTACGCCCGACCGAGGTCGATGAGCTCATCGGCGACGCGAGCAAGGCGAAGGCCAAGCTCGGCTGGGAAGCCAAGGTTCTGCCTCCCGAGCTCGCACGCATCATGGTCGACGCTGACATCGCCCGCCTCGAGGGCGCCAAAGAAGGCTCGTTCTAGGCCCTGAATGCGCGCTCTCATCACCGGCGCTGCCGGACAGGACGGCATCCTGCTGTCGCAGGACCTGCTTGCCGCGGGCGCCGAAGTCGTCGGCCTCGTCAAGCCGGGCACCGATACGTCCTTCCTCCTGCGTTACGCGCCTGCCGTTCAGGTGATCGAATGCGACCTGAGTGATTCGGCTGCGCTTCGCAAGGCGCTCGCGGATATTTCAGCGGATGAGATATACAACCTTGGCGGCATCAGCTCGATCGTCGAATCCTTCAATGACCCGGTCGGCACCCATGCGGTCAATGTCGGAGCAGTGCGGACGATTCTGGAAGCACTCGCCGAGAACCCGGGCCACGGCCGGCTTGTGCAGGCCTCGTCCGGAACTATCTTCGAGAAGACCGATATCGCTCCGCAGGACGAAGCGACCCCCCGCGCACCGCACAGCCCCTACGCCAAGGCCAAGGCCGAGGCGATGGATCTCATCGCGCAGTACCGCGCGGATCGCGGCGTGCACGCCTCGGCGGCGATCCTCTACAACCACGAATCCCCGTTGCGCGGCAGCGGTTTCGTCACCCGGCGCATCACCGAAGGCGTGGCCCGAATTGCAGCCGGCCAGCAACAGGGCCTCGAGCTCGGCAACCTCGATGTGTCGCGCGACTGGGGCTGGGCGCCCGACTATGTGCGTGGCATGCAACTGATGATGCGCTCCGCGGAGCCACGTGACTACATCCTCGCCACCGGGCAGACCCACCAGCTGAGCGAATTCCTGCAACTTGCGTTCGCCGCGGTCGGCATCGACAACTGGGCCGAGCACGTGACCGTCCGCGAGGACCTCAAGCGCGACAGCGACCCGGTCGTCCTCAAGGGCGACAGCAGTGCTGCCTACCGCGACCTAGGCTGGCAGCACACGAAGTCGTTCGCCGAGATGGTGCAGGCGATGGTCGACTTCGACCGAGAACTCCTCGCGAACCCCGAGGCCCTCTGGCACGAGACGTAGGCGTACGCCGACATTTCCGTTCTTGACGGCGAACGCCGACATCGGCCGGGTTCTCCACTCGGCGCGCAAGGAGCGGGGTTGGACCCAGCAGCAGCTGGCCGATGCAGCCGGAGTGAGTCGTGACTGGGTCGTGTGAGTCGAGCAGGGCAGCGGCCGCGTCGAGGTGCAATTGGTGCTCCGCGCTCTGAGCGCCCTCGGCATGGCGATGAGCGTGGGGGCGTCACGATCCCCGATCGACCTCGCCGCGATCGTTGAGCGGCATCGCGGAGGCGAGTCGGTTGCCTGAGGAGATGCTCGTTCTCCTTGGCGGTGACGAGGCGGCGGCGCTCGGCAGATGATCGGATGGGGCCCTGAGCCTTGCCTACGTTCCCGAATACGCGGGCCGATCCGATGCGACCCCGCTCTCGCGGTCGCTGCCGTTAACGGCGCTGCGCCATCAATCCGGAGGTACTCGCAGGGTTGGCCTTGGAGGCATGCACGTCGACCCTGATTTCGCTGTGAGTGTGTATCGAATGCGTGAGATACAGCGCTATCCATAGTCTTAAGCGCAATAATTACACATCAATATGTGCAATTATTGCCTCCTAAGCAGCGCTGAGCGTCGTATCAACAACACTAATTGCACTGGAGTCAAACCATGAGTAAGCAGAGCTTGGTCGAGAGGGTGCCACCACGGCACCTAGCTGACCGACTGCTGTCCCATGGCCAGTCGTGGGTGGATCTGCCGGCGGCGAGTTCACTCATGGGGCTCGACGCGAAGGCAGCCGCTGCTGCCCTTGTGCGCCTGCGGCGAAGCGGCCAGCTGTTCAGTCCTTCACCCGGCTTCTACGTGCCCATCCCGCCCGAGTTCAGGACGTGGGGGGTCATCCCGGCCCTCGACTTCATCGACCCGCTGATGAAGGTGCTCGCAGCGAACTACTACGTGGCGCTGCTGAGCGCGGCTGAGATTCATGGTGCCGCGCACCAACGGCCGCAGGCATTCCAGGTGGCCGTCGACAAACGCATCAAGGATCGTGACCTCGGTCGAGTCAAGCTGCGCTTCTACTACCGGTCGAAGGCCGCCGACGTGCCGTTTGTGCTGAAGAACTCAGCTTCGGGTGTCGTGAGGGTGTCGTCTCCTGCAGCCACGGCCCTGGATCTGGCCCACTACCCGAAGGACGGAGGCGGGCTCAGCAACGTCGCCACAGTGGTCGCCGAACTGGTTGAGGCGGCGCATATGACGGCGCCTGACCTCATCGGTGCATCTCGTCACTTCCCCGGGTCCAGCCTTCGCCGACTGGGGTGGGTCCTTGACTGCGTCGATGCGGCCGTTGACCGGGATTCCCTCGCCGGGCATCTGGAGGGACAGTCCGACGGTCGGCCAACGGTGCTGTTGGATCCGCGCGGCCCGCGCAGAGGCCCCACTGACAAGCGCTGGGGTCTTGTGATCAACACGGAAGTCGAACCTGACCTGTGATACCTGCAGCAGCGATCACCCAGTGGGGCGTGACCCGCCCTTGGCCTACCCGCGACCAGGTCGAGCAGGACCTCCTGCTCGCTCGGACGATTAGCGCCATCTATGAGCACCCCCTCCTCAAGGAAGAACTGGTTTTCCGTGGAGGCACGTGCCTGCATCAGGTACACCTCAGCGCACGTCTGCGCTACAGCGAGGACCTCGACTTCGTGCGAACAACCCACACCCCGATCGGCCCGGTCATCGATGCTCTGCGTGAAGTTGCTCAAGAGGTCGGGCTCAACGTTGCGCAAGTGGCAGTCGGCATGTACCCGAAGGTCAAGTTCCGGGCACCCGCCGCCAGTGGTGGGCCAGATCTGCGCATCAAGGTCGAGATCAACACCTACGAAACTTTCCCGCACGCCCGTTGATCGACCTACCGTTCGCGGTGGAGTCAAGCTGGTTCTCCGGGGTGTGCAGCCTGCAGACGTTCACCGCCGCCGAATTGGTGTCGACGAAGTTGCGAGCGCTATACCAGCGGAGCAAGGGTCGTGACGTGTTCGACCTGTGGCTTGGCCTTGACCAATTGGGCCTCGACCCGGCCGAGATCGTCGCGTGCTTCGAGCCCTATGGCCCATCGGGGTACACCTCCGCCCTGGCCGTCACCAATCTGCAGGAGAAGCTGAAGAGCCCAGACTTCGTCGGTGACCTGAGCCTCCTCGTCGCCAACCCGCCGGCGAACTACGACATCGCCGTCGCAGCTGCCCGCATCGAGAAGGAACTCCTGAGCAAGGTCTAGGTCGTGTCTGCGCTCGGGGCGGCGTGCATGTCAATCAGGCGCCGCACCTGACGTGGGCC
The DNA here is from genome assembly GCA_945861925.1 of Bifidobacterium breve. Classification (GTDB taxonomy): domain Bacteria; phylum Actinomycetota; class Actinomycetes; order S36-B12; family S36-B12; genus WLND01. The sequence goes on along the minus strand of CAMAWO010000008.1, from coordinate 2,654 downwards.
GCCTGCTGAATGGGTTGGCGACTGGTCGGCATCGTCGTTACGTGAGACTGAGAGAGCCTTTCAATCCCTCGTTGACGGCTGCCATTGTCGTGGCGCTCAGCGCGCCGATGTCGGCCTTCACCTCGTCGTCGTATAAGTCGTAGATGTCGTGGCACATCACGCGACCACCCGGCAGCACCTCGGTGGACGCAATCTCCACGATGCTGGCGACGGCTGGCTTGGTCGATGTCGTGAGCGTGATGACGAGCACGCTCACAGTTCGTCCGACCATGCGGGGGCGCGACGGCGCGACATGCGGCGACGAGCGTCGGCATGCCCGGCGTACTGGGCGGCAATCTGCTCGTAGCCGTCGGCTTCGGTGATCGCGCGGACCGCGGCGAGCCCGGCCTCGGCTTTCACCGCGACGGGCACGCTCGGGATTCGAACAATGGCTTGATCCATTCGATTGCACATGCACGAGATTCGGCAGACATAGCTGCAGCATTTCAACGCCTCACACGGTGCGTCAGAAACCTGATCATTCGTGAGCGACGGTTGGCGCCGCGCGGTGCCCTCGCGGAGCCGAGGGGCTGGGCATCCTTGACGTCTAGTCTTGGCGGCGTGGAGCCGAAGGTGTCGTACGCCCAGAATGCCGAAGACATCCGCGTCTGGCGCGCCTTCCATATGCAGCAGGATCCGCCGCTCGAGCGGGGCGATGGCCTTACCTATGTCGATGTCGGCGCGAACGAGCCGCGCCACCTGTCGATCACCGCGAGCCTGTATGACCTCGGCTGGCGCGGTTTGCTCATCGAGGCCGACCCAGCGCTCGCCCGCGACCTTCGCACCCTCCGGCCAGGAGACATCGTTGTCGAATGCGCGGCGAGCGACTCCGATGGCACGCTCACCTTCAACACGGTGCCCGGTACGGGACTCGGCACCCTCAACACCGGCGAGGCCCAGGCGGCAGTGAAGCGCGGTTTCGAGACTGTAGCGATCACCGTGCAGGCCCGCCGGCTCGACTCCATCCTCGATGAGTACCTGAGTTCCCCGGAGATTCACTTCATGTCGATTGATGTCGAGGGCGCCGAGGCGAGCGTTCTTGACGGGCTCTCGCTTCGCACATTCCGCCCATGGGTCATGTGCATCGAGGCGGTGCACGCGGGTACGGAGGAGCCCAGCCATCAGGCCTGGGAGCCGCAGTTGCTGCGCCGGGGCTACGTGCTTGCCGCCTTCGACGGCGTGAACCGCTGGTACGTGGCCTCCGAGCACGATGACTTGGTCTCGGCCGTCGCGACCCCGTTCAATTCACTGGACGCCGGCATGCACGGCTGGGTGCAGGCAGATCAATCCGACCTCGCCAAGGCACGCGATCGTGCGCATGCCCGGCGTGCCTGGCAGCGCGAGCTCATCCTCAACGAGATCCGCGCCGCCGTGCCGGTTACCGAGTACGAGAAGCAGATCCTTGAACTGCGCACGGCACTTGCGAGCGTTGAGGGATCGAGGAGTTGGCGCTATACCCGGAAGGCAGGCAAGGTCGTTCGGCTTGCCCAGCACGCGGTGCGCCTGGCAATCCTCAAGACTCCCGGCCCCCTGCAGCGCGCGGTCATCCGTGAGCGTCACCTACGTCACGTCACCGCGAACTTCCCGAATCTCGTTGACCCGGGCTACCTCGGCAAGGCCCCGGCCGAAACGGTCGACTGGATCACCCCCGAGGGCATGCCCGCCCTCCCGGGCGCGCGCGCGGGCAAGGCCGACCCGCATCGTGGTGGCTTCGGGTTGGCCCCCCTCTCCTCGCAGGATGCGCTGGAAGTCGCGGCGTGGCTCGACGCCGGCCCCTATGACGATGACGAGACCCTAGACCGACGCACTGACAATCACGAGGATGAACTCGGGCGCCTCATGGCCGCCCTGCGCACCCGCGTGCGCCTCGCCTCGCCGCCCGATTCGCCCACGCCGGCCATTGGCAACCGGGTGCTCTTCGACGCTCGCAGCCTGCAGAGTGCCGCCTTCGGCGCCCGCGGCATCGGCCGGTTCGCGAGCAGTGCACTCCTTGGCATTCGCGCGGCTGTTGGCGACGAGAAGGTCGTGCTCCTCGTTGATAGGGGCCTCGAGCGCCTGCCCGATGATCTCGCGGGTTCCTGCCAGCAGGTCACACGTGTCACCGAGGCGAGCGTGCCCGGCTTCTCGGTGCTCATTGAGCCGTCGCCGCTCACCGCCAGCCCTGAGCCGTTTATCCCGCTCCTCCACAGCACGGCCCACAAGATCGCCATCGTCTTCGACTTCATCCCGATGCACTACCCGACCATCTACCTGCGTCATGCCGCAGCGCGCGTGGAGTATGCCGCCGGACTCGATGCGCTTCGCACCTATGACGAGTTCATCTGCATCTCGCATCTGGCCAAGGACGAATTGCCGAGCGTGATCGGCCGGCAGCCCAACCTCGCTCACGTTGCATGGCCAGCAGGAGTCTCGGCCGTTCAGGTGGATGTGGAGGGCCGTCCGACTGGCCCGATCGTCGTGATGACCGGAGACGAGGGCCGCAAGAACACCTATGGCGCCCTTGCGGCCATTGGCGTTGCGACCGCAGGCGGCGACGAGCCTCGCAACGTCCTCATCATCGGCATGGCCGGCCAGGGCACCCGCGTCCACCACTGGAGCATCCACGCCGCCATGCG